>NZ_JBXYJH010000004.1:0-346706 GCF_057396215.1 Psychrobacter sp. CX18 | reverse complement strand
GATATTGCTTATGCGAATACACCTTATGTTGCGATTAATGAACGAACTCAAGAGACTTATGAGGGTGTGACTGATGATGAGGGTAAAACACAAACGTTCTTTAGTGCTAAGCCTGATGAGATAAAGGTGCATTTGAAGTTAGATAAGTATAGTGCTCAGTTTAGATTTGTAGATGATGATGATTTACCCTATAGCTATGTGGATTATATTGCTCAGGCTGAAAAAACAGGTGAATTGTTTGAAGGTACGACTGATATTGATGGATATACAGAGGTCTTTACGTACTTCAATACAACAAAAAATACGAGCTCATTTAAAAATTGATAAAAATAAGGAGTAGAACATGCCTATCCTTCCTGATACAGCTGGAGGTGCTCGCTGGTTAATAGGACGAATATTGGGATCAAATGATTCAGACACTTCAACCACACAGGCAGAACCTGAAATTAGTGTTGAAGAGGTAAAAATAACAAGAAATTCATTATTTACAAAACTTTGGAAAAACTATCCAGTTAATAGCTCAGCTTCAGAAGCATATACGTTAGTAGGAGGTCAAGCATTAGCTCTACACTTAGAAAACCCTAACGCCTATACTAATGCGTGTGCTTTAAGATTTAGTAGATCATTGAATTATTCTGGATATACAATAGCTACAAGTGATAGTAGTAGAGGGGGATGGGCGAAAGGTGCTGATAATAAGATATATTTATTAAGAGTAAAAGATGCTATTAAGCTAGTGACAAAAAATTTTGGTCAGCCAACCTCTACTTTTAAATCGACACAAATAGCAATGTCAGAAGTTCGTAATCAACTTATAGGAAAAACAGGCATAATAATATTTGATGTTACAGGTTGGGGCGATGCAACTGGACATGTCACACTATGGAATGGCTTCACTTGTGGTGATAGTTGTTATTTTCAACCTGATCCTCCTGCTAGAACTGATAAAATCCTTTTTTGGGAGATAAAGTAATGAAATGTTTATATATAATAGCCCTTATACCTTTTTTATTACTATCACAGGGCTGTACAATTACTAATACAACAATTAAAAAATCACATATCATTGATTCCAGACAAAAACTCAAGGATTATGGTATGGCTTATTGCATGGGATACAAGACTCTAGATAAAAAAAGTCAAATCTATAAAGAGTATGCTGTTGCTGAAGGAGCTTATTTTCAGTCTGGCTCTCATGATTTAAGAGTATACAAACATGTTAGAAGATTTGTAGAAGAAAACTATAAAGAAAGTGCTTTTTCAACATATGATAAAGATGTTGCACTATTTTCCTGTTTAAGTTTATATAACAGTCCAGAGTATAACAGTTATATTAAACAACTTGATTCTGAAATATATGAATAAGAATATACAAATTAAAGAATGAAAAAAATTTAAATTTATATTTTATATAATTTTATTAGTATCTTTAACAAAAATGAAATAATTTTAATTGGTGATAACTTACCCTCTAACGAAAATCCTAGAACAGTACAGATTTCAACCTCAGTTGACCCTGAAGATTTGTTGTTCCTAGTTTTTAATGCTGCACTAAGAACATTGGGCGGTGTTACATCTAATAGTGAAGTTGATGCACATATAACTTATATGAAAGCCGTAAGACCAGTAATTGAAGGTATGAACCGCCCCGACTATATCGGAGAGTGGATTACTTGAGTCAGGCAACTTTGTCTGACTCACTAAGACTATCATAGTATCGTCTCTCAAACTCAAAAGGCGACACATAACCAATCGTACTATGCAAACGTGTTTTGTTAAACCAATCGACCCATTCAAGGGTTGCTAATTCAACATCGCTCACACCTTGCCACTGCTGTTTTAAATACTCAATCACCTCCGTTTTATAAAGCCCGTTAACCGTTTCAGCTAATGCATTATCGTATGAATCACCTGTCGTGCCAACAGATGCAATAACGCCAGAATCAGCCATCTTATCCGTATAGCGAATGGATAAATACTGAACACCTCTATCACTATGATGGATCACATCTTTTGGGTTGTTTCTGTTTGCAATTGCTTGATTTAACGCTGCCATCACCATATCGGTGTTCATACGATTAGACACCTTCCAGCCAACAATACTACGGGCAAACACATCAATGATAAAGGCGGTATATACCCAACCACTCAACGTTTTAACGTAGGTAAAGTCAGCCACCCACAGTTGATTAGGACGATGGGCGGTGAAGTCACGGTTAACTAAGTCGTCTGCCCGTATTTGATCATCACGAGACTTAGTGGTTATCTTACCTTTACCTCGCCAAATACCTTGCATGCCATGCTGGCGCATTAACCGCTCTACAGTGCAGCGTGCAGGATGTACACCTTCGGACTTCAACTGTTTCCAGACTTTACGAGCACCGTATCGGCATTTGCTTTCCTTCCAAATACGTTTAATCTCTTTAAGATAGAAGTCGTCATGCTGACTACGCTGTGAACGCTTTTCAGGCGTTTCTTCTAGCTCTTTAGCACGATAGTATGTGGATGGAGCAATCGGTAATACTCTACAGACTATATTAAATCGGTCTCAAACAGATAAAATTATGACATTAATCAAAAAGATATCTATATCCGTCTGCCTTGTCTTTGTTGTTTGTAGTGCGTGTACAGGCTTGCATTTATATAATAGAGTGTCGGAAATAACGGAAAATACACAGGAAAATCTTAAGCATTGTATTAGCTACTCTACCAATACATTTAGCTTTCCATCAGTGTGGCATGAATATATTTTTTATAAATGCTCTTTATATCCTTATGAAAAAAGTATTTTATTTTATAAAGATGCAAAGACAGGTCAAGTAGTTAGTCAAGCAATTGTTAACGATATATTAGATGGTATTTATCTGGGGAGGGAGGAATGCGAATTAAGAAAAATAAAAAGTAAAATTTATGAATCTTGCTATCAATTTATTATTTATGGCAATTCTAAGGAACTTAGTATAGAAACCCCACTTGTCGAAGTGACAGACGAGAAAATTCTGGAGCGGTTAAAATATTAAAACCTGCTAGTGATTTTTATCCTAATGAAACAGAGATCAAGGATTTAACACTACACAAAGTTGGTGCAGATTATACGATCAAAAATGGCGCTAACGGATATATTTGGGGGTATTTCCTATGGATAACCGCTATTAGTTACATTGAATATATAGAAGAATAATATTGGGTCTAAAATATAGCTACTAAAAAAATTTGTAATTCAGCCCCATTGGAAAGGTAGGCAGATTAATTGGAGTAAAAGTATCTAGTAATATGTTGCATCTTGAAATGTTTTCTATCGTTAATGACACTTCTGCACTAACTATGAAAGAGGCTAGCGGTATAAATATAAACGCATAAGTGATTTAATACACCCGAATGTTTTTCTCGATAAAGCGGATCGTTAATTATGAAAAAATTAAACTTTATTTCAGTTTTTACATTTTTGCTTTTGGGATGCAACGATATTACTTCTTTAACTAAGAATATAAATGGAATAGATCAGCCTGAAATAAATATTTCAATTAAAAAAGACACTTTTAGTTCAATTTGTTCTGCAAAAGAAATTTCAAAAATGCATATTCATACAGATTTGTATGCTTGGGGCTTTAGCCCTTTATTAAATGAAACCAAACGGCATTGTGAACAACTCAACTTAAAAAAACTATCAAATATGAATTGTCAATATAGCGAAGACTTGATGCAATATGCAGGCATCAATTTATCAAGAGATAATACAGGATGGGATAAGTTTATATATGAAAATGAAACTATCTGTAAGAATGCACTTAAGATATATAATGCACATGGAGAAAGTTAATAATTCATATCTAGCTATAAATTTCTTTATATTTTTTTAAAACTTAAGGAATACATCATCAGTTATGTTAGTTAATGATAAAAACACAATACGCTTTAACTTACAATCGAACCACTATCAAATAGCAGTATTATTCAAAAATTTACTTTACGCACAGTGGTTAACGTGTGATGCGGTTTAGCCACGATTGCAGCGGATATACTGAACGGCATCATAGGCTGCTGTGGTCAGGCTTGAGATGGCACGCGAAGCAAGTGACATCTCAAGCCATTACCACTGCCCTATGCTGGCGGACAGATAGTAGCGAAAAGCGTGAATAGCTACCATAATGAAATATCCTCTAAACCACTTATTTACTAAAGCTACGTCCAAGCCTCCGTATAATCAAGAGAAGACACCATAAACCAGCTTTATCCAATGCATAAACAACTGTGTAGTCAGAAAGTTATCGTGCGTATTGATGGCTTAGAGACGGATACCCTCTAAATGAAACCAATTTTATAGGGTAATACTAACCTTTATTGTGCTATGAACATACAATGTCGACTTAATTTCTTTGGTTGTACTACTGCCAGTGTAAAGGCGGAGTTTCAAGGATGTTCTTAAAAGAATATATATTTATAAATTGAACAACTTACCAAGGAATTTAGATAAGGATATCAATAATGCGATTAATGGTTTTAGGTATATGTTCTGTCATTCTTTTATGTAGTTGCAACGAAGGTATTTTGAATAAAAGCCACCACACTACTCTATCTAATTCAAACAGTTGTAACGATGAGATTCATTGTAAGATTTATCCTTCAAAGCAACAGTTAGAATCTGTTTTGGATAAAATAAAGCCATATGCCGATACACCATTAAGGTTTACTATCATTGAGTCAGTTGATAATAAATATGTATTAACGGACTTTAGTACGACTTCTAGTAAGACTGAATATAAATACTTTATCAAAGTAGTCGACGATGTATTCATTATTGATAAAATAATTGGTAAGTCATCAGTCTATGGCATTACTAGAAGGTTTGCTGTAACTAATGTGAACATACCTTTAGATAAGAGCTATAGAGAAGTTGCTGATAATTTTTTAGCTGAGTCAAAAGAAGGATTTGTTAATGAAAAGTATAAAGATGAAACAATAGGCACATATCACAACTTACCTATGCAAGAAACACGCGGGAAGATAGGAAATACCGTTTTTTATATAAGGTACGAAAATGAAGAAGATTTAAGTAATTTCGATATGAAACAAATTATACAATGTGATGGTGATAAGAGAACCTTAAAAGACGGCGTGAACTTTTTTATTGGCTATGATTACAGTAATTTAGACTCAGAAAAGTTTGTTTTAATAAAGGATAAGTTAGATAACTATCATTATTATGACCAAATGAAGGATATTTGTGCATCACATATGCTATTTGAAGATTAAAAGATTTAAATATTTGACATTTAAATCAATCTATTATAAATAGATGAACAACTAAAAGATTATATACTCTTAATTTACTTTTAATAATCCCACATCAACCCCGCTTTCAATCGTCATTTCTGAATCACTTTATCCAAAATAATCTTTGAATTTATACTCATAATGCCACTAACTTTATTTAGTTTATTGATGACAAAATTTGAAAAGGAATTTAAGTCTTCTGTCATGATATATAAAATATAGTTAGATTCGCCGGTGACAATATAAGCATTAATCACTTCTTCAAACATCTTAATTTGCTCAAGCGTATGTAGATGATCAGTTTCAGTGAGTTGCGACAGTTGAATTTCTACAATAGCAAAAAAATTCATTCCTAATTTTTCGTAGTTTATCTTAGCTTGATACCCTTCAATCACCCCACTCTTTTCCAAAATCTTGACTCGCCGATGGCAAGCTGAAGAGGATAAATTCACTAGCTCCGCTAACTCTTGATTGCTTAATCGGGCATTTTTCTTTAAATGCTTCAAAATCTTATGGTCTATCACATCGATGTTCATTATTGAATATCATCCTAATTTATATACTATATTTAAAATACTATCCTAATTTTAATAAATTTAATACATGATAATAGGAAGATTGACGAATTATTTAATGCTAGTATTAATTTATACACTTTTTTATCAACAGGAGTTAAGAAATATGATTACTCAGGAACAATGCCGTGAATGGGATAACGAAGACCCTCTTGCAAAATTTAAAGACGAATTTGTATTGCCCTCTGGTGTTATCTATCTAGATGGTAACTCACTAGGAGCAAAGCCTAAAACCGCCCTTGCAAAAGCCGAGCAAGTCATTTCAAAAGAATGGGGAATAGATCTTATCAATAGCTGGAATAAAGCAGACTGGTGGGGTTTAGCGACTCGGCTTGGTGATAAGATTGCTCAGTTAATGGGTGCCAACCCCAACGAGACGGTGGTCTCTGATTCTACCAGTGTCAATTTATTTAAGGTATTGGCGGCGGCTATTAAAAATCAAGCTGAAGTCGCTCCTGATCATAAAGCTATTATTGTGGAAAGGGATGTATTTCCGACAGATCTTTATATCGTACAAGGGTTTATCGACTATTTTAATCAAGGTTATGAGATAGTACTGCTTGAGAATCCTGACGATTTGGAAAAGGTATTAACGAACCATAAAGTAGCAGTCACGGTGTTGTCGCAAGTAAATTACCGCAACGGTTATCTATACGATATGGAACAATGCAATCAGCTCATCCATAAGCATGGGTCGTTGGTAATTTGGGATTTATCTCATTCGATTGGGGCGGTGCCGATAGACCTTAATAAGACAAATAGCGACTTTGCTATTGGCTGTACTTATAAATATCTAAATGGTGGTCCTGGCTCCCCTGCCTTTGCTTGGGTAAATGCAAAGCATCAAAATAAATTTTGGCAACCGCTTTCTGGTTGGTGGAGTCATAAGCAACCCTTTGCGATGGAAGATAGTTATGAGCCCGCAGAAGGGATACGACGCTTTTTATGCGGCACTCAAAGCATTGTGTCTATGAGCTTGATTGAATGTGGCTTAGATATATTCTTGGCTACCAATATGCAGGAGCTGCGTAAAAAGTCGCTTAAATTAACCGATTTATTTATGGATTTAGTCGCTCAAGAATGTGGCGAATTTGGCTTAGAATTGATTACCCCTAAAGACCACCATTACCGTGGTAGCCATGTTAGTTTTGCGCATAAAGAAGGCTATGCCATTATTCAAGCACTGATTGCCCGTGGTGTCATTGGGGATTATCGTGAACCTGAAGTCCTAAGATTCGGTATTACCCCTTTATACCTAAGTTATGAAGATATTTGGACGGCGGTACAAGAACTTAAGCAGGTCATGCAAAACGAAGAATGGAGAAATGAGAAATTTAAGGTTCGTGCTGCGGTGACTTAATGCAATACCATCGCCAATCGTTATTTTCTCGCTCTATTTAGCGGATTTATAATAAAAATCGGCGTCTTTAAAGAACATATAAAGATCATAGGTTTTGACAAAGATTTTGACTAAAGTGAGGTTTATACATTGGTGAATGCATGACATTAAGTTGTGGGTGAAAATAAACTAGTAATAACAGATAGTCTAAGGAATTTGGTATTGCTAGTTTCACTCATTGTTACAGGTAGTTTTTATTTTTAAGGAATAAATTATGTCAACCATTGTATCTAGCCGTTTACCTGATCATCCTAATTCAAAAAAAATCGTTACTGCCGCCGTCATTGGCAGTGCTTTAGAGTTTTATGATTTTGTACTCTATGCGTTTTTTGCAGTTTATATTGGAAAAGCTTTTTTCCCCTCTGACGATCCCTTCATTAGCTTATTGCTGTCTTTGGCAGTATTTGGTATTGGTTTTGTCACTCGCCCGCTTGGCAGTATTATCTTAGGTATCGTGGCAGACCGCAAAGGGCGTAAAATCGCCCTGTTACTCACCATTCTTTTTATCACTGTGGGTACTATAGGATTGGCTTTGACACCTACATATGCCAGCATTGGTATTGCTGCCCCTATTATTGTCTTAACGTGTCGTTTATTACAAGGATTTGGATTAGGGGGTGAAGTAGGTCCCTCCTCGGCCTTTTTAATCGAAAGTGCACCCTCGCATAAACGTGGGTTATTTGGAAGTTGGCAACTGGCATGTCAGGGTGTTGCAGCCATTATGGCAGGTGGTTTTGGGATAATAATGATATTATCTTTAAGTACTGAAGATATGTTTGCTTGGGGTTGGCGAGTACCTTTTTTCTTGACGCTTTTACTGATTCCGATTGCCTTATATTTGCGTAATAACATGGCTGAGACTCTGCACGAAAATCCAATGTCTTCGTCTGTTGATACTGTTCATTCATCAGCTAACAAAGCGGTTCCATCAAATTCAAAAACCTCCTATGTCCCTACGGTTGTTAAAACGGGTGAATTTTGGCGTAAGATTTTTATAGCGTTTTGGGCAATTGCTGGTATCACCGTGCCCCTTTATATCTCTATCTATATGAATACGTATGCGACGACCACCTTAAAACTTAGTCCTGCCATTTCTATGTCAGCCACACTGGTTTCAGGTATCGCCATATTAATGTTTGCAGTATTAGGCGGTTGGCTTAGCGATAAATTTGGCAGAAAAAATCTAATGTTTTGGCCACGGGTTGTATTAGTCCTTATATCCTTACCCCTGTTTAATTACTTGGTGAATAATATTGGATTGCCATCCCTGCTGATTACCACCTTTGTTCTGACTGGATTTACGGCATTAAGTGGCGGCGCTTGTTTGGTCGCTGTTCCTGAATTGTTTGATAGAAAAATTCGTGCCACAGGGCTTTCTGTCGCCTATGCAGGAGTAGCTATTTTATTTGGTAGCACGACCCAGCCCGCTATTGCTTGGCTTATTGAGTCGACAGGTAACCCTGTTGCGCCAGCTTGGTATATGATGTTTATCGTTTTATTATCAATCATTGCGGTTTGGTTTATGGAAGAAACTGGGGATAAAGCTTTGAAATAAGTAAGCCAAAATAACTAACCCATTAAATCCCTAAGCTATAAATAAACGAAGCTTTTAAAATATGCACTATAGTCAAAGAAGTCTAAAATGGTTACAAAGCAACCGAGTGCAAGTACTACTAGAGTAGGCTTAACGAGGTTAACGCCGTAACCGTTTAGTAGTTCATTGACTATATATATTACGTGGAGAGTTCATATGAATCAGCACCCCTTACTAGTAGAGTTAGAACAAACGACAGATAAGTTTGTCAAAATCCGTCATGATATTCATCAACACCCTGAACTGGGCTATGAAGAATTTCGTACGAGTGATTTAGTGGCAAAAAATCTTGAAGATTGGGGTTATACGGTTACTCGAGGTTTAGGCGGTACAGGCGTGGTCGGTCAAATTAAAAAAGGCAATGGAAGCCGAACCTTAGGGTTGCGAGCCGATATGGATGCCCTACCCTTAACTGAGTTGACGGATTTACCTTACGCGAGCAAACTTGAAGGAAAAATGCACGCTTGCGGTCACGATGGACATACCGCCATGCTATTGGCAGCAGCCGAGTATTTAGCATTAAACGCAGACTTTAATGGCACGCTTAATTTAATATTCCAGCCTGCTGAAGAAGGACTTGCAGGGGCAAGGCGCATGATAGATGACGGGTTGTTTGAAAAGTTTCCCTGCGATGCCATATTTGGCATACATAATATGCCAGGCTATAAGCCAGGACAGCTTTGTTTTAATGAACAGGCATTAATGGCATCTGGAGACCGTATCGATGTGACATTGCATGGCAAAGGTGGCCATGGTGCAATGCCTCATTTGGCAAGTGATCCTGTGGTGGCAGGCGCGGCAATTATTATGGGACTACAGACTATTGTTTCTCGTAATATTGACCCGTTAAAAACAGGAGTCATTACGGTCGGGGAATTTAAGTCGGGTCATACCGATAATGTCATCCCCGATACTGCCGTGTTAAAACTAAATGTTCGAAGTTTAGACCCTGACTCTCACGCAACATTATTAGACCGTATTCAAGAGATGGTAAACCATCAAGCAGCCGCTTATGGTGTGACTGCGAGTTTTGATTTTATCACCCATTACCCTGTGCTCATGAATAACGCTGAACAGACCCAATTTGCTTATAAAGTAGCCCAGGAGTTGATTGGGGAAGATGACACACTCACGGATATAAAACCGTTGACGACCAGTGAAGATTTTGCCTTTTTCTTACAAGAAGTACCAGGGTGTTATTTATTTATTGGCAATGGGGATGAATCCACAGGGGGTCCTGGTGCTTGCTCTATACATAACCCAAATTATGATTTTGATGACACTAACATTCCTATTGGCGCTGCTTATTGGGTTTTATTAACCCAAAAGTTTTTAGTATAGATTTACCACTTGTGTTACCGTCACTAGGTCCTATTTATATCGTCTTAGCATGACTATAGCTATGATCTTGTTGCTTTTATATTAGATCATGAAGTTTAAGAAATCTATGACTTGAGGCAAGATGACTTGGGGCAAGATGACTTAGGGAAAGATGGTTTCGTTATCCTTAGCACTAGCTTGACAACTCGGTTAATCAGTCAGTTAGGACAAACCATATTCATTTATAGTTCTATCTTCAAGGCTTACCGTTATCTTCGGTAAGTCTATTTTTTTGGTCGTGACTTTCACTCCCAGCTATGCACATCCTATCGGATAGACCTTAACACTTTCTTAACATCCTCAACCTTATAGTCATTAAGTCAGAATCAATCAAATTCATTGGGTCTTGGTCTTATTAAAAAGGATATGGTTATGAAAAATACTATGGAAGGTAATACTTTAAATAATAAATGGGCAGTAAGCAGTCGAATATTTCACTGGGTGAGTTTAATACTACTAGTCATAACTTGGGGGTTATTTGTGCTCTATGAAAATAGCGAAAATATCTCCTATATAAATTTACATAAAGCCTTTGGCCTCAGCCTGCTGTGCTGGATGCTTGCTCGATTAATCAACCGCCTGATAACTCAAACACCGCCAAGCCTACCGATGCCAAAATGGCAGAATTTAATATCTCATTTGGTTCATCTGGCATTGTATGGTTTATTAATTGCCATGCCTATCGCAGGGCTATTGATGACGGTTTATGATGGTCATCCAGTGAGTATCTTCGGTTTATTTGACATACCTGTTTTTGTAACGCCAGATCATAACACCTCTAAATTCTATCAAAATTTACATACAAACGTGATTTGGTCATTAATTCTAACTTTTACAGCAGTTCATATTCTTGCAGCGCTTTATCATCAATTCTTTAAAAAAGATAAGTTAATTATTAGGATGATGTAACGAATTACCTGCATATTGCTTTTGTAACTTAATGCAATAGGATGTGTTTAGACTAGGGTCTGTTGATAATTATAGTGAGTTAGGAAATGGCTATAATGTCTAGAAACGCCGAAGGTATTAATAATAAGAGTTTTCACGACAACAACTCTAATCATGTTTCAAATAGCGGATCATATAGTAGTGCATTAGCAAAAGTGCCAGAGGTAACCTTAATTTTCTGGTTGATCAAAATTGCCTCTACGACACTGGGTGAAACGGCAGGGGATGCGTTATCAATGTCGTTAGATCTTGGGTATATCGTTAGTACAGGTATTTTTGCCGTTATTTTCGCAATCGCCGTTGCTACCCAAATCAAAGCAGATAGATTTAATAAGTGGTTGTATTGGGGCACCATTATTGCGACTACAACGCTCGGAACGACAATAGCAGATTTTGTTACTCGCTCATTAGGAATTGGCTATGCCGGAGGGTCTGCCTTACTGCTAGGCTTACTCGCCCTGAGTTTATTTACTTGGCATAAAAGTATGGGCAGTATTTCTGTTGATAGTATTACTAACCCTAAAGCAGAAGTATTTTATTGGACGACCATTATGTTCTCGCAGACTCTTGGTACAGCACTCGGAGACTGGGTGGCAGATACTAAGGGTATGGGATACACAACCAGTGCGGTTATTTTTGGAAGTTTGCTTGCCTTAATTGCAATAGCACACTTTTGGACGCGTATTTCTAAAACCTTGTTATTCTGGAGTGCCTTTGTACTCACCCGACCTTTGGGAGCTGTACTCGGAGACTTTCTAGACAAACCTATTGACCATGGTGGATTGGCATTGAGTCGCTTTGGGGCATCGGCAGCTTTACTCATATTTATTGTGCTATGCCTTTTAATCTTTAAACAACGTGCTAGTACTAAAAGTCATTAATACAAATCCTCAAGCCCTTTAATAACATACCACTTATCCAATTATAACAAGATTTATGCATTAATAAGTTGGGGGCTTCATTTTGTAGACGAGGCTCCCTACTTTAATAATGTAAAACCAACCTTAACGCCTTCTTTATATGGCACACTGCAGTATCGAGCTTTAGGTTATAACCATTAGAGTTAATATATGAATCAAATTAGTGATTGGGTCTTAGCTATCATGGCCAAATTTGGCTATTTAGGCATTATTTTTGCGATGTTCGCTGAAAATGTATTTCCACCAATCCCCTCAGAAGTTATCATGCCAGCTGCCGGCTTTGCAGTTGCGCGAGGGGATTTGAACCTTGTTCTTGTTATCTTAGCGGGAACGTTGGGGTCGGTTATTGGCGCACTTCCTTTATATTATTTAGGCACGTTATTTAATAAAGAAAGGCTAATCACGTTTACTGATAAGTATGGCAAATATGTGTTTGTCAAGACTGAGGATGTATTGTCTGCAAGTGATTGGTTTGATAATCATGGTAAAAAGGCGGTGTTTTTTGGTCGCATGGTGCCAGGTATTCGATCTTTGATATCTATCCCTGCGGGTATGAATAAGATGCCGCTACTCCCTTTTTTAGTGCTTACGACACTGGGTGCTAGCATCTGGACTACCTTACTGACCCTAGCTGGTTATCACTTTGGTAATAACTACGATGTTATTGAGAAGTGGTTAGCGCCTTATTCAAAAATATTTTTGCTGTTAGCGGTAGCGATTATCCTAATTTGGCTAATTAGACGGCGGTTTAAAAGTACGGCAAGTTAATTGTGAATATAGCAGCAAATGTAGTTGTTAATGTAACTCTTAATATTATGGCTCTTAAATTGAATTGAAGAGTTACCTCTTCTCTAAGATAAACTATCCCACGTTAAAATATTCTAAATATTGGTCTAAGCTCACTTAATCTTCAGTTTATAGCTTTTGCCGTCGCCTCATTTAGTCTCTTATTTTATAGATTTGGTATTACCTTCGAGACAAAGTTAATGGGATTTTATGCTTAGATCCACTTTTTCTTTCTAAAATAATAAACAATAAATAAGGCAGTTGATGCCATTCCGCTCAGCACAATGAAATACCCATATCGCCATTTTAATTCTGGCATGTATTCAAAATTCATTCCATAAACGCCTGCTATAAAGGTTAACGGTATAAATACCACAGATATTATAGTCAGCATTCGCATAATTTCATTTAAACGATGACCTTGAAATGAAAATATAAGATTAATTTTACTGTCTAAATTCGACAACTCAAAATCAATTTCGCTGATTAAGTTATTGGCTTGTTCTTTAAGCTCTATAAAATATTTGGTTTGAATATCAAGGTTATTAATCGTCTGTAATTTTACTATTGTGTTGCGTAAACTTAGCGTCGCTTTTTTAAAATTTAACAGTCGCATTTTTTGTTGTTCAACTTTCTCAGTAAAATAAGGAGTAGGTTGAATATTAGACACATTTAAAAAATCATCATCGTTATTTATAATATTTTCAAAGGTAGACTCATAACTCGATACCATCGATTCAATAATTAGAAACATGAGGTAATCAACTTTTTTGCTGCGTACTAAACCCCTACCATGAGTCAATCGATCCCGAATCCATTCAAAATAAGTTCCTTTTTCTTCTTGCAAACTCCATAGCATATTTGCAGATACAACAAAAATCATTTGCTCACTTTTAAGACTATCACCCTCTGTCATTAATACTTTTATTGCGATAAACAGCACATTATCTAACTCAATAACTTTATTAACATGTTCCTTTTCTTGGAATAATTTTAATAAAAAGTCATCAAGATTATTTTGAATAATAACTTTCTTAATATCCTCAAGTTCAGTTATCCCATAGGTGTTTAACCAGTAAACGTCATCACTTTGGGGATTAAAAATTAAATTTTTAAGGTTGTCACAACGAACGTTTGTAACCTGGGAGGGCGAATAAGTAATCAGGGTCGAATTTTCTAAAAACTTGTTATTCATTGATATACCTATGCACTCTATTATATTTATGGCAACCCATAACTCAGTTTAAAAGACTGCCTATTCGTAAAACATGGGGCTATTTAACTCTTTTTTAGGCTAAGCCGTTTAAAAGTTTAGAGGTTAACTTTGCCTGTATTTTTCTCTTCAAAAGCCATTCTGTCAATAAGATTTATACCCTAATTAGCTACTAATACCAACTATAAAAAACTTTATTTAAATTATATAGCTTTATATTATATAAAAATATATAATATAATTTAATAGAGGGTGGTTAAGTAATGTAATGAGTAATGATATTACTATTTTTAAACTAGGAGTATTTTAATGACATCAGTGATTGGGCAGTCTGTCGACTTCGACCAACTTAAAAACAATGCAGATAAAGCGGCGCAACTGCTTAAGTCTTTGTCGCATCCCGATCGTTTGATGCTGATGTGTCAATTGGTTAAGGGATCGGCTTGTGTTAGTCAACTTGAGAAATTAACCGGTATCCATCAACCTAGTTTATCGCAGCAGCTTGGGATACTTAGGGAGCAAAATTTAGTGACACCTGAACGTCAAGGTCGTCAGATTTATTACTCCATTGCTAGCGATGATGCTCTAGCCGTCATGCAGATACTTTATGAACGTTTCTGCGATCCCCTAACCTCTACCCAAACCCTTAACTCAAATAGAGAAGTAGAACTATGACTGATTGGCTATCCTTTACCCCATTATCAGCATTGATTGGTGGTGCATTCATAGGATTATCGGCTGCTGTACTAATTTTAGGCATCGGTCGAATCTTGGGCATGAGTGGTATTTTTAAATCGATGTTGACCCAACTGCCCCGTCTAAGTTGGCAGTTTAGCTTTGTGGTAGGGATGGCAGTGGCAACGTGGGGCTATAGCCTATTGATTGGATTCCCGAATTTTTCAATTGAGGCGTCTCCATTTTTAATTATTTGTGCTGGTTTATTGGTCGGATTTGGTACACGATTAGGCTCAGGTTGCACGAGTGGGCATGGGGTATGTGGTATATCTAGACTATCACCGCGCTCACTTGTTGCGACGCTTACTTTTATGGCGAGCGGTATTGCCACTGCTACCCTATTCAATATGTTTTGAATCTTTGTTCTATAAGTAACTCTTCTTTTAATAAGGTAAATCATACTCTTTTTGGAATACTACAATGTCAGCATCATACAAGACCTTTATTATAAGCTTTAGCGCAGGTGTGGTTTTTACACTCGGCTTGATTGTCTCTCAGATGGTAGATCCCAATAAAGTAGTGGCATTTTTAAGTATCTTTCACAATTGGGACCCGTCATTGGCTCTAGTAATGGGGGCAGCAATTTTGGTTGCCATGCCCGCATTTATGATTGCCAAGCGAAAATTTAATATGCATCAGCCTGCATTTGATGGCTCAGATATTGAGCTTCCCAGTAATAGTGCTATTACCCCTCAGTTACTCATCGGTAGTATCTGCTTTGGCATAGGTTGGGGGATGCTTGGATTTTGTCCTGCCCCTGCTTTGTTATCTGCTTTTGCTGGATATTGGCAAGCCATGCTATTTATTGTAGCCATGCTGGGTGGTTTTGGATTGCATGGTGTATATGGGTTTATCACTAAACCAACTCTTCATTAAAAAATCTAACGTTGTGATTTACTTATAAAAGAATATTAAGCCATTAAGGATAATAAAACCGTTATGAAAATACATTCTTTCTTACATGAGGATACTGAAACCTATACCCACGTCCTAGTCGATAATATGAACAACTTATGTGCCATTATAGATCCTGTATTGGACTACGATGGTAAGTCGGGTCATACCAGTACTGACTCTATAGATAAGGTCATCAGCTTTATCAAAATGAATCATCTCGAAACCAAATATATTATTGAAACTCATGCCCATGCTGACCACTTATCTGCTGCACCTTATGTTAAAGAACAGTTTGCAGATCAGACCACACCTCCACTGCTGGTCATTGGCAAACACATTACTGACGTGCAACGAATTTTTAAAGACGTCTTTAATCTTGATATGAGTTTTAAAACAGATGCCAGCCAATTTGATGTGTTAACAGATGAGGGTACTGTACTACAGCTAGGTCAAGTTGAAATAACTGCTTTATATGTACCAGGGCATACGCCGGCAGATATGGCCTATGTTGCGCGTCAAGTGATTAATGAAAAACGAGAGAATGCTAACAAAATTGCGGTGTTTGTAGGTGATACGCTTTTTGCTCCCGATGTGGGTACTGCTAGATGTGACTTCCCGGGTGGTGATGCTGGCACGCTATACAACTCCATTCAAAGAATATTGGCATTGCCTGATAATACCAAGATTTACTTATGTCATGACTATCCGCCCCATGCTAACCAATCAAATCAATCTCGCGACCATACACCTGTTACCACAGTGGCAGCTCAAAAAGCGAGTAATATACATGTAAAAGTTGGCATAAGTCGCGACGAATTCATTAAAATGCGTACCGAGCGAGACGCAACGCTTGACATGCCACGTTTAATCTTGCCCGCTGTGCAAGTTAACATTCAAGCCGGTGAATTGCCAGAGCCTGAAACTAATGGCGTTCGTTATTTGAAAGTACCTTTGAACCTGTTCACTTAATCGCAGGTTAAAGGCGCAGATAAAAAAATTGACATCACCTACTTTAAATTTTCTAACCTACTTTAAAGCTTCTAATCTCCACATCCATTCTGAATCTTCTTAACATCTTCTTAACGGGGCAATTGCTATTTTAGGATTCAATCCTTAAGTTACCGTTGAGAAGTCACGCCATGCCCCTAACCCAAAATTCAATCTCAAATAAAGTCCTCGTTGAACCCATAAAAGATCCAAATTTAAAGGGCTTTAAGCATGTGCTTAAAAAACGGGAAATTAACCTTAATTATTTGATTTTAGGCGTGGCTATATTTTTAGTGGCGACCGCAAATATAGGGTTTTTTAAACAAGTAATAAGCCTCTACCCTATACAAAATAACCTTGGGTTTTTTCTGTCTTTAATAGGTTTGCTTTTCGGACTGATGTGGTTGGTTGTGCAGTTGTTGACGTATCGTCCCATTGCAAAGTTTGTACTTATTACGCTTCTTCTTATCGGCGCTGTCTGTGGTTATTTTACTGATGCATATGGCACAATATTTGATACCAACATGCTTATTAACAGTATGGAGACGGATCATGCAGAAGCAATGGGATTGTTTTCATTCAGTTTAGTACTACGTGTGCTTTTAATGGGTATTGTACCGGCTATTATCATTTTTAAATTACCCATTAAGCGCCTGACTTGGCGTTCTGCACTGCTCCAAAGAGTGATGACTTTAGTATTGGCAATTGCTGTCATAGCCGTCTGCCTATTACCCTTTGGGGATCAATACGCCAGCTTTTTTCGTCAACATAAAATGGTGCGGAACTATACAAATCCTATCACACCAATCTATTCATCAATTAAATTAGGAACGGATTACCTAGATAAACTAAATCGTCCTGACACCTTGATTGCCCATGCAACCGATGCAAAACGTGTGACGTCTAGCACCCAAATCGTCAAACCTAAACTAATGGTCTTTGTTGTGGGTGAAACAGTTCGGGCAGATCATATTAGCTTAAATGGATACCCACGCGATACTATGCCTTTGCTAGCCAAGCAAAACGATATTTATAGCTTCAAAGAGGCAACCTCTTGTGGCACTTCTACTGCTTATTCAGTACCTTGTATGTTCAGTTATGCAGATAGGGAGGAATATGACTCTAAAAATGCAGCGTATCATGAAAATGTATTAGATACCCTCCATAAACTGGGGGTTAACGTGATATGGCGGGACAATAATTCAAGCTCGAAAGGGGTCGCTGATCGAGTGACGTATCAAGAATTTAAGACTTCAGATAACAACCCCGTTTGTGATAGTGAATGTCGAGATATTGGTATGTTAGAGGGATTTGATAAACTAGTAACGCCTCAAGATACTTTGATATTATTACATCAAATGGGCAACCATGGTCCAGCCTATTATGAGCGCTATCCCAAAGAGTTTGAGGTATTCAAACCGGTATGTATGACCAATGAGCTGTCAAAATGCAATACTCAATCGGTTATCAATGGGTATGATAATGCCATCCGTTATACAGATTACTTTTTGAATAGCGTTATTGAGACTTTAAAGCCTTACCAACAAACTTACGATGTGACGATGATATATGTGAGCGATCATGGAGAAAGCTTAGGCGAAAATAATATATACTTGCATGGTCTCCCCTATTCAATTGCTCCAAATGCTCAAAAACATATTCCCGTCATTATTTGGTCACCTTCAAGTAATCATATAGACAAATCAAGTATTGAAGCCTTATTAAATAAACCGGTGTCTCATGACTTTATTACCCCGACTTTGATGAATTTTTATGGCATCAGTTCTGAGGAAACGAAAGGTAAGCCGACTTTTTTCAAAACGTTATCTAAGTGACATTTATGAATACACCTGATCCCAAAAACTCTGATAAGGTGACACCTAGTCAAATCGCCGACAAATGCCACATACTTATTATTGAGGATAATCCTGATATCGTCGCTAATATTTATGCTTTTTTTGAGCCTAAAGGGTATGAATTAGACAATGCTTATAACGGTAAAAGCGGTCTTAATCTGGCCTCACAAAATCGTTATGATGTTATATTACTCGATGTGATGCTACCGGGTATGGATGGTACGCAGTTGTGCAAAACACTGCGTCAAAAATGGCACGTTAAAACCCCGATCTTAATGTTAACGGCTCGAGATACTATTTCGGATAAAGTGATAGGGTTTGAGAGTGGTGCAGATGATTACTTAGTCAAACCTTTTTCTCTAGTGGAGCTTGAGGTGCGCATTAAAGCTTTGGTGCGACGTCATCAAAATAAACACTTTGAAGAAGAGTTGAAAGTAGATACACTGGTATTAAATACTCAAACTCATACCGTTTATAGAGAGGGTAAGTTAATTAAAGTTACGCCGATAGGCTTTAAGATTCTTAAGACATTAATGAGCGAAAGCCCAAGCTTGGTTAGTAAAACTGACTTAGAAATCAGCGTTTGGGGGGATGACATACCGAGCAGTGATGCACTTCGCACCCATCTACATACGCTTCGCTCACAGGTCGATAAACCTTTCGATAAACCCTTGATTCACACGGTATCTGGTGTCGGTTATCAGATTGTTAGTTCTAAATTGGATTGAACCAATACTATGTTTAAAAAAAATAGTGTGTTTGAACTCAACTCAATAAAAACAAAGTTTCGCCTGTCCTATATCTTATTTGCCATCATGCTGTGTTCTACCTTCATTTTTATATTCTATATCGCCGAAACAAAAATCGAAAAGTCTTTAGTGCAGAGTAGGTTACTACAACAATTGCAGTTAAGCTTAAAGGAAAACGGGGATCAATCGGTTTATCAAACCAATCCAGGAATCAATATCTATAAGTTTCAATACGCCCCTGAAAACTTAAAGCATTTAGCGACTGATACCGTTCAAGAAATCGAAGTCATCAGTAATGGAAATAACTCAGAGTTGCATTACTTTAAATATAACTATGAAAATCAAACCTATCTTTTAACTTATTTAGAAAATGCCACTTTTTCTGATACGGAATACCCCGTTTTGGCTATCTTTGAAGATATTGAAGAAATCATGTATGAAGCATTGACTGGTGCCTTGCTTTTGAGTATTTTACTCGCTTTTATATTCTCCTATTTATCGTCAAAAGCGATTATAAAACCAATTTTAGATTTAAAAAATGCGGTTGAAACCGATTATCAAGACTTAAGTCAATTATCCAATGTACCCACAGAAGTTGAGGTGCTTGCACGCACTATTGAAAATAAAAACAGACAACTCTCAAGTTTTTTATTACGCGAACAATTATTCACAGGAGATGTCAGTCATGAACTGCGTACTCCGTTAACGATTATTATGGGGGCGTCAGAGGTGCTAGAGTCTCAGCTTAATGAGGATAGCCCCTTGCGGGAATTCACCACTAGAATTAATAAGACCGCTAAAGATACCTCACAAATGATCAGTGCCTTATTATTATTATCAAGAGCCCCAGAGCAACTTGACACTCCTCAAACACTTATTAATGAGGTTGTACATTTAGAAGTTGAGCGGCTTAGCTATTTAATTAAATATAAGCCTGTCATCTGCACCGTTCATTCAGACCAAGAATATAGCGCCTACGTCCGCCCAGAACTCCTTAAAATGGCCGTTGGTAATTTAATTAAAAATGCATTCCAATATACGGAAGAGGGGGAAGTTAGTATCTTCATTGATGACAACAAAATATCTATTGCAGATACAGGAATTGGCATACCTGAGGCTAAGACACATTTGATGTTTGAGAGATTTAATCGATTAAAACACTCCAGTCTTCATAGCATTAATCACGACAGCACTATTCTTGAAAGTACTAATCACGAAAACAACAACCATGAAAGCACTAAGCAAGACGTCACAAACCTTGAGGACAATATGAATGAAACACCCTTAACTACTCCGTACTCTGAAGCTAATATTGAGGGAACGGGTTTAGGGCTTAGTATTGTTCAGCGTATTATTTCGCATATGGGTTGGCGTATGACCTATCAATCAAATGAAACTGGCGGCAGCACCTTTACTATTTTTTATCAATAAATCAAAATTATTTCTGAACTATTATTTCTAAACTAAGGTTGAAACTCGACTTCGATATTAAAAATATCGAAAAGTACAGACTCTTCAAAGTATTTAGTATGTAATTAACCCACCTTAACGCTTTCTTAACTAGCCTCTGTATATCCTCAAATTTTCGCTAACAACTGAGCTATTTTTATGATTAATAATAATTCCAATAAACCCCATAATGAGACAACTCACATTATTGGTGAAACGCCATTAGAAATCTCGCAAGCGCTAAACATGGACAGTTTTGCGGGCAAGGCTAAAGGCAAAAAAGGGATCATTCGTATCATAAAAGCGACAGGGTATTCTTTAGATGGTTTTAGAGCAGCTTATAAATATGAAGCGGCTTTTAGACAGGTATTTTGGCTGAATATTATTTTGTTTTGCTTAACTCTAATACTGCCCCTTAGTATCACCATTAAAATGATATTAGTCGTTGCCTCTTTTTTATCACTTATTGTAGAGTTGATCAATACCGGTATTGAGGCCAGTGTCGATCACACGTCTACTGCACAGCATCCTTTGGCTAAAGTGGCTAAAGATGTCGGTTCTGCAGCGCAGTTTTTAGTATTATTACTACTATTCATTTTATGGATGATAGCGTTATCTGAATTAATCTAGGTCTAATCCACGTGCCAAACAAACTAAAACGCTTTATTCATCCTGAATCTCTCATAAGAGATCCTATAAATAATCATGTGCACTTAAAAGGCTTCCACTTTATTACATGGCTTTTTTTATTATCTCTAGCACTAATCTCGACACTAATTTTTGAACATAGTAGCGCTGATGTCACCATTAGCAACTTGTTTTATCATAACGGGCAATGGTTTATTGAAAAAAACGCCCAACCTTGGCGTGCTATTTTTTATGACCTACCAAAAAGGCTGATTATAGTATTTGGGATATGGTTAATAGTAAGTCTATGTTGTCAATGGTCATTACAACGTCGAATAAAAGACATAAATAACAATAATATTAAGAAGAATAATAAAAATAAGAAGAATAATAAAAATAAGACCAGATCAAGGGTTAACGATTTAATCACTATATTTGGCAAGTTATCACGCCCTTTCAACCCTCGTGAATTAAGTTATATCCTAATATCACTGATAGCCGTCCCCTCCACCATTGCGGCTCTTAAAACATTAACCTATGTTGCTTGTCCAAACCAATTAACCTTATTTGGTGGTCAGTATGCCTACCTATCCTTGTGGCAGGATGTTATATCTCAAACATCTGCCAAATGCTTTCCAGCCGCTCATGCTAGCGCTGGATTTGCGTTATACGCTATTGCTTACCTACCTCGTTTGTATCGTTTAAAAAATAAAATAATCCTGTTAGTTACCTTATTGGGTTGGACAATGGGATTTTATAAAATGATGATTGGTGATCATTTTTTTAGTCATACGTTGGTTTCTATGTGGCTATCATGGTTTATTGTTTATGGTATAGCAGGCATTATCTTTAATAATAAAGTTTACTTGAATAATATTTGAAAATATTAAGGACTATTTCGCACTTATTGTCCTATCAGTGAGCTCAGATTGAATGCTCAAAAAAAGAGCTGACTATATAGATAGAACTCCAAAAAATTTGAATTTAAAACCATTTAAACATTACTTTTACTAGGGTGCATTGCATTCAAATCGCAGGGTAACCAGTAATATCTTGAATAGTTTCATATAAAGGCTTTAAGCGATGGTACATCTTAAGGTACACTTCATTGTATAAGCGCTTATAAAGCTGCACATTAGCCTCAATAGGCTCAAACTTTTCGCCTAAATGCGTCATAGCACCACAAGCGGTTTGGTGATCAGGATAGACACTAAGACCAACCGCACAATTAATGGCTGCACCTAATCCCGTTGCCTCATAGGTATGCGGACGATAAGCAGGCATACCGAAGATATCTGCAGTCATCTGCATAGCAGAGTCGCTTTGTGAGCCTCCACCAGAGACGCGTAGGTGTTTGATAGGCTTACCAGTTCGTTTTACGATAGTGTCAAAACCCAGCTTTAGCTCATAGGCAAGCCCCTCTAAGATGGCGCGGTAAACATGCGCGCGTGTATGCACATCACCAAAGCCAATGAGTGCACCCTTGCCCTCAAGTCCCGGATGCCTCACGCCAGGGGACCAATACGGCTGCATTATAAGACCCATTGAGCCTGCAGGGATATCCTTAATGGCTTGGTCGAGGAGCTTCTCGGTATCAATACCTTGATGTTTGGCAAGCTCTTGCTCGTAGTGGGCGAATTGCTCTTTAAACCAGCTGACCATCCAAAAGCCGCGATATATCATATATTCTGGATTATAGTAATGAGGTACGGCCGCCGTATAAGGCGGTATGTGTTTGATGACTTCTACATAATCGGGCGTAAAGGTGCTAATAGTAGCGGTAGTACCAAAGCTTAAACACGCGGTATCAGTTGCTAAGCCAACCGCACCCAAGGTCTCACAGGCTTTGTCACTGGCAGCGGCAATCATGGGAGTACCTTGAGGGATGCCAGTTGCCTCAGAAGCTTTGGCGCTAATTTTACCTAAAGGCTGGCTCGGTGCAACAATTTTTGGCATTTGCTCCGGACGACAACTAAACAATCGCCATTTAAAGTCTTTAGGCTTTAGCCACTTTTGGGCTTTGTAATCATACGGCAGATAGCCCACCGACTGAGCATTAGAGTCAATAAGCTCTCCGGTGAGCTGATAGGTAAGGTAGGTTGAAAGGTTGACATAATGTGCTGTTTTAGCCCAGATTTCAGGCTCATGGTGGGCAATCCAATTACCCCGCGCTTTTTGTTGGGCATCTTTGACCAAATCACCCATGCCAGCCAGTTTGGTAATTGGACCTAAAAACCCAATATCATTGGTTTTACCCCGGCGCAAATCCATCCACACAATGGCGGGTCGTAACGGCTTTTTGTCTTTATCTAAACAAATCATGGTGTAGCGCTGGGTTGCTAGACTGACGCCTGCAATTTCACTAGGCGTGATCGTGCACGTTTGCCATAGCTGTTGGCATGCCTCAGATAACTTTTGCCAATAGTAGTCGGCATGTTGCTCAGCAAAATTAGGCTGACTAGAAAAATAAGGCTTAAGCGCTACACGAGCTTTGCTAACTTCTTGACCAAATTGATCGAAAATAATCGCTCTGACGCTTTGAGTACCGTTGTCAATACTGAGAAAATAGATTGACTCGTCATTATTGTGATTAGTCATGGTAGTCCTTTACCAAAGTGCTAGTGTGTCCATTAATATGGAGTAATGCTCGTTGACAAGCTCGTTGACAACTTGAGCGTATTATCATCATAGAGCTATGCTACAGGCAAATGATAGTAACGATGCCATAGCTCATCATAGCGCTCAGCTTCTTGCTGCCACTTGGTATCGTCCCAACCCAGCTCCTGTTGGCACAGCTGCTTTAATCGGTCGCTTATGGGCGGGGTCATAGCGCCGTTTGGTAGTATCAACCCTATTCGGGTACGCCGCAATAACAAATCGTCTAAGTGAATGACTTGCTCATAGCGTAATGCAAAACGAATCTCTGCCCATAAGGTATTACTATCAGCGATAGACTCCAAGTCTTCGTCATTCGCAAGCTCGAGTAAGGTGTCTATTTGTCTACCATAATAGCCTTGCAGACGATGTTGCAAGGGTCCTGCTAAAGTGGCAAACCTTGGATGGGTTGGCACAGGGTTAGTAAAGACGCTATCGTCACTGCTCGGATTTAGTTGATGGCTGTTTTGTGCGATGTTGTTCTTAAGGTCATCATTATGCGCCAAAATGGGTAAACAGGCATTAATAACATCAAGAGCAATCAAGCGAAAGGTGGTTAATTTGCCACCACTCACCGTCACTAAATTATTATCTACCCACACACTGTGGTCGCGTTTTTCTTTACTGGGGCTCACCCGCTTGCCATTACCGGCTGCAGAAATAAGCGGACGCACACCTGCCCAAGTACTGATGATGTCATCACGACTTAGTTTGACATCATCAAATAGCTCATTGGTCGCTATTAATAGGTAATCGACCTCTTCGCTTGTAATACCTACTTCTTTATCATCTAATGTCGGATGATCTAAATCGGTGGTACCAATCACCGTGCGATTTTCCCAAGGAAAAACAAACACCGCCCTTTTATCGACAGGGTGTAAGAAAGTAAAAGCGTGAGTAAGGGGTAGCTGCTCTAGACTGATAACTATATGACTACCGCGCGAGGGGCGAATTTGTTTGCGAAAGGGTTTGATGGTTTGACTTAATGTTGCCTGGGAAGTTTGGCTCTGAGTTTGGCTTAAGGTTGAATTGAGGGTTTCATTGGAGGTTTGATTGACAGCCTGCCTGCGTAACGTATCCGCCCAAGCTCCCGTAGCGCTAACCACAACGTTGGCATATATCTCATAGCTGGTCGTATTATCGTCAATATTAGTATGTGACCTATTATCAGAATCAGTATTAGTAGCCGTCTTACTCTCTACCTGATTTGCTGTATCTCTCAGCTTTGCACCAATCACTAAGCCTTGTTCATCATAGATTAAGGCATCCGCTTTAAGATAATTAATCGCATGCGCACCGTCTTTACTCGCTTCATCTAACACACGCATGACAAGACGCGAATCATCGGTGGACGCATCACTAAACTGACTGGCGCCTAGTAACCTTTCTTTTTTAATTCCTGGATTAAGTTTTAAAAACGCCTCTCTTTTAAAATATTTAGAATAACGTTTGCCAGCTATTTTGTCATATACCTTCAGTAACGTATTAAATATCCAGGGTGGCGGAAATTTGCCCTTATAGTGCGGCATTACATAGTGCATCTCATTGACCAAACCGCTGGCTTCTGTAAGAAAGCGTTCACGTTCACGTACGCTTTGTACTGTTGTTTTATAATCACCCGATGCGATATAGCGTAGCCCACCGTGCACCATTTTGCTGGAGCGGCTCGATGTGCCCCATGCAAAGTCTTTTTGATCAACCAATAATATTGCTAATCCACGCCTTGCCGCCTCTCGTGCAATACCTGCACCTGTAATCCCGCCACCAATAATGAGTATATCCCAAGGCTCAGTACGTGTTTGAACCATATTGAGCGCCTGCTCACGTTGCATAGAGGGGTTCATAAATCGTCCTGTAATAACACACCGGGATTCATACGTTGTTCAGGATCTAAACTTTTTAACATATCGGCAGTGACTTTAAGGCCCAACTCTCCCTTTTCAGCTTTAAGATACGGGGCATGATCACGCCCCACACCATGCTGATGCGAGATGGTCGCCTTTCCATTTGCGACACTCAAGCTTGTCGCCTGTTTAATTTTTTGCCAGCGTTGTAAGGTACTGGCGTAATCCTTAGCCGTTCTAAAGAAGTAAGTGGTATACAAGCTAGCGCCCTGTTTATAAACATGGGAGATATGAGTGAAGGCCATGACCTCCTCGCCCTCATCTACTAGAGAGGTTTTTACGGCCTGTTGCATCTGCGCCATCTGCTCATCAATGTTACTCCAGTTGGTTGCGGTCTCAAAGGTATCCACCATGATACCCCTCTCCCATAACGTGCCTCGTAAATACGGGAACTTAAACCGACCATGCGCCCAAATATTGCCCATAATATCGGTCAGTTTACCGGTCACCCCGCCATGCTGTTTCATGAGTTGTTTCATTTGAGCAAGGGCAAGCTTATTCTGCGCCTTATTGCCAGAGACACCATACGTTAACATCACTTTATCTGATGTCAGTCTGCGGGCTTTTAGATAAGCACTGATGGCAACAAATTGGCTAGGCGTGGTGCCCAGGTGCAAATGAGCATCGGTCTCGACGGCATTGCTCAGTCGTAACATAGAGAGACGAACATCTTGTTGTACTGCTTGTCTAAGTAAGGTTTTGCCCGCTTCCCAATGAGGTAGAAAAGCCACTTTAAATAGCTCTTCCTCAGGCAGTGGTTGAACGCGCATTTTGACTTCGGTAAAGATACCAGCCCGGCCTTCGGTACCCATCATCATCTCGCGCAAATCTGGGCCGGCAGACGAGGCTGGAATATCAGGAATGTTTAAAATACCTTGCGGAGTGACCAACGTGCCACCTGCAAACATCTGCTCGATACGACCGTAGCCCAAAGACTGCTGACCACTAGATCGAGTGGCAATCCAGCCACCTAAAGTAGACAACTCCCATGACTGCGGATAGTGACCTAAGCGGTAACCCTGCTCACCCAACTGAGACTCTACCGCTGGCCCTTGCGCGCCGGCACCAAATGTCGCGATTTGGCTCTCAATATCCAAATCAAGCAGCTGATCCATTTGACTCATGGCAATGGTCAAAACAGGACGTGCTTCTTTAATAGGGTTAATGTGACCCGCAACTGAGGTACCGCCGCCAAACGGTATAACGATCAAATCATGTTCGCTGGCAAGTTTCAGGAGCATCTCGACATCTGAGGTATTTTGCGGCATCGCAACGCCGTCTGGGAATACCTCAAACTCGCCACTGTGCATGGCTATCCAATCTGGAAAACTTTGACCACGTGCGTGTCTGAGTCTGACTTCTTTATCCGTTGAGACTATAGATAAGCTCGTAATAGCGTCAGGTAGGCGCGACTCAGGAACGGTTTTTAAGACCCGTTGTAAGCTAACAGAAGGTAATTTAGTTGTCTTACCGATATGGGACTTGATTAATTTAGCCCCATGTGGCGAGACTTTTTTATTAATGCTAACGTTACCCCAGCCATTCCAACGCGTTTGTTCGATTGGGGTATTACGGGACATACTATCAGGCGTAGTATTGGACATATTGTCGGACGTATTTTTAAGCGTGTTTTTAAACGTATTATGGGACGTATTAAGTGTACTCATGCGATTTCACCTGTCCATGGTTTATTTTATAGTTAAATTTAAGTCTTAAAAAATGGTGACTTAATGCTGTTAATCATGCTACTCATATATTTAAGAGTATACTAGCTAAAACCACAGACGCATAAGTTATACCATCAATAAATAATTTTATACACTATATCTTTAACTCTATCCTAACCACAAATAAGGCTTCTACTTCAATAGAGATAGTCGCCTGCCCGCCATGAGCGTTCACAATAGATTTGACGATAGACAATCCTAGACCTGTTCCAGAGTGTGGTAAATGAACTTGAGAGTAAAGTTAGACTCATCTATGAGACTCTAAATCAACCCTTTATACAAGAAGAAAATTGCCACAGCGGTTAACAACACTGCAAAGCATTGCTTTAATAATTGTGGGGATAAGGCATGTGCTACTCTTGCGCCTAACTTAGCAGTAAAAAAGCTCATACTCGCTATGCCTAAAAATGCATATATATGAACAAAGCCTATCGCATTTGGCACCTCTAAATGTTTTTGCATTCCAAAAAACATAAATCCTAAAGCACCGGCAATAGCAATAGGCAAACCACAGGCGGCAGACGTGCCAACGGCTTTTTGCATCACCACGTTATATCGGGTCAAGTAAGGCACGGTTAAGCTGCCACCACCAATACCAAAAATAGCAGAAGCGATGCCAATACCCGCCCCTGCGGCAACTTGCATTGGAGGTGATGGTAGGACGATATTGGTATTATTCATCTTGGCTTTAGCATTGGCTTTGATCTGCCTTTTGCCACTGGTAAACATTCTATAGGCTACCCATAACAGAAATAGCCCCACTATGACTTGCAGATGAATTCCTGATAACAAACCAGCAATCCCAGCGCCAGCAAAGCTGCCTAGCGCCAGGCCTGGTGCTAAGTTTTTAAAGACAGGCCACAGCACAGCACCTTTTTTATTATGCGCCATTAAAGAGCTGATGGAGGTGACGATAATTGTCGCCAGTGACGTACCTAAAGCAAGATGCATTATCGCATCAGGGCTAAATCCCATTTGAGTAAAGACGATAAAAAGCAGAGGTACGATAATTGTGCCACCGCCGACACCGAAGAGTCCTGCTGCAAATCCTGCCAGCGCACCTATTAGTAAAAATATGATTAATTCCACGTGATATTGTCTTCTTTTTTGAGTAAATAAAGGATTATTTAAAGGTTGGATAGGGCATTTATTCTGAGCATAAAACAAGCGTTTGATCGATTTAAGAGAATCCGTTTAACTTAAATTTTAATTCGAGCTGTCATTCAAGTTTTTAATCAAATACTCTCTTAGGCCATTTGCTTATGATCCGTCTCATTGCTTAATTTATGCTCTACTTTTTGACCTACAGTATGATAGCGACGATCAAAGTATACCAAGCTTTCATCCTGACGGCTTTGATTGATGGCGACAACACGACACATAAACACACTGTGGGTGCCCACTTCCTGAACCTGCTCTATTTTACAATCAAAACTGACCAATGCATCCTCTAAAATGGGCGCACCCGTCACTAATGTCGTCCATGAGCCCTGCTTAAAGCGCTCAACTGAATCTAATTTGGAGGCAAACGCATTGGATATAGGTTCGTGTTGGGCGCTAAGCACATTAACGCTCAAAACCTTATTATCTATAAAGTGCGCATGTGATCGAGACGTGGTATTCATGCAGACCAACAAGGTTGGCGGCATGTCTGTGACGCTACAAACCGCAGAGGCAGTAAACCCATGTACCCCAGCATCTCCGGCTGTGGTGACGACATTGACTGCAGTCGGTAACAATGACATGGCGTCTCTAAAATGCGTGGCTTCAATCATGATTAGTATCCTAAATTTTAGTTCGCTACTTGGCAGTTAATTCATCACGAACGATTTTGGCACCAGCACTTAACGCTTCCAGCTTACCACGTGCCACATGGCGTGACAAAGGGGTCATACCACAGTTGGTTGACGGATATAACTTATCGGCTTCAACAAATTGCAGCGCTTTACGTAACGTACTGGCAACCTCTTCAGGGGTCTCAATACTATTGGTTGACACATCAATAGCGCCGACCATGACCTTTTTGCCACGGATTAATTCTATCAAATCCATGGGCACTTTTGAGTTTTGACATTCTAGTGACACGATATCGATTTTTGACTGTTGCAGCTTAGGAAACGCTTGTTCATATTGACGCCATTCTGAACCTAGGGTTTTTTTCCAGTCATTATTGGCTTTGATACCATAACCATAACAAATATGTACTGCTGTCTCACACTTGAGCCCCTCAATGGCACGCTCTAAGGTAGCAATACCCCAGTCGTTCACGTCATCAAAGAACACATTAAAAGCAGGCTCATCGAACTGTATAATATCCACGCCAGCCGCCTCTAGCTCTTTGGCTTCTTGATTGAGGATTTTGGCAAATTCCCATGCCAGTTTTTCACGGCTTTTATAATGGTCATCATACAAGGTGTCAATCATGGTCATCGGACCAGGTAGTGCCCACTTTATCGGCTGATCAGTTTGCGCTCGTAAAAATTTGGCATCCTCAACAAATACCGGCTTGGTACGACTCACCGCACCAACGACAGTCGGCACACTTGCCTCATAACGGTTACGAATTTTGACCGTTTCACGCTTTTCAAAATCTACGCCATCCAGATTTTCAATAAAGGTGGTCACGAAATGCTGGCGGGTTTGCTCACCATCACTGACAATATCAATTCCTGCTCGTGCTTGTTCTTGTAGTGATACCCGCAGTGCATCTTGCTTGGCTTCAATCAGCTCCTCACCCTCTATTTTCCATGGTGACCAAAGCTTTTCGGGTTCTGCAAGCCATGAAGGTTTTGGTAAACTGCCGGCGGTTGAGGTTGGTAATAATAGGTTAGTCATGTTTGTTTATTCTCTTTATTTAGCGTTGCTTTTTAAATAGCGTCACTGTCAATTTATTTCGTAACGTTGCAGGTTAGAGCGGTTTAGCCCTGATTGCCGTGGATATCCTTGACAGTGGACGGGATTGCGAGCGCTCGACTAGAGGGGGTCGCTCGAATGTTGGAACGACTCTAGTCTTAGCGCTCGCTCCCGTCCGCTGTCAAGATAGGAACAAAAAGCAGGATTAGCTATGATGTTATTTAAATAGTAAATAATTGAATGAGCTAACTAGGCACTTTGTGGTTCAATAGATTCATCTTCAACGGTTTTATGTTCATTGTTTTTTTTAATTGGCTTATTGATATCAAAGCTAGCAGCCCACTTATCAAGAATGTCTTTGTAAGGCTTAATAAACGTCTCTTCAGTCAACTTACCCTGCTTAACGGCAAGCTGGCTACGCTCTTCACGATCATAGTCAATTTGAGTGTGTGAATAATCTTGATAAGTGAGGCTCGGTTGAAATACCTGAGCAGCACTCGAATTAGCATTATAAATCTCAGGACGATAGATCTTTTGGAATGTCTCCATCGTCGCAATCGCACTAATGAGCTCAATATCAGTGTAGTCACGAAGCAAGTCACCAGCAAAGTAAAACGCTAAAGGGGCCACACTACCCGCAGGCATAAAGTAGCGAACTGTTAAGCCCATTTTGTGGAAGTAGTCATCCGTTAATGAGTATTCATCTTGGCGGTATTCAACCCCCAATACTGGATGCTGGTTTGTCGTACGGTGATAGGTCTTGCTGGTCGATACGCTAAGACATATCACTGGTTGTTTATTAAAGTTGGCTTTGTAAGTCTCTGAATTCACTAAATCTTGAAACAGCTTACCATGTAACTCACCAAAACTTTGCGGCGGCGGTGTGTCTGGGTTTTTGTCAAAATGATCCAGTAACACCACGCTAAAGTCATAATCACGTACATAAGACGAGAAGCTATTCCCAATCATACCGTCAATGCGAGTATTGTATTTATGGTCAATGACGGTTGTTTTTAGCATTTCAATAATAGGAAAATTAATACCATTACCCTCGACATCCATATCGACTGAGACGATATCGACGTCAACCGTATAACGGTCTGCTGCGGGGTTATCCCAATGTGCCAGCGCGTTAAAACGGTTGTTAATCATCGTTAGGGTCTTACGCAGGTTGTCTTGACGTTGCTCACCACGCGCTAAATTGGCGAAGTTAGTCGTCAGACGCGTGCTATGGGCAGGCTGATAATTTTCATCAAAGTGAATGGTTTTGATTGAATAGCGAAACGTGTTACTCATGATGATTTGCACCCTTAATGAATGATTTAAAACCAAATTTATTTTAGGAGCTTATTAAACCATGAATGAAAACATGAATAAAACGATATAACTTTAATATAAGATGAATTTTATTCATGTTAGTTGACTTTGTCTTTTTTAGTTATCATTGTTACTCCTCAAGCTATACAAGACATCAATTCAATTCAAATCAAATCAATTCAAATCAACTTAAAACCAATCTCGCTGCCTAGTGACTCATCATAATTTATATAGGCCACACCGTTCTCAACTTATTAAAATTAAAATTTACTGTAGGTTGGTGCTTTTAGCCCAACAAATTATGAAAGGCCTTTAATCAAAAATGCTGGGTTAAAGACACAACCTACTTTAAGAGTTGATGGTAAAGTTATATTTATAAATAGACAATAAAAAGTGTGTGTAGTCCAATTGTTACTGGATAAACATTCTGAAACGAATTTAAAACAGTCCTACTGTCATAACATTTGGCGTTGTATGTCAACATAATGATTCTTCAAACCTTTATATACCTTCATATTTAGCTTGAGATCCACCCTCCTATATGCCGTCAACCTATATTCAACCTACTAATTTCTCAGACTATTTATCTAATCAAATAGGCTATTGTTTGTTTTTAGATATTGATGGGACGTTGGCGCATTTTACGATTGATCCTAAAGCCAGTTTTGTTCCAAAGACGACATTAACACTATTACATGACATTCAATGTCAGGGCTTGCCAATAGCTGTGGTGACAGGGCGTAGTCTCGTTGAAGCTAAGCAAATGCTATCTCCCCTTCAATTACCGATCGCCGCAACGCATGGCTTAGAGATGTCGCTCGAAGGTGGTCAGTATTTTAACGAGGCGAATGATGGCAATGGGCAAGTAACTAACGCATTGCCAGTCAATACAGTTGAGCTTAATGCAATTAAGCAAACCATACTCCAATCTTGCCAGCCTTACACAGATTTTACGATTGAGCAAAAGCCTTACTCTTGCGCTCTTCATTATCGCCAAAACCCTACATTAGCTGATGTTGCTTATCGCCTTATGTCAAATCTAATAGAGGACTATCCTAATTGGACTTTAAAACAGGGCAAATATGTCTGGGAAATTGTACCGAAAGGGGTTAATAAAGGCGCTGCTATTTTGAGCTTATTATCTATACTGGCAACCAAGTCAACCAAGCCGCTGTGCCCTATTTTTATAGGTGATGATATAACCGATGAAGCTGGATTTACAGCAGTTCAACAGTATGTATGGTCAAACAATAGTGACCACTTAAGTTTAAATACGGCTACTCAGCCATTTGCTAAAACCCGTCATAATGTACCCATGACGGGTATCGGTATCAAAGTTGGTAGTGAACCTACGGCTGCCCGTTACAATGTTAAAAATATTAATGAGGTGATCCCGCTTCTCGAATATTTTTTGAGTTTAAGTCAAATGAATTACCCAATTTAACATCATGTTCCAAACACTAATCCTAAATTTTTAAAATAGGTCATTTAATAATCAATGAGACAAAATATATGAGCCGCTTAATCGTTTTATCAAATCGGGTAAAATTGCCCGACAATAATCCGATGGCAGGCGGACTTGCCTTAGCGATGCATGACGTATTGAGCGAAAACTCTGGTATCTGGATGGGCTGGAATGGCGACATTATTGAGGTAAAACATGATGTAGATCATAACAACTTAAATTTTACTGCCTTAAATTTTAGTGAATTACCTACTAGTGATTCAGAACTGGAACGTTTAAAAGATCAATCATCTAAATCAAAGCTGACGTATATGACGACCGCCTTAACGTCAAATCAATATCAGCACTATTACTGTGGATTTGCTAATAATGTGTTGTGGCCCATGTTACACGAGCAAACCGATTTGATGAGTCAGGCTCCACATGATTATGACGGGTATCAATCTATAAACCGTCTTTTTGCCAAGCAGCTTAGTGACGTTAGCAAACCTGAAGATGTGATATGGGTGCATGATTATCACTTTTTAAGTGTTGCTTATCATTGTCGACAACTGGGTATGCGTAATCGCATTGGATTTTTTTTGCATATTCCTTTTGCGCCACTATCGTATTGGCAACAGTTAGATAAAAGTGCAGAGCTGATTGAGCATCTCGCCCACTACGATATAGTTGGCACCCAAACTCATCATGACAATTCCAACTGTCTTGATGTATTTAAACACTATCTAAAGAAGCAGTTGAGTACTTCGTTTAATAGCCAGTTACAAATCAGTGTTAAGGGTAGAGGTGTAAATACAACTGGAAAAGCGCAAACTTTACTAAATTTAAATTTAAATCTTAAAAATACAAACAACAACCCTCATCGTCTCATCATCAAAACTTACCCTATTGGCATTAATGTTGCTAAAATTCAGCAGCAAGTTCATCATTTAAATGTGCTAGCCACTCTTCATAATAAGAATAAAAAATCAACTGTGCCAGTTGATCAGTCTGTTAAGCAAATAATTGCCGTAGATCGTATTGATTATTCAAAAGGGTTATTAGAGCGGTTTACATCGTATGCTGATTTTTTACAGCAATATCCACGCTATCAAAACCAATTAAAATTTTTACAAATTGCTTGCCCGAGTCGTTTGGACTTGCCTGCGTATCGGTGTTTATACGAACAAGTTAGACACACCGTACAGTATATTAATCAAAAGTTTTCACCCTCTAAACATACCTCTGCTAGCAAACAAACGACAAATAGCAGCATAGCAAATGAGGTTCATATCTATAATAGCCTTAATGATGCTCATGACATTAAGGATACTGACAATAAAAGTACCCATTGGCAGGCGATTACTTATAGTGAAAAGGTGTTAACCCATAAAACATTAATGACTGAGTTTTGGCACAGCGACATTGGGTGGGTAAACTCGCTAAAAGACGGTATGAATCTAGTGGCTAAAGAATATATTGCCGCCCAAAATCCAGATAATCCTGGTGTATTGGTACTGTCTTGTTATGCAGGTGCTGCCGAGCAGATGCAAGATGCTGTCATTATCGACCCTAAAAAACCAGATAGCGTCATTCAAGGGCTTAAAACAGCTTTAGAGATGCCGTTAGACGAGCGTAAAGCCCGTCATGATAAGTTGCTGAAAGGGTTAAAACAGCATACTTTACATGACTGGCAACAAGCTTTCTTAGATGACTTATATGGGTTAGAAGAGGACATGGTTTCCTAATTCAAAGTACCTTGAATTATGTTCCTTAAATTACGTACCGTGAATATAGGGTTTCTATACCAAAGAACCTACACAAAAGGGCATTGATAAAGAGCATATTGAAAAGGTTATTAAATATCAAAAAAGTTATCACTACGTTTTGAAAGATTATAAAAAATTATAAAAAAAGGAAATTATATGTTCCCATTAGAGACTGAAAATTCGATATTAGAAGACATTAAACAGGCTATAGCTGAGTGTTGGCCTGCCCGCGAAAAAGGTATAGATACATTAGTGATGACCGAAGACAATCGCATGGATATACTAAATATCTTAGTTTCCTATGCGCATAAAGTCCCCCACCCTGCTAGCGGTTTTAGACCTAAAACTAATCAAGATAAAACTGCAGATGTTAATAATATTAATGTTGCACAATCGCAAACCCTGCTACGCTGGCAAATATTAGCATATATATCAGGGATTGATTTAACCCTTGCTAAATGGTTTGAATCGCATTTGGATGCCTTAAGTATCTTAACAGAAGTCGGCTATGACAAACCCGCTCAAGGACTTTGGGCAGTTTGGGCAGCAGAAGGTCATCCAGATCCTATTCGCTATCAGCAAGGCAAAATCAGTGGCACAAAAGCATGGTGCTCTGGTGCTAATATCGTCAACCATGCGCTGATGACATATCGTGATGATAACGGTCAATCACAGTTATTAATAGTCGATATGCACAAAGATGGTGCAATTCAAGAATGCCAAGAAGGTATTACCATTAATAATAGTGAATGGCAAGCCGTAGGAATGCAGGCTACCGATACCGCCACTGTTCAATTTAATCATGTGCCTGCCACCAATGTTGGGGCAGCGAATGAGTATCTAGAACGTGCAGGCTTTTGGCATGGTGCAGCAGGCGTTGCCGCTTGCTGGTACGGGGCAACATTGGGCATAGCTAAATATCTAATACAGTCTTATCAGCATAAACCCAATGATTATAAAGCCATGTATTTGGGGCAAATTAGTACAGCATTGGCAGTCACTCAACAGTATTTTTACCATGTGGCTGAGTTAATGGATAGCCAACCTAGCCTTAGCCACGAGCTTGTCATCCGTCAATTAAGAGCAAACGTTGAACTGCTCGCAAGACAAGTATTAGAGACCGTCGGTCAAGCGTTAGGTGCAGCACCCTTTTGCCGTAATGCTCACTTTGCAAGATTATCAGCAGATTTACCGGTGTTTATACGTCAAAGTCATGCGGCTTTCGACTTACAAAGAATTGGTGAACTGGCAAGTGAGCTTAGTCAGCATAACCATCAATTAAGTAGCAATGCTATCAGCACTATAGCGAACAAGCAGGACACGTTATGGCAACTTTAAACTCTGATAATGAGAAAAATCATCCTATAGTTGGTGATCGGGTTATTGAAGGGGATGGCACCAGTCAAGAGGCTTGGAGGAATTGGCAAGGGTTACATGACCTCCCCCATTTAGACATTACCAAGCGCTTTGCCCCCCATCAGCGGGTGTGCGTTTTTGCTCCTCATCCTGATGATGAAGTATTGGGCTGCGGTGGATTACTTCAACAATTGGCTACTAATGGCAATTCCATTATCCTAGTTCATGTGACCAATGGTACTCAAAGTCATCCAGAGTCAACGATTTATCCACCAGAAAAGCTTGATATTATCCGTCCTCAAGAGAGTCTTGCAGCAATAGAAGCGTTAGGTATTTCTAATCAAGTGACCACTATTGCGCTTAACTTAACGGATGGGGATGTCTTTAACCAACAAGCACTATTCCATCAAAAGCTCGCTAAATTTATTAAACCTAATGATATTTTAGTCACGTCTTTTATTCATGATGGTCATCCTGACCATGAAGCCACGGGTCAAGTAGTCGCTACCTATGCGAAACAACATCATTTAGACTGTTACCAAGTCTTAATTTGGGCTTGGCATTGGGCGAAACCAAACGATAGTCGCATACCTTGGCATAACGCTATTCGAGTTGACTTAGACGCTGAACAGTTACACCGTAAAGTTCAAGCGATCCACTGTTTTGAAAGCCAGATTACGGTTGATGAGAGTACTGGCAATCCGCCCATTTTATCTGTAACCACTATTTCTAGAATTAGCCAGCCATGGGAAGTATATTTATATGAGCCCCAATCCTAAATTGACTGAGTCGCCAATACCTATGAAACCGACACCTTTAAATCCTACTAATAAGCATACCGTTGCACAAAGTACATCAGCAGATAATTGCCATTATTCTAAAAACAAAGCCAATAGTCAAAGTAATCATCAATCCACTAGCCACGCTGAAACTGAAACTGAAACTGACCAAACTGATACTTATTCAGAATCTTATTTTGATGCGTTATATAGTGACAATACTGATCCATGGCAGTACCAGACACGCTGGTATGAAAAGCGCAAACGGGACATTTGTCTATCGGTACTGCCTCAAGCCCAATATAGCAGTGCTATTGAGTTAGGCTGTGGTAATGGGGTGTTTAGTGAATTGCTCGCGCAGCGATGTCAGGCACTGCTCAGTATTGATGGCAATAACAATGCGGTGCAACTTGCCAAGCAACGTTTAGAAGACTCACCCCATGTCAAGGTATTACAAGGGGTTATTCCTAAGGTATTGTATCGTTTAGAGTCAGCACTCTTAGAGGCTAATCCTGAGGCTTGTTTGAACACTTACTTTGAAGACTATCCGATTAGTGACAACGTATCATCAACCCATTCTCAATCCCGCACTCAATCCTTCGATCACCGCTTCAATCACCGCTTCAATTTGATTGTTATTAGTGAGATTTTATATTATTTGGCACCCGATGATATCGATACGGTTATTGAATGGATTAAGCAAAATCTTGCAGTCGGTGGCACGCTGTTATGTTGCCATTGGCGTTATGACATTGATGGCTTTGAGATGAATGGTGATACCGTGCATCACCTTTTACAACAAGCTCTTAATTCTGCCAGCCATAGTAAAGACTTGAAACCGTCTGAACCTCATATTGAACTAAAATCTGAACCTATAACTCAGCTGGAACCTAAATCAACCTTTACGCATCAAACGCAACTTGTGGAACGTGATTTTTTATTAGATGTCTGGATTAATTCACCACAGTCGGTCGCCATGCAAGAGAACCTTGTATGACAGCTATCAATATCGCTATTGTTATTCCTGCGCACAATGAGGCGGAAACTATAACCGACTGTTTAATGTCGGTTCAGACCGCCATTGAACAATTGCCCGCCTCAATTGAGGCCTTTCCGCTGGTGTTGCTGGACAGTTGCACCGATAACACGCTTGAGTTGGTTCAATCCGCTGGGGTTAAACATATTAGCTGTGAGTATCGCAATGTGGGTCAAGTCCGTGATGAGGGAGTCCGTCATGCTATCACTCAAGGTGCGACATGGATTGCGTGTACTGATGCAGACTCGGTCGTGCCTTCAAATTGGCTAGTAAAACAAATTGATCATATTACTCGTTTAAATGCGGATATGATTTGCGGCGTTGTTAGTATAGATAGCTGGGCACATTTAACGCCACAAACTCGAAAAGATTATATCGCTCATTATCAAGATACGATGGATCACCGCCATATCCATGGGGCAAACTTGAGCTTTAAGACCGATGTCTATCAGGCTGTTGGCGGTTTTGCGCCCCTACCCTGTCATGAAGATGTGGATTTGGTTAAACGGTTTGAAGCTCAAGGGTTTAATATTATCTGGAGCAATCAAGTCCGTGTTATTACCAGCAGTCGCCTGCATGCTCGCGCCCAAGAAGGCTTTGCAGCATTTTTAGTCAATTTAGAGAAACGTCATGAGAAGTAAGCGGCTTTAAACCTCTATTTTAATATTGAAAGACTATGTCATCATTACTAAAACAATGATATAAAAGCTCTTAAATAACTCGTACAAAGTCTGTAAAACAATTAAAACTTAACCATAATACAGTGACTTTGGGAATGAAGAACAACCCTCACTTAAGACCTAAAGGCGCAAGCTATGAACAACAATGACAATAAATACAATGAATACGCCAAAAGTGAAATTCGTGAGTTTTTTTATAATGACATTCCAAAATTCCCCTTTAAAGTGTGTTCTCAGCCAACTTCATTATTGAATGTGACCAATCGCAGAACGATGATGCAACTGTGTCGCACACTACGCACGATTGCACTATATGATTGCTTAGATAAGTTTTTTCTTAATATTTCAGAAGACGCTTATCATGAAAACTTGAATGACTTTGAAAGAGAAATTGTACAAAGCGAGGGCTATAAAACCTTTTTGTACCTGCATGATTTACGCTACGATATCTTGGAGCGAAACGTTCAAATTCATACTTGGGAATATTTACGTCAAAGAAATTATATGACTGATGATAATATAGACGAGTTTGGTGAGGTTGCCTTTGTGCCGTTTTTTAATGAAGAAGAAGATGATGAAAGATTTAACATACTGTACGGCTCTAGGAATTCAGACGCACGGTTCTACATTGCATTTATATATTACAGTAAGTGGCATCAAGTCGTTGTGTCCAGACGCTCTGGGAAACACCTTTTTCTCACGCTAGCGCAGATCATTTCTTATGATTATAAAGACTTCGATATCCATCAGTCACGCCGGGAATCTTTAGAAAATCATAAGATTAAACTCCCTGATAACCCAGAAACTATCAAGTCCCTAGTCAGCATGATTGGATTGCAAGGCGTTATATTGCCTGCTTCGGTTTATGAATCAAAAACAAAATGCTAGAGTATTTTATGCAACATCTATTATTTTAACCTTCCCAATATACTTAAAAACCCCCTTAATATGTTATCAAATTAAGTGTTAAGTTGACGCTAACAAGTTTAGTCAAAAGAACTATTAAAACGGTTACGGTTTGTTATCAAAATTTGACAATATATTGTTATTTGTTACCATAAGTGCCTTATTTTTTGCTCTATTTTTAATTTAGTGTCTATCGATACAAATTTATCATACAAGTTTGCAGGCTTTAAAAACCTCGCAAGTCAACATTAGTGATTCCTAAAGCTTTGATACGACTCATTCGCTTTAATCACTACTCTAGATTCATAGAATTTTTAAAACGGTCTGATTTAACCATGAGACCTCTTTATCAAACTCAGCATTGGCTTTCGTTATAACGAGCGCTAAGGCTTAATACAGCCTCAATTTATGACATAAAGCTACTCTAATATTGATAAAGGTAGTAAATATCAGCAAAACGGCTTTGCTTGAATTTTATCAACTTTACATAGGACAATATTATGAGTATACATCCTGATAAAATCCCCAAACCCCTCATTGATCGTTTTCGTAAGCGTCTCTATACCACTGACCATGAGGTCGGCGAGAATAATATTGAAGTTCTCGGTATGGACATTCATAACCCTGTATTTGGTATTTCTGCGTTATTAGTATTAGGTTTTATTATTTTTACATTGGTAATGCCAGAGCTTGCCAATACGTGGCTCAATGGTGCTAAAACATGGGTAGTTAATACATTTGACTGGTTTATGCTCGTTGCCAGTAATCTATTCGTGCTTTTTTGCATAGCACTCATTGTCTCTCCCTATGGGAATATACGCATCGGCGGTATTAAGGCTAAACCTGAATTTGGACGCTTGTCTTGGTTGTCCATGTTATTCGCCGCTGGTATGGGTATTGGTTTGTTATTTTGGTCAGTCTCTGAGCCTTTGGCTTATGCGAGTGGCTGGTTTGGGACGCCTTTGGGGGTAGAAGCTGGTACGCCAGAAGCGTTCAAAGCGGCGATGGGCGCGACCATGTATCACTGGGGGCTACACCCTTGGGCAATTTATGCTACCGTCGGTTTATCCTTGGCATTATTCACCTTTAATTTTCGCTTCCCACTGACGATACGTTCCGTTTTTTATCCGTTATTTAAAGAAAAAACATGGGGCCTACCTGGTCATATCATCGATACCGTGGCAGTCTTGGCGACTATTTTCGGTTTAGCGACTTCTTTAGGTTTAGGCGCTAAGCAAGCGGCTACTGGTCTAGAGTATTTATTTGGTATCAATTTGGGTGGCAATACCTTAGAGATGATTATTATTGCCGTTGTCACTATGCTGGCCACCATTTCGGTCGTTCGCGGCTTAGACGGCGGTGTCAAAGTGTTATCTAACTTCAATATGCTAGTGGCGATGATATTGTTGTTATTTGTGTTCCTAGTTGCCAATCCGTTACAGTTACTCTCAAAAATGTTTGAGACTGGTGTCAACTATGCCTCTTACATATTGCCTTTATCAAACCCTATTGGGCGTACGGATACCGACTTTTATCATGGCTGGACCATCTTTTATTGGGCCTGGTGGATAAGTTGGTCACCTTTTGTCGGTATGTTTATCGCCCGTATCTCGAAAGGCCGTACCGTTCGTGAGTTTTTAACCGCAGTGATGGTCGTACCAACAGTTGTAACCTTGATATGGATGACTGTATTTGGTGAGACAGGTCTTAGCCAATACAAAAATCAGGTCGGAGAGCTATCTGGAGGAGTTACTGATGCCTCCTTAAGTTTGTTCCAGATGTTAAGCAACTTACCTTTTGCCACGATTACTTCTTTAATTGCCATTGTATTAGTGCTGGTCTTTTTTATTACCTCATCTGATTCGGGCTCTTTGGTCATTGATACCATGACTGCCGGTGGTAAGCTTGAAGTGCCCGTTGGACAACGTATTTTTTGGGCAGTTACTGAAGGTTTAATTGCTATCGCCTTACTATATGGTGGTGGTGAGGCTGCACTAACCTCACTTCAATCAGGGTCAGTGAGTACAGGCCTGCCCTTCACCTTTGTACTGTTAGTGATGTGTGTGAGTTTATTCTTAGGCTTAAGACGCATTTATAAAGCGCGTGAATGGCTTCTTGATGAACTTGAAAAGTATTAGCAATTACATAGAGTTCATTTATTAGAACTGCCCATATTAAACTCATACAATTTAAAACGCATTCTATTGTCCAACTGACAGTAGAATGCGTTATTTATTTAACATAGTCATAAAGTACAGACCCTCACTCATCGTTATCTATTAATAAGATGTTATGAAACAAAACCTTGAAGCTAATGATCTAACCCAACGCACTCAATACTTAAGAGTATTTTTAATGGGTATTAGTGCTTTTGTGATGAATACCACCGAGTTTGTTCCTGTGGCTTTATTAAGCGATATCGCTCAGGACTTCTCAATTACTACCGCTGAGACAGGATGGATGCTTACCCTCTATGCATGGATAGTGGCCGCCATGTCACTGCCCCTAATGCTACTGACTAAAAATCTTGAGCGAAAGCGGTTGCTACTCGGTATCTTCGCCTTATTTATTGTCAGTCACGTATTATCAGTGGTTGCGTGGAGCTTTAATGTACTACTGATTAGCCGAGTGGGGATCGCTTTTGCCCATGCTATATTTTGGTCAATTACCGCGGCCATTGCGATTCGAGTCGCTCCTGAAGGCAAAAAGGCGTTAGCGCTAAGCGTTGTCGCTACTGGGACGTCACTGGCTATGGTTTTAGGTGTGCCATTAGGGCGAATGATAGGTCAATGGTACGGGTGGCGTACCACGTTTGGCGGTATTGGCGTTATTGCGCTGCTCGTCTTTATATTGCAAGCCAAGCTGTTACCCACCCTGCCTAGTCAGTTTAAAGGGTCATTTAGCAAAGTACCTGAACTGCTTAAAAATCCATTGTTAGTGTGTTTGTATGTTTTAATCTTTTTGGTCTTTACCGCACACTATACAGCCTACTCTTACATCGAACCCTTTATGCGTGACATTGGGGCTATTAGTGAAAATCTAGCTACCTTTGTGTTATTACTCTTTGGCGGGGCGGGCATTATTGGAAGTATTATTTTTAGTCGTTTAGGTGATAAGCATGACACCTTATTAATGATCTCATCAACTATTATTATGCTATTGTCGATGCTGAGCTTAATGTATGCGGTATCATCAATATGGTTATTTAGCCTTAATGCCCTTCTTTGGGGAACAGCGCTCATGCTCCTTATTATTTCAATGCAAGCCAAAGTATTAATGGTTGATGAGCATGCTCAAGATATGCTGATGTCTATGTTCTCAGGTATTATTAACCTCGGTATTGGGGCTGGTGCCTTGATCGGTGGCTATGCGGTCACGGGATTATCCTTATCAAGCATCGGCTATGTTGGAGCGGCTATTTCCACTATCGCTATTATACTGATGATCTATACTATCAAACGTTTTCCTTCTATACGTTAAGCGCCTTTGTTATAAACAAAACATGATAAAGGTTACAGCTTGGTATAGACGTCATTAGCATAAGTTCTACTAAATGCTTAAACATTCGTTGACTGTTGTATGACGCCGCATTTTTTATTAAGACCCTTATAGAATAGCATGATAAATAAGTTTTGAGCGCCTACCCACTAATGAGAATGTGAATATTTAGCCTTAACACGTTTTAAAACCTAAAATTTAGCGGATCCATTTTTACAATTATGACGAATAAACGCTGTTAAATTGCTATAGACCTCGTAGACGTTATTAGGTAAATTTATGGTTAGCAAAACTTGTGATCATATAATTTTATGAAAAAACCTACTTTTTCTTAATACCAATTAACTCCCTTAAACCAAAAACTCCTTAGCAAAGCAGTTTTGGATTTTAAAATATCATTTGGATGTTCAAATTACCTTTATCTTAATTGTTTAAACGTGCCAAATTACTATCAATGGTTTAAATACTAAGTGATAGGTATATGTATGGTTCGGCTTTTGACAAGGGAACTTTTACCAGTCCTATATTAGGAGAGTGACATGCAAAATAGTCAATCAGCTACTAAAAATCTTGCGAATTCTAACAACTCTTTCATTGCTAAAAACAGCATTATGATTGGGTTATGCTCCTCAATTCTTATGTTAACGGCTTGCCAACCTAAGGCAAATAATGCAGAGGATGTGAAAGCGGCTGTGACAGTAGATCAAACAGATAACACCGCAAATGATATGGCACAGTCACCCGAAACTGCCCCTTACAATGGACATCACTTCCAGAGTGAGCATACTAATGAACATCATATGCAAATGGCAACCGATGCCAATGCTAGCGAGTTTGAGCATGCCTATATGTCTGGTATGAATAAAATGCATGATGACATGATGGCTGGGATGATGGCCAATGATGCCGATGTGGCCTTTGCCAAAAGCATGTTACCTCACCATAAGGGGGCAGTAGATATGGCAAAAGTACAGCTTAAGTATGGCAAAGATAATGCCATGCGTAAGTTGGCTGAAGATATTATCAGTGCCCAACAAGCTGAAATTCAGCAAATGCAAGACTGGCTACAGTCTCATCCAGATACTGACAAGCAAGACTATACTCCAGCTATGCAAAAGGCCTATCATGACAGTATGCAGTCTATGCACGATGAAATGATGAAAGGTATACATAGTGATGACCCCGATATGGCTTTTGCGATGGGTATGTTATCTCATCATGAAGGCGCGGTCGCAATGGCAAAAGTGCAACTTGAATATGGTAAAGACAAAGCAATGAGGAAGCTGGCTCAAGATATCATCAATGCTCAGCAGTCGGAGATTGAATTAATGCAAAATTGGATAGCATTACATTCTTAATCAGGACTCTTAATTGCGCCTTTTAATCAAGACTCTTAAGATTCATATTCTAAAAATACGTGGCTTTTAAGACTTAGCCTGTAATCAATATGTCAATGATTAAAATATCTTCCTGCCTTCTCAATAAATAACAATTAAAAACCCCCATTGCTATGTTTAGCAATGGGGGTTTAATTTTAACTAACGGTTTGATGATTATTAAATGACAACAACTATTAAGTCTAACTTGCTGTTGCATATGGACACCAAAAGCGGTTTAGCCTTGATTGCAGCGAATATACTGCTAGAGTTGGCATACTGCGTTGCTTGGTTTTGTCGTGGCGACGCGAAGCAAGCGACACGACAAACCATAGCAAGCGCATTGCCAACACTGGCAGATAGTAGCGTAAAGCAAGAATAGCTCCCATTACTTAGCTGCTTTAGACGCCTCCTCTCTTTTATTTACATATAACGCTGTCTATAACAAGGGTTGACCCTATGAGAAAAGCAATAATTAATAATAAAACATTAGCATATAAAAGTGAGCATAAAAATAGGGAGTGATAATTATAGGTAAATGCGACTTATTATAATTTTTATTTAAAGTTGCAGACTGTAACCAACAGAATTATAAATTTCAATACATTAATTTATGTAATCAAACACTTATCCTATAGACTCATTAACACCTAATTTATATAAATTAACTCAAATATAGGCTTGCGTAACATTCGCTTAACATATATATTATTAATGCTCTTTTATATTAAAGGGCATATTTAGGCAAATTACAAGGATGTCTCAGATTACCCCTCAAATATTGGCATACGTTTTGCATCTCTCATATTCAAAGTTCAACAGATTCACGACGCCATTAACTGAACTTCTTGTTTAATTTAAATCGTTTATTTTCACTTTCTTTCAAATAGCCAATTAGGAAGCCAATATGAAATACCCTCTTTTTAAACTCAGTTTATTAGCTGCAGCAACTTTAGCCGTCACAGCTTGTGGTGGTGGTAATGAAGAAACTGCTGCTGGTAATGGTTCAGAGGCCGCTAAAACGCTTATTTACTGTTCAGAAGGGAGTCCCGCTGGTTTTGATCCTGCCCAATACACCGCTGGTACAGATTTTGATGCAAGCTCCTACCCTATTTATAATGGATTGGTTGAGTTTAAACGTGGTGAAACTGAGATTCAGCCAGGTTTAGCAGAAAGTTGGGATATTAGTGAAGATGGTAAAACCTATACGCTACACTTAAGAAAAGGTGTTAAGTTTGGAAAAACCGATTATTTTACGCCAACACGCGACTTTAACGCAGATGATGTGGTCTTTACATTAAAACGTCTAACCGATCCCGAGTTTGAGTTTAACAAGGCTTATCAAGCTGAATTCCCCTACTCTGTCGATATGGGTTTACCCGAGAACATTGCTAATATTGAAAAAGTTGACGACTATACGGTCAAAATCACGCTCAATGAAGTAAATGCACCATTCCTGCAAAATTTGGCCATGCCATTTGCTTACATTGACTCTGCCGAATATGCACAATCCTTATTAGATGCCGGTCATGCCGCTGACATCAACACCAAGCCGGTGGGTACAGGACCATTTGTATTTACCTCTTATCAAAAAGATTCGCAAATTCGTTATACCAAAAATCCAGACTACTGGAATAAAGACGATATCCATATCGACAATCTTGTCTTTGTCATTACCAAAGACTCTGCGGTAAGAGCTCAAAAAGTGCAGGCTGGCGAATGTAACGTATCAGCCTATGCCAACCCTTCTGAAGTCGAATCTGCAAAGGCGTCAGGCAAAGCTAATGTCCTTGAACAGCCCGGATTTAACGTTGGATATATTGCGTATAACACGGATAGACCAGAGCTTAGTGATCTACGAGTGCGGCAAGCGCTTGATATGGCGATTAATAAAGACGCTTTAATTGATGCGGTTTATCAAGGTGCGGGTGTGAAATCAACCAATCCTATGCCACCATCACAGTGGGGCTACAATGATAGGTTGCAAGATGCGCCTTATGACACCGCTAAAGCCAAAGCCATATTAGATGAGGCAGGTGTTAGTGGCTTTGAAACTGACTTATGGTATATGCCCGTTCAACGCCCTTACAATCCTAACGCCAAGCTAATGGCTGAAATGATACAAGCTGACTGGGCTAAGATTGGGGTTAAAGCCAACCTTAAAACCTTTGAGTGGGGTGAGTATCTAAAACGCGCCAACAAAGGTGAGCATGATGTGATCCTAGCAGGCTGGACGGGCGATAATGGTGATCCTGATAACTGGTTAGGTGTCTTATTATCGTGCGATGCGGTAAATGGGAATAACTATGCACGCTGGTGTAATGAGGACTTCGATAAGTTGGTGATGGACGCCAGAGCCATTACTGATCAAGACGAGCGTATTGAGAACTACAAACAAGCGCAAGTTATCTTCAAAGAACAATTGCCTTGGACCACGGTAGCCAACTCAGTTGTAACCGTACTCACAACGCCGAATGTTAAAGACTATAAAATTAGCCCATTAGGTTCGATTCGTTTTGATGGTGTCGATATTGAGTAGCTATTTAATAGTTGCCTATTAACTACTTATTAGTTGCTTAGTATTTACTGAGCAATTATTGAGCAGTTATTGAATGATTACTGAGCAATATTTTCAGTAATTAAGACACCAATAATGTTAAGAACCTTACCCAGTAAACCTATCTATCGATAGCTAGGTAAATTGGCTGGTTCAGACAAACTCTGTTCCAGCCTTTTTAATATTTAGGACTGACACATTATTTGCTTGTTGCGACTGGTAAGCATTTATTTATGCTGGTTATACAAAATCTCCTTGAGGCGCAGTAAGTAACTCCCAGTAAATATCACTTGCCACATATCGTTTTTTCGTCAGTCCTAATTAAGTTAGTCCTAAAATTATTGGTGTCCATTCCTCTAAAACATCTGATACGTTACCCTGTTGATGTAACGTTTATAGCAAACTCATTCTTCTAAAATTCGAGCTTACTCATGCTATTGTATATTCTTCGCCGAATAATGATTCTTATCCCCGTTTATATTGGTCTCACTCTGTCTACCTTTACCCTGATTCGCCTTGTACCGGGTGATGCGGTTGAAATTATGATGGGTGAACGCATGGTTGATCCCGAAATGCATGCACAGGCCCTAGCCCGACTGGGACTAGACAAACCTTTGCCTATCCAGTATTGGGATTATATTACCGGTATCATGCAAGGGGACTTCGGTGCCTCTTTTAGAACCCGAACCCCTGTTTTGCAAGACTTTTTTGCCCACTTTGTGCCAACATTAGAATTAGCGCTATGTGCCATTATCATTGCTAGTATCGTCGGTGTCAGTCTTGGTATTTTGGCAGCATTGAGACGGGGGTCTTGGCTTGATTACACCCTTATGTCAGGGGCATTGGCGGGTTACTCGATGCCTATTTATCTATTAGGCCCTATCTTGACGGGTATATTTGCACACTATTTAGGATTGCTTCCTGTATCAGGGGTCATCTCTGTCGCTCAGTTTTTGGATGTTAAGCCTCTATATGGCTCTTGGTTATTGGGCTCACTGTCCTCAGGCATTCCTGGGGCTTTTTGGAATGTGGTTAAACACTTTATTCTACCCTCTATCGCATTATCAACCATTCCTTTGGCTATGATTGCCCGTATGACACGCTCTGCCATGCTAGAGGTGTTGGATGAAGACTACGTGCGTACTGCAAAAGCCAAGGGCTTATCTCATAAGCGTGTCATTTTAATTCATGTGATGCGAAACGCTCTAATAACCGTCGTGACCGTCATCGGCTTACAGATGGCGACCTTATTGGCAGGGGCAATTATCACGGAGACAATCTTTAGTTGGCCAGGTGTTGGCAACTGGCTCCTCGATGGGTTCTTCACACGAGACTATCCCATCGTTCAAAACGGTATTTTGCTGGTGGCAACGGCGCTGATCTTAGTGAGTTTGATGGTGGATATATTATACGGGCTCATCAATCCTCGTGTACATCACACCTCCTGAATCACTAGGTCGAACAAACAACCCTAGCAATCTTAAATAAAAGCACTTGAAAAATAGGAAATCTTGATGAAGCCTACCGTACTTATCGAAGATGAAGATCTTCTCTCTGCCAACCCGCCCTCCTCAATGCGACTTTTTGTGTCAACATTTTGTCGTAACCGTGGCGCGGTCCTCGGTCTATTGGTGTTAATTATTATGGTGATAGTGGCACTATTAGCGCCTGCCATTGCCCCTCATGATCCCTATGAGCTATATACAGGCCAAGAGCAACTGCCACCGTCTTTTTTTAGTGGCGGCGATGCTCAGTTTTTTTTAGGCACTGATGACGCCGGCCGTGACACCCTTTCTCGGGTCATGTATGGCGCCCGCTACTCCTTATTTATTGGGCTAAGTGCCACAACATTGGCTATGATTTCGGGGGTCAGTCTTGGTCTTAGTGCTGCCTTTTGGCCTAAGATCTGGGGTAAGGCGGTCATGTTGGTCAATGACATCTTGATGTCTTATCCAAGTCTATTATTAGCGATTATCATCGCTGCGATATTAGGGCCTTCAATGACCAATACCATTATCACTATCGCCTTGGTGTGTACGCCACCTTTTATTCGCTTAACCCGTGCAACAGCTATGGTTGAACTTCAACGTGAGTATTTTGTGGCCTCAAAAGTCATGGGCGCTAGTGTCATACGCCTACTATTTATTACTATATTACCAAACTGTATGGCGCCGTTGATTGTACAAGCGACGATGATATTCTCTTCTGCTATTTTGGAGGCGGGTGCTATTGGTTTCTTAGGTTTCGGCGTTCAGCCACCTGATGCTGAATGGGGTGCCATGCTGGGTACTGCCCGCCAATATATTCAAAGTAATGTATGGTTAGCAATCTGGCCTGGTTTAGCGATTTTCTTAGCGGCTTTGTCTATTAATCTAACCGGTGATGGCTTACGTGATGCGCTTGACCCTAAATTAAAGCAGGTATCCTAATGAGCCGACTTACGACAAACACTAAGACACATACGACTAAAAATGATAAGACCACTGCAAATAATGCTGATGAGTATAATAACTATTCAACGAATGATGCTATGACTAAAGACACCAAACCTCTTTTACTTGATATTGACAATCTATCAGTGACATTTGGTAAAGGCGCACGTGCCTTTCGGGCTGTCGATGATGTGTCACTGCAACTTAATCAAGGCGAAGTCCTCGCTGTGGTGGGTGAATCAGGCTCTGGAAAATCAGTGACCATGATGGCATTAATGGGTCTACTACCATCAAGTGCAACTGTCGCCGCCAATAAGATGCAGTTTGATGGTATGGATATGCTTACCCTTAACGACCGTGACAGACGTCAGGTCATCGGTAAAGATATCTCGATGATTTTTCAAAATGCCATGTCTTGCCTCAACCCAAGCTTCACCATTGAATTTCAAATAGCGGAAGTGTTAAAGACTCATTTAGGACTTAAAGGTGACGCGGTTCGTCAACGCATCTTAGAGCTGCTAGAGCTGGTAGAGATTCCTGATGCTAAGAACCGACTTAAGGTGTATCCACATCAACTATCAGGAGGGATGAGTCAACGGGTCATGATCGCCATGGCACTTGCTTGTGAGCCCAAACTCCTGATTGCCGATGAGCCAACTACCGCACTTGATGTCACCGTTCAAGCCCAGATTATGGACTTGTTAAGTCGTCTGCAACGTGAAAAACAAATGGCGATGGTGCTGATCACCCATGATCTTGGACTGGTCTCACAAAATGCACGTGATGTCGCCGTCATGTATGCCGGCCAAATGGTTGAGACCAATACCGTTCCCCATATTTTCGAACAACCTGTGCACCCCTACACCGAAGCACTACTGCAAGCCATACCTGAGCTTGCCATCGGACAAGCTCGGCTCAATAGTCTACCTGGTGTGGTACCTAGCCAGTATGATCGACCTAAAGGCTGTTTGCTATCACCACGGTGTCCTTATAAAGAAGAGGCCTGCGAAGTACCGCCACCAATATTAGAGACTGAACATGGAAAGGTACGTTGTATCCACACCACTCTCCCAACTAAGCCTACTACAACACCTTCACAGAATGACCCTACGTCAATGGGGAGCTTAATATGAACTCGGACAAAGTCGTTTTAAAAGCTGAAAATCTCCATAAGCACTACCCCGTATCTCAAGGTATCGGCAAACCCAAAGGGCAAGTTAAGGCGTTAAATGGGATATCCTTCGAGCTCAAAGCGGGGAAAACCTTAGCAGTCGTCGGTGAGTCAGGATGTGGAAAATCAACCCTTGCCAGACAGTTGACCTTAATTGAGCAGCCAACTCAAGGTCAACTGTTCATTAATGACGTCAATACCACTAGCTTTGGTCGGCGTGCGCTCAAAAAAATCCGTACTGAAATTCAGATGGTATTCCAAAATCCTTATGGCAGTCTCAATCCTCGCCATACGATTGGGTATCAACTGACAGAACCTTTAGATATTCATACCAATCTTTCAGCGAATGAGAAAAAAGAAAAAATACATAAGATGATGCGTCTAGTGGGTCTACGTCCTGAGCACTCAGGTCGATACCCGCATATGTTTTCAGGGGGTCAAAGACAGCGTATCGCCCTTGCCCGCGCTATGATGCTTAATCCAAAGATTGTGGTGGCTGATGAGCCAACCTCGGCACTTGATGTGTCCATCCAAGCTCAAGTGCTTAATCTATTTATGGATTTACAAGATGAATACCATACCGCTTACGTCTTTATTTCTCATGATTTGTCGGTCGTTAGGCATGTTGCAGACGACCTGATGGTCATGTATCTCGGTAAAGTTGTCGAGCATGGTCCAAAAGAAGCTATCTATAACAATCCAAAACATCCCTATACTATCGCCTTATTAAGTGCCGCTCCCAGTATTCATGGGCATAAAAAAGCATTAACGTTAAAGGGGGAGCTTCCAAGTCCATTAAATCCACCTTCTGGGTGTGCACTACATAAGCGCTGCCCTTATGCAACAGCAGAGTGTGCACAAGTTGAGCCTGAATTGCGGGAGTGGGAAGGACGACTGGTGTCGTGCATTAGACTGGAAGATATATATGCGTAACAACGGATAAAGGTTAAAACCTAAATGTATCATTTTAAATTAAAAGGCAACTTAAATGAATCATCGACTGCTGGCTTATGGTTTAACTGCTCTTATCACAATACCTATGATAGCCCATACCCAAACAGATGACTTTAACAACCCGCTTTATCAAGAGATTTCCATTTTTCAAGGTAGCTCAATTGCTATTGATAGGCCCTTTATGGAGACCACTATTTTAAAGGCGCCCTTCTCCATTCAATTTTACAATCCCTTGTATGAAAGCGGCGATGAATCAGATAATTACAATGCCATTCATATAGCAGCAGTAACCAATATTTATCAACTCGATAAGATTAAATCAGGTATGGCTATGGAAGACACTAGCGTCTTTAATGGTGGGTCCGGTTTTGCAGCGCCGCCACAAGGCTATGAAGGGTCATTATATATTGCTAATCATGGCAGTCATTACCTTTTTCATGATTTAGATGAGTCAAGAGTTAATATCGTCGGTAAAAAAGGAAAGTTTTATAAACAGTCCTTTGATATTGACAGCTTATTTATCATTAATAAAGTATTAGGCAACACCACTATCCGTATTGATAGAACCACTATCGATACTTTGTATCTCGCGATATTAAATGATATTAATAAAAACAAAGTGATTGATGACGGAGAGCTGCACAAAGTGGTGGTTCATTTAGCGCCCTTTGACTAACGTTTCAAACCGTTAATAAGACCTTTTCTATAAAACAACCTATCATTTTTAGACTCGCTTAGATTCGGTCAGTCTCGCTGAACCTAGTATTTGTAGCGTTTGATTTGTTGCGTTTGCACTGGTCTTCCTCGATAGGTTAATTTTTAGTTTAATTTTAAGGTTTGCTATGACTTTATTTTAAACGATATTTTTTGCACCTCGTAACAAAGAAAAAGCAGCCACCTAATTAGGTGGCTGCTTTTTAATTTAAGACTCTAAAGTCTAATGATGTCAAAGCAAGCTACATAGATTAACCAGCTTGGTTAACATCATAACGATCGGCCATCATCACTTTGTTCCAAGCGTTCACGAAGTCTTTGACGAATTTCTCTAAGTTATCGTCTTGTGCATAGAGTTCAGCATAAGAGCGTAAGATAGAGTTTGAACCAAAGACTAAGTCAACACGAGAGGCTTTCCACTTCACATTACCAGTATTGCGCTCACGAATTTCATAAACTTGAGCCGCTTTATCGATTGAATCAGACGTGTGTTCTGACTTAACAGGATGCCATGTATAGCTCATATCGGTCAAGTTTACGAAAAAGTCGTTGGTTAACACACCTGGACGATCCGTGAATACCCCATTTTGGCTATGCGCATAGTTGGTATCAAGAACACGCATACCACCGATTAATACGACCATTTCAGGAGCAGTTAAGCCCATCAACTGAGTGCGATCTAATAGCATCTCTTCTGGAGATACGGCATACTCTTTCTTAACCCAGTTACGATAGCCATCATGTAAAGGCTCAAGGTCAGAGAATGAATCAACGTCTGTCATCTCATCAGTGGCATCACCACGGCCTGGTACGAATGGTACTTTGATATCAACGCCAGCATCTTTGGCCGCCTGTTCAATAGCAGCATTACCGCCTAATACAATCAAGTCAGCTAGGCTAACTGGTTTATCAAATTGAGACTGAATACGAGTTAAGGTCTCTAATACACGTTGTAACTGTTCAGGCTCATTACCAATCCAGTCTTTTTGAGGAGCAAGGCGGATACGAGCGCCATTAGCACCACCACGATAATCTGACTGACGATAAGTACGCGCGCTATCCCAAGCCGTAATGATCAGCTCGCGTTTGTCTAAACCACTGTTTAGAATTTGAGCGCTTAGTTTAGCAATATCATCATTCGTTAAGTTAGCATTGCCCTCAGGAATAGGATCTTGCCAAATAAAGTCTTCAGTAGGCACATCAGCACCTAAGTAGCGAGACTTAGGACCCAAATCGCGGTGCGTCAATTTAAACCATGCTTTGGCGAATACTTGATCAAAGTACTCAGGATCATTATGAAATTTCTCAGAGATTTTACGATACTCAGGGTCTTTGATCATCGCCATATCAGCATCAGTCATGATTGGATTACGGCGTACACTTGGATCGTGGGCATCCACTGGACGGTCTTCTTCAGCGATGTTAACAGGTTCCCACTGCCACGCACCAGCTGGGCTCTTAGTAAGCTCCCAATCATACTTGAATAATAAATCAAAATAGCCATAGTCCCATTGTGTCGGATGAGTGGTCCACGCACCTTCAATACCACTGGTGACCGTATCGCCCGCATTACCTTTGCCTTTAGGATTACGCCAACCTAGACCTTGCTCTTTCACATCCGCAGCTTCTGGCTCATCTTCTAATAATGTGGCATCACCATTACCGTGAGTTTTACCTACTGTGTGACCACCTGCTGTCAAAGCAACGGTTTCTTCGTCATTCATAGACATACGGCCAAAGGTCGTACGAATATCAGCAGCGGTTTTTAATGGATCAGGATTACCATCCACACCTTCTGGGTTCACATAGATAAGACCCATTTGTACCGCAGCCAATGGATTCTCTAGTGATTCACGTTTGCTGTCGTCGTCATAGCGGTTCTTAGTTTCTGCTAACCATTCACGCTCTGAACCCCAATAAATGTCTTTTTCTGGGTGCCAGATATCTTCACGACCGCCAGCGAAACCTATGGTTTTAAAGCCCATAGATTCATAGGCCATGTTACCAGCTAAAATGAATAAATCAGCCCATGATAGCTTGTTACCATATTTACGCTTAATAGGCCACAAAAGGCGACGCGCTTTATCTAAGTTGGCATTGTCAGGCCAACTGTTAAGTGGCGCAAAACGTTGATTACCAGTACCAGAACCACCACGACCATCGGCACGGCGATAAGTACCAGCCGAGTGCCACGCCATACGAATCATTAAGCCGCCGTAATGACCCCAATCCGCTGGCCACCACTCTTGTGAGTCTGTCATAAAATCTTTTAGATCTTGCTTAACGGCCTCTAAATCAAGCTCTGAGAATGCCTTGGCATAGTCAAAGTCAGGATCCATTGGATTGGTTTTTTGATCATGCTGATGCAAGATATCTAGGTTGAGAGTGTTTGGCCACCAATCAGTTACTGAAGACGCTTTGGTCGTGTGTGCTTGATGCATCACTGGGCATACGCCCATACTTGGACGTTCAGGATTATGGCTTTGATCCACATTTTCGCTATGAATTGTGGGACCTTCACCATTTCCTTGATCGTAAGTTGTGTTGGTGTTTGGGTTATTTTGGGTATTATCAGTATTAGACACTTTTAAATTCCTATGATGGTTTGGAGCAATTTAATGCTTTATGTTCAGTTTAGTTGAAAAAGCCCACTCCACAGTGAGACTTACCACTAAACTTTGGGTTAAAAAGTTATTTTTATCATCGTCTTATAATCGTTACTATAAGTTCAGATTATGAATGAGGTATTACAAGAAAAGGCAAGCTTCCTTCCTTGCCTATTCCTTTATAAACAATATATACCAGACGTCGTTCATAATGAACTTCATTTTTAAAAAAACCATGATTGATTAATTAAATCATCATCCTGATTTTAATATTTTATATCATATAATCGACAATTGTCCTATAATTATTTTGATTATCATTAAATTTAGGTGAAAGCTTGAATACCCGTTTGCGCACGTCCCAAAATAAGGGCATGTATATCGTGAGTGCCCTCATAGGTATTAACGGCCTCTAAGTTCATCGCATGTCTTATGACGTGATACTCATCGCTAATACCATTCCCGCCATGCATATCTCGAGCTACTCGGGCGATATTCAGCGCCTTACCACAATTATTACGCTTAATCAGCGATATCATTTCTGGTGTGGCCATATTGTCATCCATTAATCGTCCCACTCTAAGAGCAGCTTGCAAGCCTAGGGTAATCTCAGTTTGCATATCTGCTAACTTTAATTGAACCAATTGAGTGGCCGCTAAAGGCCGATTGAACTGTTTTCGATCTAGCGTATATTGACGGGCAGCTTGCCAGCAAAACTCCGCTGCGCCCATTGATCCCCAAGATATGCCATAGCGCGCTTTATTAAGACAGCCAAAGGGACCTTTTAATCCTCGAATCTCTGGAAATGCATTGTGCTCTGGTACAAAAACATTGTCCATGACAATCTCACCGGTTATCGACGCCCGCAGTGAGAATTTACCGTCGATTTTTGGTGCAGATAACCCTTTCATTCCCTTGTCTAATACAAAGCCTCTTATTTCATCACAATCGTCTTTTGCCCATACCACAAACACATCGGCAATCGGACTATTGGTGATCCACATCTTATTGCCTTTGAGCCTATAGCCACCGTCTACTTTTTTTGCACGAGTGGTCATAGAGCCTGGATCTGATCCTGAATCGGGCTCTGTTAAACCAAAACAGCCCACATATTCTCCCGAGGCAAGCTTAGGCAGGTATTTATCCTTTTGCGCCTCAGTGCCATACGCCCAAATTGGATGCATGACCAAACTTGACTGCACACTCATAGCCGATCGATAACCCGAATCGACGGCTTCTATTTCTTTTGCGATGACCCCATAAGCCACATGAGACAAGCCGGCACAACCATACCCCTCAATGGTAACGCCCAATAACCCTAACTCACCCATCTGCCGCATAATATCTCTATCAAACGTCTCATGACGGTTGGCTTGTACAATACCTGGCATCAACTCAGCTTGACAGAAGTCATGCGTGGTTTGTCGTACCATTTTTTCTTCATTAGTCAATTGGCTGGTTAACATAAAAGGATCAGACCAATCAAAAGAAGGTCTGTGAGTGGCTTTGTTTGACATGACGGATTCCTTGTTGGTGTCAGTTTGAGAGTGAATTTTAGTGGTGTGAATTGAACAAATGATGAATAGGATAGCAATGAGGAGGATACCTATGAGTGTGCGTTAAACCCAACCTTTAATAATTAGAACAAATCCCCTATCTAGCTTTACTGATAACGTTCCTATTAACATTTCTATTAAATTGGAAAAGAAGCTTTGAGGTCGCTTTTTAAGCATATCATGTCGTATTTATGACCTTATCCCCTAGAGATTTTGCAACAATCATAAGACCAACTCTTCTTTTGGGGTACGTTATGTCTTATCGATTACTATCTAAAATTCCTTTATTAAATAAGGTGTCCATCAAAAAACCTTTATTGTCAGGTAACAAATTCTTATTTGTACTATTTGGTCTTATCGTCACCATACTGGCCTCTGCCATCAAAAGTGTCTATCAGATCTACTTTATCGATTTGCCAGATATTTATGACTTAAGTCGCTCACAAGTCTCACTTCTTGGCGCTTTATTTGGGCTATTTGTCGGCATATTTTCACCTTTGACAGGTTGGCTTTGTGATAAATATGGTGCCTCTACTACTATATTATCAGGCATTATCGTAGCCGTCATAGGTTTCTATGGTGTTTATACCTTTGACACACTTCCTTTATTAATAGTGTGCTTTAGTGTGCTATTGTCCTATGCGTTAACCGCCATGACCTTTATACCGTTTGGGGTATTAATTGATAGTGTATTTTTTGACAACGCTAAAAATGCAACGTATACCCTACTCGCTAATGGTACGGCAATTGGGTTTATTATATTGTCTCCACTTTGGGTGTATCTAAACGGCTATATCGCATGGCAACCTATCAATGGCATACTCTCGGTCACTTATTTAATAATCCTCGTTCCCATAGGCTTGTATCTCTACCATCAATTCCCAAAACACCATCAACTTCCAAAACCTCCTAACCCTGTTGAATCAATGGATACCAGCAAGACACGACTCACACAGGTTAGTATTAAGCCCCTGTCATTTAAGCCCCTGTCATTTAAGCCCCTTTCATTTAAAACCTTATTACTGACACAGCGCTTTGCCCTACTCGCCTTATCCTTTGGTGGCTGTGGTATGGCAATGGCTTTTATTGACGTACACCTTGTGGCATTACTCAATACGGTTAAAGTCATTCAGACTTTTAACACAGGCGAAGCCTTCATAGCGACTAGCTTAAGTATGCTCGGTATCACAGAATTAATGGGTTCAGTATTTGTACTTGTGGCCATTAAGCGCTTTAACCTCTATGTCGTTCTGGGTGTTTTATACTTTATTAGAGCGCTTACCTTTTGGTTAATGACACTATTTTTTATCGATATTATTTATCTTATTTTACTATCTCTGTTCGGCCTCACCTATATGGGTACGGTGGTTATTAGTTCATTGTTGTGTTTGCGATGGTATGGCGCTACTATCAAAGGGAGAATGTTTGGCATGCTATTCTTGGTACACCAAATTTTTGTGTTTCTATCCGTATGGCTTGGCGGTGTAAGCTTCGATATCGCAGGCAATTATCAATACTATTTTTATGCCTTAGTTGTCATGTGTTTACTCTCAGCCATTGCCTCATTTAAACTTATGTCATTCGATTAAATAAACAGGCTACCTTCATGTTTACTCCGAAAGCCTTTCAAGAAAACGACATGAACACTATAACGTCTTTTATTACCCGTCATCCTTTGGCGACTGTCATTGCCAACACTTCACGGGGCATTGAAGCCTGTCATATACCTATGTATTGGCAGGATGATGGCAGCCATTTAGGCTGTTTGTATGGGCATATCACTAAAACCAACCCTTTAAATGATATCACCATCCTCGAATTACCTTGGCTTGTCATTTTTCATGATGCCGGTCATTACATAACGCCAAACTGGTATCCTACCAAAGCAGTCACCCATAAAGCAGTTCCAACCTGGAATTATCAAGCAGTTCATGTAACAGGTATGGTTGAAATTTTAACGCAAACGGATTCACTCATTGATATTCTCACGAAACAAACCGCAGACTTTGAAGCCAGCCAGCCGATGCCATGGTCACTGAATGATGCGCCTGCTAATTACATTGAGGCGATGACCCGTGCCATCGTTGGTATACGTCTGGATATTACTGATATACAGGCACAGTTTAAGCTTAGTCAAAATAAAAATGAGGCAGATAAAGCGGGTGTAATATCGGGTCTAAGACAACTGGGTAGCCAGAAAGCGAGTGAGATGGCCGACTTGATACAAGATAATGGATAAACAAGAATATCTATTAAATTAGGCGAACAAAATGACACCTTCCTAAATAATCCAATCCTGTCGTTTAATCGTCCAAAGACTTTAAATGCCGTCTTAATGAGTCACTATTAGGGAAGCCTGAGGCATGAGCGACATACTCTAAATTGGTATGCTGAGTCATCATTTTTTTGGCATGTTCTGTACGATAGTAGGTTAGATATTTATGGATGGTTGTTCCAGTGGCTTGTTTAAAGGTACGCTGTAAGTGTCTTAATGAGACACCCCATTGTGCCGCTAACGCCTGCTGTGAAATCTTAGATTGAAAATTGGCTTGTAAATAGTCCTGTAGCTCATGCATTAGGGGATGCACATGATTTCTATATTGCACATGGATTGATAATTGCGGGTCATTTGACATACGGCGTCGATACACCACTAAGTCTCTTGCAATATCTAACGACAACTCATAACTAAAATATCGCTCTATTAAATGCAATGTCACATCCAAACCTGCCGTTACTCCAGCTGTGGTGATATAATTGCCATCTTCTAGAAATATCGTATCCCATTCAAACTGTACCTTGGGATATTGTTGCTCAATAACTCCGCGCAAACTATGATGGGTAGTGCAACGTCTGCCATCCAGTAGCTTTGATTTTGCCAACAGAATACTGCCAGTACAAATACCTACTACCAGTAACTTATTTGCACTCTGGTCCGACTTATCATCAATCGTGTTGTTTATAAGATGATTCTGACTGTTGACCACCTTATTCAGCCATTGCATGCTACGTTGACTTGATGAATCAGTATAAATGGCGTCATGGTGATGACTGGCACACACCATGATAATTGAATTATTGGCAATGGATTGGGGCGGAAGTTTAATATTGTTAAATTGTAAACCTTGGTGTGACGCCAAACTCGCCTCAAAGCCAATATAATGCAGTTCAATAGCTGCGCCTCTTTTAGACGCTTCATGCCACGCTTGCATCGGGCCTGCCAAATCTAATATATGCACCCCCTTGTTTAATAGGAAATACACATTTAACTTGCTATGCTTTTGATGAGGGTGGTTCGTTATCACATTTAGGCCTCAAATTTAAGTTTGGTAAATAGTTAGCAGTGATTTTGTTCGCTAGTAGAGCATTCCTAAAAACTATTCTAGCACTCACATAAAATAGTCGTCATGTGATGTGGTTTAGCCCAGACAGCAGCGGTATCCTGATGAGATGGGCGAGCTGCGGTGATTCGGTTTTGGCATGGCTACGCGGCAGCAAGAGACATGACAAACCGTATTAACGCCTCGCACAGATTAGCAGATACAAGTGGATGGCTGGATTGGCTACTTAATATACGATACTTAGTAAAGGATAACAGCTTAACTCTCGATATTGTCTTTTAAAAATTCAATAAAAGTGCGCAATCTTAAAACTGACTTTCAACAACCAGACGACTGTATTATCCAACAGTCCCATTCATAATACGATGTGCTAAGAGAATCAATGAGCATGAAAGCAAAGGCAACGGTAAATCGATCGAGTAATGACGGCAATAAAACTAAGCTTTTATGGTTATCTGATATTTGTTTAATACTGGTAGCGGCACTGTGGGGCTCAAGCTATGGCGTGGCAAAACTTAGCTTGCAGTTTTATCCGATATTGGGGTTTTTAACGATTCGGTTTGGGCTTACGTGTCTAATTTTATCCCCTGTCTTATGGCAATCCTTTCTACAGGATAGCACTCAGTTTAAACATACCATCAAGATAGGTGCGCCATTAGGATTAATCCTATTCACCATTTTTATATTCGAAACTTATGGACTATTTTATACCACTGCGGCTAACGCGGCCTTTTTAATCAGCCTGTGTCTTATTATGACACCTTTTTTGGAATGGGTGATTTTAAAAAATAGACCTTCTAATCTCGTATTCATATGTGCAGTGACCTCCTTATTAGGTACCTATTTATTGATCGTCGGCGGACCTGATGGGTCATCTGATTTTAGTCTGAAGATCGGTGATTTACTGATTTTAATGGCAGCACTTGGTCGCGGGTTAATGGTCACCCTCACCAAAAAACTCCTTAATAAACCCTCTGCTAACCAAAAGCATGCTAATACAAAACCCGTTTCATCTTTGACACTGACAGCGGTTCAATCATTGGTGGTGTTTATGGGTAGTTTGGTGTTGTTTGTGGTGAGCAGCGTTATAAAAGGAGATGAGATATTTATTCCCACTCAAGCAGAATTTTGGATAGCGACAATTTACTTAGTGGTATTTTGTACTATCTTCGCCTTTTTTATACAAAACTGGGCGGTGAAAATTGGATCGCCGAGTCGAGCGTCATTATTGATGGGCAGTGAGCCGGTGTTTGGTGCTCTATTTGCTGTGCTGTTGTTTGGTGAGAAAATTACAATGCTGGGCTGGATTGGCGGAATTTTGATTACGGTGTCATCGGTGATGCTGATGGTAAGGCAGTGAGTAATTATTTAGCTTATTGTTTAGTTCGTCCTTTATTAGTTGGTTTAGATTACTGGTAGATTATATTTTTGTTTAGCTAGAGCTAGCCAGCTATAAACTAGGCTACGATGAGGTTTGAATATAATTTAATTCATCTACTCTCTTGTTATACATATCAAGGATAACTCTAGGATCCCATTCATCCGATTCTGTTTTACCATGACCTAAAGAGGTAATAGAATTTAATTTGCCGTCTTTTATATAAAATTCACATACCCAACCTTGTAAGATTTCAAGATTGTTAGGTTTATAAAGCTCTGATTCTACGGCATAAACTAACTGATCATTCAGTTCAAAATAAACTTCATTATAAAGATCTGGTTCCTCAAATGATTCAATCTCTATAATTCTAACGCCCTTTTCAGGTTCGCAAATGCGCCAAGTTTCTGACGATGTTTTATAGGTTTCAATGAAGCTGCTATCTAATTCGCACTTAGAATTTTGAATCCTATAGTATGTAATTGTCGCTTCAGTTAGATCTTGATCATGCTCTAATTCAAGATTTAAATTATCATCTATAACGATGTTGTCCACAGCTACATTCGCATGATTAGGCATGGCACTAGCACAACCAATCAGTGCAAAGGAGCATAGCAGAACTGTGAAATTTGTTTTTTTGGTCATCGATTTAAAGCTCATTTTAAGTTTATCTTTATATATTAATAGTTTTAAGCTTTAGAAATTAGAGGCATAAAAAAATATACGAATCATGGCTCATATTCATTTTGCTTTATCGGTTACAAGGATTATAGATGTATCCAACTATATCTTCGAAATTAGATTTTACAACAAACATGCTCTCCCCTACGAATTCTAGTTGATATTTAGGAATGGCAGCCGATTCAATATCACCAAAGGTTTGCTGTAATTCAAAAACGGCATTCGAGAAAAAAGGTCGAGCTTCCCATAATTTTTTATCAATGTTGTATTCTACGGCACACTGACTAAGTGCGTCATAAGCAAACCAATAATCAAAAGCCTGCTCTTTCCCATTTAAGCCTACGAGAATATTCCCAGCACAATAAGTACCACAACCTAGACGGAACAGATAAATATTATTTCTAATCTTTTTTATAGTCGTATGTGACCATCCATATCCATCATAATCGTCCATAAAGACGCTTTCTTCGACTGTACCATCGTCAAGTATTTCGGTCTTCAAAACATAACCTTTATCGCAATATTCAATTAGATCATCATCTGTTTGATTAGAAATACAGATTTTAGTTAAATTTAATTTATTAAAGGCTTTGATGTCCTCAGTGTGTGTCTTAATAATAGTAGCATGGGCAGAATTTGAGAAATATAAGAACAATAATATGAATATGCTTAATAATAGTGAAGCCAAGTTAAAACTTTTAATCTGAATCAAAAAAATCACCACATATTAATTAATATTTAAATAACTATATATTTATTAATTATAATCTTAATATAATTGGCAAAATTTATCTCATTAAATTTCAAGTAATTTATTTACGGTAAGATGTTTTAGATTTATATAGGATTAGACTGAAGGATGAGAAAAGTAAGGGATAATAGTCGCTCTAAAGTAATATAGATGGTCGTATTAAAATAGATGATCGTACTAAACAGGTACGCTGGGCGCACTCTGTTGCTATCTTTTTCATAAGTCCTATCATAATTAGATTGAGCTACAATGTTTAAGGATGAATAACAGGGGGATCAACTTGTCTGCCTCGTGTATGTTGACGCTGATAGGCTCTACGTTGTTTGGTGATTTCGTATAAAACGATACCCGTTGACGTGGCAAGATTAAGACTTTCAATCATACCGCCCATTTCTATTTGCACACAGGCTTCGCTTCGAGCAACTGCGAGATCGCTAATACCTCTAGATTCATTACCAAACCAGACAGCTAAGCGTTTTTGAGTATAGTCACCATCTTGGAGTAATACATTATTTTGACCTTTTATATGAGGCGATGTCACTATAGAAATATAACGGTACTTCTCTAAATGATCTAAACAAGCTTCTGTGCTACGAAAGACTTTGACATACGTCCATTTAATAGCGGATACGGACGGTTTTAATAGGGATTTTCGTTCGCGTAACGTTTGCCAATCATCTGGAAACTTTTGGCGACTATCGACCATGTATAACTTATCGACGCCAAGTGCATTGACATTGCGAATAGTAGTCGCAAGGTTTTTGACATCATTAGGATTTTCTAATACAGCAATAAGATTTTTACACCTAAAGTCCTTTATGGCGTCTGCGCGTTGTCTTAGCGATGTTTTGGTATGGTTGGTCATAGTTATTTCGATAAGTAAATCAGCTTAAGTATAGATTAGTAAGATAAAGATGAAATTATAGCTACTGGAAATATAGTTATTTTTATGATTTATTTTCAACACTTATGCTTTTATAGCAAGATTATTAGTTTAGCTGATTTTTTAAAGTTCAAGTTGCTTAAAAAAAGGGGTGGGTATTTATAGTTTATTAAACAAATACTTAGATGCAAATATGTTAAATCTAATATTTAATCTATATAAAAACTTATAAACAAAGTATTATAAAATCATAAATATATTAGATGTAAGATTAATTGCAATAACAATTAAAGGTAAATATGAATGTGTCATAACTTATATGGTAAATGGAAAGGTGGATGGGCATTAGATGTTCATACTTTATCAAGTACACCAAATTCAAATGGTGGATATGATAGTGTCAGGACTGAGATCGGTGAAGCATTATTTCAACTTAAATATCGTAATGACTATAGCCAAATTGAATTCCTTAGTGAAAAGCTTGCAGCATTCTTAAAAACAAGGATGGTTTTACCTTATATTGACGCTATTATTCCAGTTCCTGCTTCATTTCCAAGGAAGAGACAGCCAGTTAGTGAAATATGTGAACAAGTAGGTAAAGCTTTAAATATTGAAGTAATTGATGATTTTATTCTGAAGGTAAAAGACACAAAGCAATTAAAATCTATTCAAGACATTAAGAAAAGGGAAGAAGTAATAAAGGGAGCCTTCAGGGTTAGTGATTCTGAAAGATTTCGAAATAAAAAGATCTTAATTATTGACGACTTATATAGATCGGGTACGACACTTAATGAATTAGCTAAAGTTTTATATGAACATGCAAATGTCAACAATGTCTATATAGCAACCTTAACTAAAACAAGGAGTAATAGATGAGTAAAGTTTTTATTTCTGGATCGATCTCTATTAAAAGATTACCAGATGGAGTAATTGATAGTCTTATAAAGATACAAGACAATAATCTTACTGTTCTAGTGGGCGATGCTGATGGAATTGATAAAAAGATCCAAGATTTTTACAAGTCTAATAATTATAACAATGTTGAAATATATTCAATTTACAATCCTCCTAGAAATCAAAGCTCATTAAGTTTCTCAACCAAGACAATCGAAGTTATTTCAGATATTAAAAAAGAAAGAGAGCGACAAACTTTTAAAGATGAGGCAATGACAAAGGATAGTGATTATAGTCTTATAATATGGGATGGTAAAAGTAAAGGCAGTCACAACAATATAATTCGTGCATTAGAGTTGAATAAAAAAATAAAGGTATACTTATCTTATCAAAATAAATTCCTTGAGCAACATAAGATTAATAAAAATGAGATAGATTTTATTTATTATCAAAGTAATGGATATTCAGCTAAAGAAGTTATTGAGTATTTAGTTACTGAGGGTAATGATTATTTCAAAAGCACCAGATCGCTAAATAAATTTCTAGTAGATAAAAAAATTTTAGTTAAAGACGAAAAAGCATATATTCCTTTAAAAAATCATGAACATTTTATTTTAGAAAAATATAGAGGTATTATAACAGGAATTAGATTCACAAACGAATTTATAGATTGGTTAGAAATAGAATTTAGTAAAAACCAAGAGCAAGAAAGTCTGTTTTAGTCATATAAACTTCAATATTTACTGTTTTAAAACCAATTATTTAATCTACCACATAATAGTCGTCTTGAGATGCGGTTTAGCCTCGATTGAAGCGGATATACTGTACGGTTGAGGGCGTTGCGATGGCTTGGTTTGGTGAGGCTAGCGAAGCAGTAGACTCACCAAACCTTAGCCATCGCCTCACTCAAACGTGCAGATAGTAGCAAAAAGCGAGATTAGCTCCAATAAACGTACCAATAAACTAAAAAAAAGAGTTGCCAGATTATCTGACAACTCTTTTTTTAATGTTGGGTGTCGCAAGCTTCACCCAACCTACCAAACTTTTATAACGTTATTTTACTAGATCAGTAACCGCTTCTACTACGGCATCGCTAGTGATTCCAAACTCTTTGAATAAGTCGCCGGCTGGCGCAGATTCGCCATAAGTGGTCATACCGATGACTTTGCCGTCAAGACCGACAAACTTGTACCAGTAGTCAACGTGTGCGGCTTCGACGGCAACACGGGCTAAGATATTGGATGGCAATACCGACTCACGGTAGGCGGCGTCTTGCTGAGTATACATCTCAGCACATGGCATAGACACCACACGGACACCGATGCCTTGCTCGCTTAACGTTTGATAAGCGTCCATCGCTAAGCCAACCTCTGACCCTGTAGCAATGATAATGGCTTGAAGCTCTGATTGTTCTTTTGCCAATACATAGCCACCTTTGGCAATATTTGTCACTTGCTCGCTGTCACGCTGTTGATGCGGTAGGGTTTGACGGCTAAAGATCAAGGCGCTCGGATTATGGGATGCGAGTAGTGCTTCACGCCAAGCCGTTGCAGTCTCTACGGTGTCGCATGGACGCCATGTATATAAGTTTGGCGTCGTGCGTAGGCTAGTTAATTGCTCAACAGGTTGATGGGTCGGGCCATCTTCACCCAGTCCGATTGAGTCATGAGTGTAGACATGAATGACACGCTGCTTCATTAATGCACCCATGCGGACAGCGTTACGCGCGTATTCCATAAACATGAGGAAGGTTGCTACGTAAGGGATGAAGCCGCCGTGTAAGGCGATACCATTGGCAATGGCCGTCATACCAAACTCACGCACACCGTAGTAAATGTAGTTACCATCTGCGTCAGTCTCGATACCTTTGGCGCCTTTGAATAGGGTTAGATTGGAGCCTGCTAAGTCCGCAGAACCGCCTAATAATTCAGGTAATAAAGGTTGGAAAGTGTTAATGGCGTTAAAGCTGGCTTTACGACTGGCAACGTCCTCGCCCTGCTCTTGGCATTGCTTAATATAGTCGGTCGCTGTTTGCTCAAAGTCGCTAGGTAACTCGCCGTTTAGACGACGTTGTAATTCTTCAGCAAGCTCAGGATAGGCTTTTTGGTAGGCTTCAAAATCAGCTTCCCAGTTCTTTTGTTGAACGTCACCTTTGGCTTTGGCATCCCACGCCTCATAAATGTCATCTGCTAATTCGAACGGAGCGTGTTTCCAAGCAAGCTCATCTCGAGTTAAGGCAATCTCATCATCCCCGAGTGGCGCACCATGGCTTGACGCTTTGCCTTGTTTGTTAGGACTACCAACACCGATGATGGTTTTACAAATAATTAAACTAGGTTTGCTCGTCTCTGCTAGCGCCTGTTCAGTTGCTTTGGTAATGGCATCAGTGTCGTGACCGTCCACTTTGATGACCTGCCAGCCATAGCTTTCAAAGCGCTTTTGCGTATCATCGGTGAACCACCCTTCTACCTCACCATCGATTGAGATACCATTGTCATCATAATAAAAGACCAATTTACCGAGACCTAGTGTTCCTGCCAATGAGCATACTTCATGGCTGATACCTTCCATTAAGCAGCCATCGCCTAAGAAGGCATAGGTATGGTGATCGATGATGTTATGACCGTCGCGGTTGAACTGTGCGGCTAAGGTCTTTTCAGCAATCGCAAAACCGACGGCATTAGCAATACCTTGACCTAATGGACCTGTGGTCGTTTCAACACCTGGGGTGTAGCCATACTCTGGGTGACCGGGGGTTTTTGAGTGCAATTGACGGAAGTTTTTAAGGTCATCAATGCTGACGTCATAGCCTGTTAAATGCAGTAATGAATAGATCAGCATAGAGCCATGACCGTTTGAGAGCACGAAACGGTCGCGGTTTGGCCAGTGTGGATCAGCAGGGTTATGCTTTAGAAATTTGCGCCACAATACTTCTGCAATGTCTGCCATACCCATAGGTGCGCCCGGATGTCCCGAATTGGCTTTTTGAACCGCATCGAAAGAAAGAACACGAATGGCGTTGGCGAGTTTGCGTTCAGATATTGGAGTTGACATAAAAAAATCCTAGGTGTTGGTGGTCTATTAGAACTCAAAAATGAAAAGGGAGTGTAGAACGATCAAAACAATAAATAATCAATAAATAAATGAAAGAGTCATTCAAGGTTAAATGACACTTTCAAAAAATAGGTTAAATCTTTAACAGTTAATACGACTGCGAATAGGCATATCGCAAAATTAAATATAAACATAGGGCCTTTCAAACGATGGACTACGCTGAAATCGTCTCAGCACCGCCCATATAAGGACGCAATACTTCAGGAATAGTGATGCTGCCATCGGCGTTTTGATGGTTTTCCATAATGGCCAATAACGTCCGTCCTACTGCTAACCCAGAACCATTGAGAGTATGCGCTAAAGTGGTCTTTTTACCGTCTTTAACACGGGTTCCCATCCGGCGGGCTTGGAAGTCACCGCAGTTTGAGCAGCTTGAAATCTCACGGTACGTCTCTTGACTCGGTAACCAAACTTCGATGTCATAAGTGCGTAGCGCACTAAAGCCCATATCACCGGTACATAGCTTGACGACGCGATAAGGCAACCCTAATTGCTGCAAGATATATTCAGCCTGCCCTGTCATTTGCTCAAGTAGCTCATCAGACTGTTCAGGTGTCGCAATATTGACCATTTCTACTTTTTCAAACTGATGCTGGCGAATAAGCCCACGGGTATCACGGCCATGCGAGCCGGCCTCACTTCTAAAGCACGGAGTATGAGCCGTAAACTTAAAGGGTAATTCACTCGCTTCTAATCGCTCGCCGCGCACTATATTGGTCATGGGTACTTCAGCGGTCGGGATAAGATAAAAACCCATATCGTCATTATTAGTATGGTTGGTCAATTTGAACAAATCTTCTTCAAATTTCGGCAGCTGTCCTGTACCTTGTAGGCTGTCTGAGTTGACGATATAAGGCACATAGCATTCGGTATAGCCATATTTCACGGTGTGCGTGTTTAACATAAACTGAATGAGCGCACGGTGTAATTGAGCGAGTTGACCTGTTAAGACGCTAAAGCGACTTCCCGTAATCTTGGCAGCTGTCTCAAAATCAAGTTGACCCAACCCTTCACCAATATCGGTATGGTCTTTAATGTCAAAATCAAATTGACGTGGACTGCCCCACTTGCGTACTTCAACATTATCCTCTTCAGATTCACCAACTGGGACGTCGTCAGCGGGAATATTCGGAATTTGTAAAGCTGCGGTATTAATCTTATCTTGTAGCGCTTTTAGGTCTTCCTCAGCCTGCTTCATATCGCTGCTAATCGTCTGCATTTTGGCTAATAGCTCAGTGGCATCCTCGCCATTTTTCTTAAGCTGTCCGACTTGTTTAGCGCCCGCATTCTTTTGAGCTTGCAGATCCTCAGTCTTAATCTGTAACGATTTACGCTGCGATTCAATCTCTTCCCAAAAGTCCACATCTAACTCGTAGCCTCGTGTGGCAAGCTTTTGCTTCAATTGTGTTAAATCTTGACGTAGTAACTTAGGATCTATCATGCAGCACCTTTATAGAATGACTTAGTTTTAGAATAGATTGATTTGTTTTAAATAAGTTCGTTTCTTTGATTTATGCAAAATGGTTATTTTATTTGAAATGGTTGTTTTATTCGTAATCGTTAGTTATCGGTTTTGCGCGTAACTTAAGATAAATGAGCAATTTTACAATTCGCCTATGATAACAAGACCAAGCATTTTTGACCATGTAAAAACGTCAATAAACAGTCAATTTATTTATAACATCTAATCTAAGCCTTTTATCTTCTAAACTTGCTGGGTAAACGTTTCAATTAGCCTCACTTTTCGGTAAGATAGCCTTATAATGGTGACACTAAAAATGTGACTCTACGTTGTGTCATCAAAACTTTTTTATTTAATTTATTTAATAATCTATTCTACTCGAGTAATTATATGGCTCTCTATCCTTATACCCTTCAACCTGTTGAAATCAATCTTACTGAAGAAGAATTTCACCAAGCACAATTCGAATTATTTGAACAAACAAACCCTTCATTTGGCTTAAAGAATATTAAGGTTAAAGAATGGGTTATTATGGGCGTTGTGGTGATTGCCGCTATTGTTGGATTGGTATATGTCACGGGTTATTCTACTTTTATTTTCTATTTGATGTTGTTTTTGGTGGTGGCTTATCTTTTGGTTCGCACCGTAGGTATGAAGTGGTATGTCAAAAGAGAATTTGAAAAGCAAATGGCCGAACAAGAAATGCCTGAAGAGATGAAACAGCTGAAGCTTGGCGTGCAAAAACATGGGCTAATTATGGCCATGCCAGCACCAAATGCTGGCTTACAACCAAATACGTCTAAAGCAATGCGCGGTATGCAGATGCGCGCTGCTAATACTCAGCAGGCGGTTATTCCATGGACGTCAGTAAAAAGCTGGGATGAGACCGATGACTATATCTTTATGCTATTTGAAATGAAGGGCCAGCAAGGCAGTCAAATCATACCTAAACGTTTGCAGGCCAATAGATTTCCTGTTGATACCGTTCGCACTCATCTGCAAGAGGTGGTGCCTATTCGCGGGTTACAACCAGAAACACTCGGGCGTTCATAACTTTAATTTAACCTTCATAACTTTAATTTAACCTTAATAAGTACATAAGGACTTAATGAAAAATTAGAGAACAAATGTTTATTTACTATTTGTAAACGTGTCTTAACCCTACCTATTATTTTGGGTATGATGGCTATTCTATTGTAGGCATCGATAACAATGTATGCTTAAAAATGCTCTTTATTCAAATGCTTACGATCAAATGGTTACGATGATGATGTTTATAAGTAAGCGTATATTAGCTAAGTATGAATTGGCTAAACGTTATCAAGTGATTTACCGTTGTTTTAGCTATATATGAACTTTCATTGTTAATGGTAATAAACTATCTTAAGTTTAATTTAACTTATCATAATAATTAAAACGATTTGTTTAACTTATACAATGCATTTTGTTACTATAATAACCGTCGATAGGTTATGAACTCATGACCTTTACTATTTAAATTTTATTTCACTTATAAAAACTCACTAACTTACAAGGAAAATAATTATGACTACCAATCAAATCGGTTTAGAAAAAAAAGACATGACTGCGGTTATTGACAAGCTTAACGGCTTATTGTCAAGCTATCATATTTTTTATATTAATGTACGTGGCTATCACTGGAATGTAAAAGGTGAGCACTTCTTCTCATTACACGAGAAATTTGAAGAATTATACACTAGCTTACAAGTTCAGATTGATGAAATAGCGGAACGTGTTTTAACACTTGGCGGCACACCATTACATGCCTACAGTGACTTTGCTCAGAACAGTAGTATCAAAGAAGACAAAGGTGTCTTCAATGGTAAAGAGTGTGTCAAAGGTGTAGTATCTGGTCTTCAGGCCCTTATCGAAGAACAACGTCAAGTGTCTGCAATCGCTGAAGAAGCTGAAGATCAAGGTTCTGCTGATTTAGTAGATGAGTATGTCCAAGAACAAGAAAAACTTATTTGGATGTACAATGCATTCTTAGGTTAATTAATTGATCTATAGGCTTAAATAAGCGTACATAAAGGCCCCTTAATCAGAAGGTTAAGGGGCCTTTTATTGTCATTAAATTCATCCAGTAATTACATCAGGATAAAGTAAGCCCAAACTGCCACTATTATAGAGGCAATAATATTTAGAACGATGCCAACCCGTACCATTTCGGACTGTTTGATTAAACCCGTACCAAATACAATCGCATTTGGCGGTGTGGCAACGGGTAGCATAAAGGCACAGGATGCACCAATACCGATAATCAAAACCAGCACTTCTGTTGGAATACCCATCTGCTCAGCAATGGCTACAAATATAGGCACCAATAATGCCGCAGAAGCGGTATTTGACGCAAATTCGGTTAGAAATATAATAAACAATGCCATAGCTAATAAAATTAAGAATAATGGCGCTGTCGCCAAGGCATGAGCCACAGTTTCACCCATTACAACGGATGCTCCTGATATTTTTAATATATTTGACAGAGCAATACCACCCCCAAACAACATTAACACGCCCCAATCGGTGTTATCAGAGACTTGTTTCCACGAAACTAATCCTAAGCTAACGACCGCTATTGCTGCACTTAAAGCAATAATGGTATCTGTTTTAGATATCCCGAACGTATCGCCTATTTTTTTACTAAACAACCAAGCCAATACCGTTAAAACGAAGATAAGAATGGTCAATACTCTTGGCTTAGTCCAAGGAATAGCAGGGGCTGCAACAGATTTAAAATCAATGTGAAGATTCGGCTTCAGAACAAAATACATCGCACCAATTAAGGTCGGTAGTAAGACTAACACCATCGGAATACCAAACTTCATCCAATCGATGTTAGCGATACCTAACGCTTCGGCAGCGATACCATTGGGTGGTGATCCCGTTATGGTACCTAAACCACCGATACTGGCTGAGAAAGCGATGCCCAATAAGACGAACACAAAGGTACCACGATCCTTTTCTCTATCGACTTGAGTTAACATACCGATGGCCAATGGCAGCATCATTGCAGCGGTTGCCGTATTAGATATCCACATGGATAAAAAAGCAGTGGCGACAAATAGCAACATGACCGCATTAAAAAGTCGCCCTCCGGATAAGGCAATTATTTTAAGTGCTATTTTGGCATCAAGCTTTTGTACGTGAAGTGCAGCAGCTAGTGCAAAACCACCAAAGAACAGATATATTAAGGGGTTTGAGAAACTTGATAGCGCTGCTGTCGTATCAAAATCTGGTATGCCAATAATCACACCGATGACCACCACTAATATCGCGGTAATGGTGACATGTAAGGCCTCAGTAAGCCATAGTGCACCAATGAATACCAATAATGCCAGTCCTTTATTGACATTGATATCAAATGGTAAAATTGAGAATAGTATGATACTGACCACCGCTGCAATCGCAGTGATAATCAATCCCTTGAAGGTTCCCTTTGGAAACGTATCTGTAAAAAGATATTCGTTGCCATCATTTGGTAAGTGGCTATCTAAATTTTCCACTGGGACTTTATTAGGCGTTGGGTTCATATTTGAGTCTGACATAGAACGTCCTTTTTAGCTAAGTTGACCCACTAACATTCAAATAAACTATAATGGTGAGACATCTGATTAAGATAAAAAATTAAACTAAAAGTGAATACGTAGTGTTTAATATATGCTACTTTATTAGCAATCTATCTTAATTGTATCCTTATATTACAAAATGTAAAAGCAAATTATTGAACGATTGATTTAAAACTGAGCTTATCATGTCAACTATTCATTCAAAGTCTTTAAAGACTAACTATCGTTTGCTGTCGCCGACATTGGCAATATTACCTTTGTCACTGTCGGTAATACCTTGGGCAATATTATGTGGCACCTTAAGCATTGAGGCTGGATTAACCAGTTTTGAAGCGCAACTGATGTCATTGATCGTGTTTGCTGGCGCGACTCAATTATCAGGGATTGCCATACTAGGTAGCATGGGAAGCTGGTTGGCATTATTTAACAGCACCACTATGATTAGTGTACGTCATGTATTGTATTCAGCAACTTATAAAGAAGAGATTACGCCTCTACCCTTTTATAAAAGAGTGCTCTTTGCATTTTTACTCACAGATGAGATGTTTGTGGTCGCTCAGGCGGAGCAACTTAAAACAGGGCGGTTTGATTATGCGTATGCAGTGATAGCGGGATTGGTGTTTTATGCGATTTGGAATATTGGAACCTTTGTGGGTATTTTGTCCGCTCATCTATTAGGTGATATTGAAAAACTTGGGTTTGACTTTGCAATAGCTGCGACCTTTATTGCGATGGTCGTTCCGATGATAAAAACGAGACCGATTGCTGTGGCAGTCATTGTCAGTGCCATCAGCGCTTATGTGTTTGAATTGATTAACATGAGTAATGGTCTAATGTTTTCTGCTCTCATGGGTATGGCGGTAGGTGGTTTTTTATCGGCTTTTGATGATAGGTCTACAGACGTCAACAACGATGACGCCAACACAAATTTAAAAACCAGCGAACAAGCTGATCTTAATACTAACGAAAAAGTAAATTTTAAAACCAGTGAAGAGGGTGATCACGCTAAACCGAGTAAGGAGCCAAAATCATGATAGCACCTTCTCGTTTTACCCTAGCGATTATCATGATGGCAGTCATCACCTTTAGCGTTCGCTATATATTCTTCACCACGTCATTTGAGATACGATTGCACCCAAAAGCAAGAAGGCTTTTGGTATTTACGGCGCCTTGTATTTTGACCGCTATGTTTATACCCATTATGTTTCAGGCGGGATTGGACGAGACATCGCATAGCCAATTGTTTAATAGTAGCTATTTTTGGGGCGGTCTTTTGGCTATTGTACTGAGTATGGTCGTACGCTATACCCTTTTGGTCATTATTGTCAGTCTGTTAGGCTTCTATATTATGCGCTATTATGGATTGGCATAATGGTTTTTCACTGTCATACTATGAGGGTTGATATCGTTCACCTTTGAACCTGTATTAAAGCCTATCATTGGCTATTTAGACTAACGTTAAATTTTCCTTCCTTAGGTTTATCAATACAGGTCTTAAATTTAATATCTATTTATGGATTCTTTTATGAAACACATTTTTTCCGCAACCGCTTTGGTAACAATGCTTGCTCTATCTGGATGTAGCACAACCGGTACGCCAAATAATTCAGACAATACTGTGGGTACCGCAACCAATGTTGGCATGAATATTTTTAAAGCAGCTGTCGATAATACCTGTCGCAATGAACTTGAAAAGCAAAACGCATGGCGTATTGCTCGTGTTGCTATGAACTCAGAACAAGAAGAAGCTGCTAAAACTAAAATTTGTGGCTGTGTCAGCGAAGAAGCCCCAAAACAAGTGACGGTGGTTGAGTTGACCAATGCAGCGATTGACCCTCAATATCGCTCGCAACTGGTGACTAAAGTCGTCGCTAAATCTCTTCAGACGTGTTATGCCAGCTTTACTAAATAAAGTTTTTTAAACGTCGTAACCTCTATAGGCGTTTGCAAAACTTTCACAATAAAAAGAGCCCGTTATTATGATTAACGGGCTCTTTTTATTTAAAAGTATATTGAATCGAAGGTTCTTATAAACTTAGAGAGAAAAGATAGTGCGGTTTAGCCCCGATTGTAGCGGTATCCTGCTAAGTTGAGCGAATGGCGTGGCTAGGTTTGGGGTGGCGACGCGAAGCAAGCGACGACCCAAACTGTAGCCAACGCCTCGCTCAAATTGGCAGATACAAGTGGAAAGCGGGATGGGCTATAACTATTAATACTGAAGCGTTAACCATTATTTGGTTATAGAAATGGCTTGAAGATAAGCTGAGTAATTTGTTGATTGATACGAGTTAAATCGTGGCGACACATACTGTGCTTTGCGAGTCATTTTCTGACAAATTTAAAGACATTGGCAGCGTTTGACGATTGGCTAAATTAAAAGGGGCTAATTGATCATGAAGTGTCACCACATCGCCCATAATCAATAACGCTGGCGTAGGTAGATTCGCTGTCGCCTGCTGAGCCGTGATACTTTCAAGCGTGCCGACTAAGGTTTGTTGAGTTGGCAGGCTGGCATGACTAATCAGCGCAAAGGGCGTTTTTGGATCACGGCCCGCTTGTATTAAGCCCTGCGTTAAACTCTCTAATCGATGCAATCCCATATATAACACAACCGTCTGTGTCGGATCGAGCATCTCAGCGAAGTCCTCATTCGGTGCATTGGTCTTTTTATAGGCGGTGACAAATTTAACCGATTGTGCGCAGTCGCGGTGGGTCAGCGGAATGCCAGTGCTACTGGCGGCAGCACTTGCAGCGGTAATACCCGGAATAGATTCAAAGCAAATCCCATGCTTAATGACTGTTTGTAGCTCTTCGCCACCACGACCAAATATAAAAGGATCACCGCCCTTTAGACGCACGACACATTTGCCAGCTTGGGCATGAGTGACTAACAGCTGATTAATATCTTGCTGAGGCAGGGCGTGATTATCTCGTCTTTTTCCAACAAATATTTTTTTTGCCTGTAATGAACACATGTCTAGGTTATCTTGCGACACTAAGCTATCGTACAGTACCACGTCTGCTTGCTGCATAACTCGATACGCCTTTAGGGTCAATAGCTCTGGATCACCCGATCCTGCACCAACTAAATACACTGCCCCTTTTTTAGCCTGTTTCTGTGGTGTCTTAGCATTGTAGCTCTGTAGCAAATTATTTGGGGTATAAGAAGATGAATTAGACGATGATGATATGTCTGATAAAGGGACTAAATGTGATAGTGCTGATAGAATTGAGTCGGTCATGCTGGGTGGCGCTCCTAGCGTATAACAAATAAACGGCTTAACACAGACGCTACAAGTTAATTCATATTGAGAAAATAAACATTTGAATCAAATTTTTCACATTTGAGCGTCATTTCAGTGTCAGTACTTTATAAGCTGCAATTGATATGCCAACCGCTCATAACATCCTTCAAATCTATTAAGGCTACGCATATTCTTTAATAAGCTCATTGATTTGACCCACACATGAGCCGCAATTGGTACCTGCTTGACATAATTTGCCAAGAGTAATTGCATCTGTCGCCTTATCACTTTTTATGGTATTAATAATGATATTTTCCCCGACTCCCATACACGCGCAGACGATAGGGCCGGGATCAACATAACCACTTGCCGGACGACCAGCCAGCAACCACTTCGTTGAAGGTACAGTACTCATATCGACAAAGCACTCGTTTAGCCAATGCGTGCTCGGAAGCTGGTCATACTCTGGCGCGATATATACCGCTAGCATTAATTGCGGTTGGTCAAGAAAGCTGTGTTTGCTATGCTGATTGGCCTCATCAATAACCACCATACGAAATTGTTTGGCCCTTTTATTTTCTATAAAACTGATATTTTCTATAAAACTAGCGTTAGCAATCAAGCCGTTATTACCAATTGAGCTATTCTCTAAGTCAGAAGATTCACCGTTTGTTAATTCTTCAACTGAGGCGACAATCTGTTGCCAAAATGGTGAGGTTAACCAAGAAGCGCTCATATCAGGCTTTGAGGTGGCGATATTAATTAAGATGCTGTCCTGTTGACGACTCAGGCTCCAGACTATATTGGGTAATTCCGTTGAAGACACACCCTGCTCACTAAAGTTCATCGAAGCTGATAAAACGCGTAATTGCACCAAAACGGCGTCTAACCAATCTGGATGCACCAGTAAACGCCCCACGGTTTGCATCGCTATCGGGTTAACGGTAATAGCAGAGTTCTTAAGCTCAGGCTGCGATGAGATAGGGTCAACTTTAGTCGGTATCAATACGCCTACTCTTGCAAGATTGGCAAATGCATTGCTCCAATGCATCGGCATAAAGGCATCGCCGACTCGCATCTCATCACTGGTTTCAACTTGCGCAATAGCAACACTGGAAGCATTCGATTCAGTTGACGGCTGTTTCTCATACTCAAAAGGAGACTCAGGAGAAATGGACACAAACTGTTGATCAACGACGCCTAGAGTTTCTGCGTCCTTAGGATGTAGAGTTATGGTTGGGATGGTTTGTTGTTGGTTAAGCTTTGGTGCCAGACCAGTGCGGGTCATGGTATGCCATTGATCGCGTAGTCTACCGGTAATCAGACGTAAATTGATGGCATTATTAGCTGACATATTCGAAGACGTAGTTAACTCGTCTATATCTTTGCGGATCTGAGTGCTATTAATGGTCTGTGCTTGAGCTTTGACTTCGGTAGGGTTCAGTCTGTCCTGTTTAGGGGTAAATCTATTGATTGCCCCTGCTTCTTCAGGTGGTTTGATAGTAATAAATCGAGGGGTATCATGCTTAAACTGTTCAGCTAACACATCAATACGCGCACCACCCCATTGAAAAGGCAACATCGTATCATATTGGTTTTCGGGTAAAACATTGCTCTCTTTATTTAAAAAACTGCTCTCGTTATTGACTTTAAGTTTAGATGACAGCTCTGACAATAGATCCAACTGTCTGGGATAGTTATCTTGTTGATAGCTAGTTAATGCCGCATGTTCACTAAATATCTCACTAGGTTTCTGGTAGTCAAACCCTGCATATCCCATGCGTTTGGCAACTTGAGAGAGTATCCACCAATCAGGCTTAGACTCTCCGGCAGCAGGCAGCAATGTGCGCTGACGAGATATGAGACGTTCAGAATTAGTCACTGTTCCTGACTTCTCGCCCCAGCCTTGCGCCGGCAATACGATATCGGCACACTTAATGGTATCACTGTCTTTTGAGCATTCAGATACAATGACTAGCTCACACTCCGCAAGCGCCCGACGAAATTTATCCGCTTCAGGTAAGCTGACCACTGGATTGGTTGCCATAATCCAAATGGCTTTGATACGTCCATCTAATATGGCATCAGCAGCATCGCAGGCATTAACGCCTACATTCGGTGCGATAGCTTGAGGGGCTTGCCAAAAGTCGGCTACGGCTTGACGGTGATCCGCATTTTCAAGCTCAAGATGTCCTGCCAATAGATTGGCTAAAGCGCCTACCTCTCGCCCGCCCATTGCATTAGGCTGACCGGTTAATGAAAAAGGACTGGCGCCCTCTTTTCCCACCCGTCCTGTGAGCAAATGCGTATTAATAATCGCATTAACTTTGTCGGTGCCTGAGCTTGACTGATTGACCCCCATGCTAAAGGCCGTCACCGTTTTGGGATGATTTGCAAACAGGGTATAAAACTGTTCAATCGTGTCAGCATCAAGCTGAGTGGCCTTGGCAACTGACTCAATATCCCATGACCTTGCGGAGGCCAATGCCTCATTCAAGCCCAAACACTGCTGTGCATAGGCAGCATCTTGATATCCAGTTGTCTCTAGATAATTGAGTAGACCATTAAACAGATGCGTGTCTGTACCCGGTGCTAAAGGCAGGTGTAAGTCAGCAAACTCACACGAATCTGTACGTCGGGGATCAATGACAATCAACTTCTTATGAGGGTTGTCTTGTTTTGCTTTTAAAAAGCGACCAAACAATATCGGATGACACCACGCCATGTTTGAACCGACTAATACTAATAGGTCACAGCTTTCAAAATCGGTATAGCTACCGGGCACTAAGTCTGCGCCAAAAGCTCGTTTATGCCCAGCTACCGCTGACGACATACATAACCGCGAGTTGGAATCGATATTGTTATTGCCAATAAAGCCTTTAATAAATTTATTCGCAACGTAATAATCTTCAGTTAATAGTTGGCCTGACACATATAGCATCACACTATCTCGGCCATGTTGCTCAATCGTTTTTGATAAGCGATCGGCAATATCATCAAGAATAGGATCCCAATCAGAAGGTTGGATTTCTTTGCTTAGGCTATTTTCTTGAGTCGTCATTAAGAGCTCATTTAAAGGCTCATCTGACTGTCCATTCAAACGCCCACCCAATGGCTCATTTAATAAATCAGTAGCGGCAGCAAGCGACTGCATACTTAATTTTTTATTTTGGTAATAAGGCGTCAGGAGTCGTCGTTCAGTACCTAAAGTTTGAGCTAGATTACTCCCCTTTGAACACAGCTTACCGTAATTGGCGGGATGATCAGGATCACCCTCAACACTCACCTCGCCATTTACAGTATCGATAGTCGCTAATACGCCACAGCCAACGCCGCAGTATGGGCACGTGGTTTTCACTTTTTTCAACTTATCCGTCTTATCATTTCTTGTCTTTTCGTTTCTTGTTTTTACATTTATTGTTTTTGTGCTGCTTGGCTCCGCGCTTGTTGAATGAGCACTTAAAGATGGATTATCTTCATTGATAAGCTTTATGGGAATTAAACTGGCTGGATTGTGTTGGCTGGTATTAATAGTATTCTCGCTAAGGTTGGTGCTCTCATTATTAACTAGTATAGAGATATGCTTCGGACTGGTGGTATAGATGTGTCGATTGTTATTTAAATCATCAATAGTATCGCTATGGGTAGTGTTACTCATACCTATGCAGGCTCCCGTGCAGCTTGACTGCTTGAAGCGTCAGTTTTGGTTGTGGCCTTACTGTTTAAATTATTATCTTCTTGGTTTACTACTGAATTATCATTCATGCTTTCTGTTAACGGCTCACCCGTGGACTCATCTAACATAGGTTGGCAATAAGCGGCGCCGTATATTAATGAGTCTTTAAAACTGGATATGTCCGTTTTATCATTAATTAACTGGCTGTAAAAATTTCCATCACTGGTTTCTCCATAAAGCACCGCCCCTATCAACACATTTTCTTTAATGTACAAACAATGATAATGATTTTGCGCTAAGTCCCGATAGATAACACGCTCAATCTCTTTAATCTCATCATCTGCAAATTCAATGTGTCCTGCTGAGAATACGGCTATACCCGACACTTTTAGCTTTAAAGATAATGGCACACTGACAAACGGTTGCCACTTTTTTTGATTATATGGATAACATATGACGCTAATAAGCGTATCGACATGTTGATTGACCGAGGACACCATGCCAAAGAGTTCTTCATTAATTTCAACACACTCACCAATGGCATAAACATTGTCGCAGTTGGTCTGCATATACTCATCAACCACTATGCCCCGATTGACCAAAATCCCACTGTCTTTGGCGAGCTTAGTATTAGGAATAATACCCACTGCCATCACAATAAAGTCAGCCGGTAAGGTTCGACCATCTTTTAGGCTTAACCCTGTAACTTCTCCGACATCATTTTTTTCAATAGTCGTAGACATCGCTGACACTTCTAGTCCGACGTTACGTAAGGTAAGTTCATTTTGTAGCATTAAGGCAGCGGGCTGATCCAACTGTCGATTTAAGACATAACTATCCACATGAACAACGCTCATACGCGCACCTTGAGATGCCAAGGCACAGGCCGCCTCCAACCCCAACACACCACCGCCAATCACCAAACCCGTTTTGCCCTGTTTGGCAAAGTCACTTAACACAGCGACATCACTTGCATCCCGAAACACATGCACCCCTTTGGCGTCATGGTTAGGAAAGGGAATCACGCGAGCAGTAGAGCCGGTGGCAATAACAAGCGTGTCATAACTCAAAATATCCTTATTATTCAAAGTTAACTGCTGGCTAGCAGTGTCTATAGTATCCACACAAACGCCCGCTAATACCTTGATTCCTAAACGCTCGTATTCGCTATTGTCATACAAATAAGTGTCTTCAAATAAGGTCTCTCCTGCCAGCACTGGAGATAACATAATACGGTTATAACCTACTTGAGGCTCTTTACTAATCAAGGTAATCTCCGGGTTTACCCCTTTACACTCCTGCCATAAAGTTGCCAGCTTAATGGCCAAACGACTGCCTGCCATACCCGCCCCTACTATCACAATACCGCTTGGGATAGCTTTATCATTGGGTGCGTTATTAGGGAATTGCGAATTTGAGCTAGTAGTTACTGGAGCTGGCATGGGAAGACCTTAGCCATTGTGGTGGCAATGTGTGCAGACATAAAATTGGCGATTGAAATTACAATTAAAAAAATGGTTATGAAAAGTGCGAATTAACAAAGCTTCGGTTAGAAAAACGTTCGCTAATTAAAATTTGTGATTTTAATAAGTACAGTTAGCAATATTAATGAGTTCCTAAAACCTTAAATAATAAAAAAACAATAATGACACTTTGTATCAAGCAAATGCCATGCCATACCAATAAGGGATGACGTTTGATCAACGGTTCAGGATCATTTACTGAGGCCATATTATCTGGATTGAACTCTTGCAGAAACTCACCGATTGCTTGGTAACGAACATTGGTATTACGGTGCATAGCTCGCAATAGCGCTTGCTGGCTAGAAAACGGTACGTTTTGCTTACGTAGTAATTCTGTAGGCACTTTGAGCGCACTGGTTGGCGACATAAGCTGTTGTGAGGTAAACGGCAACTCGGCCGTTAATAACTCAAAGCCGATAACCGCTATGGAAAATAAATCTGAATGTACCCCTTTTGGTGCATCCGTGTGGTATTCAGGTGCAGCGTAATGCAAATCGCCTACCGGCGGACGGGTACTGTCTTTTAAAATTGAAGAGCTTACCGAGCCAAAGTCGATCAACTTGACCGCTCCGCTTTTGGTCAACAATATATTTTCCGGTTTTAAATCTTGGTGCAATAAATAGTTTCGGTGCATCACCCGAACTGCCATGCCAATCTTCGTTAATAAGTCATGAGTTTGCCAAATATCACAAGGCGCATTGCGCTCTATAAACATTCTCAGACTCTCGCCTTCAACGTATTCGGTCAAGTGATATAAATATAAGGTACTTGCTGGAACGGGATAATAGCGAAGTAACCCTGAGTCACTGAACGTTGAGTTTGACTGCTGACCCTCCTTTGTCTCTTTGGTGTGCACATTATTAATAACAGGGCTATTAGGGTCTATTTGGTTATAAGAAGACTCCCCTGCTCGGCGATTTTTGGATAAGCTTAGTCCAATCTTACGTTCTTTTAAGAAGTCACGAATGTAGTTTCCATCGTCAACCGTATTAATACTGGGCGACTTAAGCACATATTCATGCCCCTCCCTGTCCACAACTAAATAGACTTCACTGCGAGCGGTACGAGCGATAATTTTAGTGACTGTGAACCCGTCAATCGACTCACCTATCTCAAAACCGCTCGGTAACTTAAAGCTAGAGGTTTGCGGAGGTGGTTCTATTTGCAGAGGCGTTGCTATTTGAGTTGGCGGTGGTATGTAAGCACTTTCGTCAATGCTATTTTTAGGACTTCTCTGATGCGTACTGTTATTGCCCACACTATCCTCCAACGTCCTGTTAGCAGCCACTGTATTTTTAGCATCAGTAGCCAATGGGTTATTTAGCGGTTGATTCTTCGGGTTTACCATCAAAGGATAAGTGGCGGCTGGGGTGAGCATACCTAGCATGATCATACTCAGATTATCATTACTGCCCTCTTTTAACGCATGCTCACACAATCGTCGACTTAATTGCCAATGCTGAATATAGTGATCAAATGAATCGGCGCTAAATTCAAACTCGCCATTAGTTAATGTCGTTTCTAAACTCGTAAGCGACTGACTGACTTCATACTGCAGCTCCGATGACTCGATAAACTCGTAGACCCCATCCGTCATGATGGCGAGATATTCATTTTGATGTAAAGTAAACACATCTTGTTGTAAATGCACCGTCGTATCGGCACCCAAAGCTGCCGATAAAGCCCCTTTATCTTGACCTTTGTGAATACGATGGTCATGGCTCAATATAGTTAATTCATTGACACCCAGTCGATATATTCGAGAGTCACCTGTGTGAAATAGATGTATACGGTCATTGATACACAGCAAACCCGACAAGGTTGACAACAAGGGTGGCACGCGTTGATAGACCTGTGAGAAATACATCGCGTCATTGGCGTTATTGACGGCCTGCTTCAGCATTATTGCGACATACTCATCATTTAATAATCCGGTTCCACTTTGTACAGAACTGGTCGAATGATTAGTTTGCTCAATGATATCAGGTAGCTGATTGACCACGGTTTCTGCAACTGTTTGTACCGCTAGTCTACTGGCCTGCTTTGGAAATTGGCAGGCGCTCACGCCATCTGATAACAGTACTAAAAGAGGTGCTGGACCTTGCCAATCTTCATTCATCACACAATTGGTAATCAGCATACTGTCCTGATTCTCAGACTTACGTCCTGCCATTGACCAAAAATCAAGCCACCAACTTGCCTGCGAAGCAAATTGGTGGCTTGTTGTATTGTTAGACTGGTTTTCCGTCTTATGACGCTGATCAGGACGACTGTTCCTACTATTCAACTGTTACTCCTTGGGCGTGTCCTGAGGCGTAATAACCCTTAAACTTCTATACATGAAACTCTATAAATGAAACGTCGATAAGTTAACTTTCGATAAGTTAAAGAAACGTTTTTTGAATGGATTAATGGCTCACTTTAATTTCAGCAAATGATCCATCTGGCATTTCTTCTAGAATGACGCCAGATGGCTCTTTTAGTAAGAATAACGCTATAAAACCAACGACTGCCGTGGCAGCAATGACCATAAAGAAAATCTGATAAGACACCAAACTTAACACGGTAAGATACACTACTGAGCCCACGTTACCATAGGCGCCTGCCATACCCGCGAACTGACCTGTCATACTGCGCTTAATAAGGGGAATGACGGCGAATACGGCACCCTCACCCGCTTGTACGAAGAATGAACAAAACATGGTAATTAATAACGCTAAAGCTATAGGCCAGGTAGAGTCAACCATGCCCATTAAGAAATACCCAATCGCAAGACCTGCGGTTAAGATAAGGAGCGTGCTTTTACGTCCAAATCGATCACTTAACCAACCGCCACCTGGGCGTGACATTAAGTTCATAAAGGCATACGACGAGGCCAATAAACCTGCGGCAACCACAGATACTTCAAAGGTCTCTAGATAGAATAACGGTAGCATTGATACTACTGCTAACTCAGAACCAAACGTTGCGAAGTACAAAATATTTAGTACACCCACTTGTTTAAAGTCATAACGCTGAGCTTCGGGAACTGGGGTGGTAAATACTTCTTTATTGAAACGATAGCTACTGATAAACTCGTAGACATACAATAATGCTAATACCAAATAGATAATATTAACCCAAAACTGACTTAATAAACTAACACCTGCTGGCGAGAGTTTCCATGCCAGTAGAGCTAACGCTAAATACATCGGCACTTTAAAGATCATCATTAACCAAAAGTCACCTGACGAGGTTACGGTCATGGCGCCATGTTTCTTAGGTTTAAAATAAGTATGCCCTTTAGGGGTATCACGTACTTTGGCATAGAATAAAATACTATATAATGCCATGACGACACCAGAGGTCGCACAAGCATATCGCCAACCTTCGTCTCCACCGAACCAAGCAGCAAAGCCAATCGCCAAGGTAGGCAGTATCATAGCAGCTGCAGCTGATCCAAAGTTACCCCAACCACCATAAATACCTTCTGCGGTACCCAACTCATTCGCTGGGAACCAATCACTCATTAAGCGAATACCCACCACAAAGCCTGCTCCAACGAAACCTAAAACGAAACGTGATAAGGCTAGTGTCGTATAGTCCTGTGCGAATGCGAAGGTAAAACAAGGTATGGCACCCAGCGCTAAAATGCAGGTATAAACAATTCGAGGTCCGAACCTATCCGTTAGCATGCCGATGATGACACGTGCCGGAATGGTTAATGCGACATTTAAGATTAACAACGTTTTAACTTGTTGCGGGGTTAGATTTAAGGTTTCACCAATAGCAGATAGAAAGGGGGCGTGGTTAAACCAGACAAAGAAGGTTAAGAAAAATGCCATCCAACCTAAATGCAGAATTTTATTTTTTCCAGCAAAAGATAAGATATTTAGTTTACCCTTGGAAGGGGGGACGGGAGTGGCTGAAGACATATTTGATTTCCTTATTTAGGATGGGTAGCTTGCAATAACACAGTTATTCAAATGCATATTGTCAAGCTCGTTATTAAACTTATTGTTAAAACCCGTTATTAAGCTAGCTATTAAATTTTTACTGAATTAAGTTAACGTTTAACATCGTGTAATTATCATATGTCTTAATTAACTACATAGTTTTATATTGATTTAGAGGCTATTTAGTAAACGGTCCAATTATCCATGTCGTTGCAATCCCCATGCCATCCATCCATAAATCTGTTTAAATTATGATTAAATATAATTTAAGCTTTCTTAATATGAATTAACACCTTGATAGATATCAAAAATAACGTTCGAATAATACAAAAGAATAAACCATAAATAGTGAGTGACATAAAAAATGAGTTGATCGGAAGGTTATAAAAATGCAAAGAGAACTGATAAAGGAGTCAGCTCCTTCTGAGATAAGATATCAATTTCATTTAAAGTTTATTTAGCTGTATTGCTTAAGAGTGGCACGATTATTGAATGTATTAGGGTAGGCAATTGGTAAAGTGCACCATATAAATGAGTCGCTTCCTTTACCAAACTCCCCCTTTATAAATAATAACGAGCAAGGCATTTATGAGTAATACAAAGAATAACGAAACGCTAAAAGCTAATTTAGTCGTCGTCGGTAACGGCATGGTCGGTCACCATTTCGTAGAAAAAGCCATCGAGCTTGGACTCAATGACGTCTACGACATTCATGTCTTTGGCGAAGAAGACCGCCCTGCCTATGATCGCGTCTATCTGTCTAGTTACTTTGAACATAAAGATGCCAGTAAACTCAACCTTGTCGATCTCGCCAATTATGACGCTGCGGATGTCAAGTTGCATTTAAACCAACGCATCACTGATATTGATAGCGGCAGTCATACCATCACTACCGAAGAGGGTGACACGATAACCTATGCCAAATTGGTATTGGCAACGGGCTCTTATCCCTTTGTGCCGCCTATTGAAGGGGGCGGTCATTCGCATTGTCAGGTTTATCGCACCATTGCTGATTTGGACAGTATTCTTAAAGTTGCTGAAAAACCCAATGTCAAAAAAGGTGTGGTTGTCGGTGGTGGCTTACTTGGGCTGGAAGCGGCAAAAGCATTAGTCACCTTAGGACTTGACACCTATGTGGTAGAGTTTGCTCCTCAGCTCATGGGCGTACAGCTAGATGCGGCAGGCGGTGAAATACTTAAGAAAAAAATTGAATCATTAGGCGTCAAGGTACTGACGGGCAAAAATACCAAGGAGATCATTCATAACCGCCGCGTATCACTCAATCACGATATTCATCAAAAAGATGAACAAGACATTCATTTAGACAAAGACACGTATTTAACCATGCAGTTCACTGATGACACGCAGCTTGATACTGATCTTATCGTCTTTAGTGCGGGTATCCGCCCTCAAGATGGCATTATGAAACAGAATCCAGAATGTGGCGTGACGCTTGGTGGTCGTGGTGGTATTTTAATTAACGATCAGTGTCAAACTAACGATGAGGATATATATGCCATCGGTGAGTGCGCCGTTTGGGACAACAAGATTTTTGGATTGGTAGCACCAGGCTATACGATGGCAAGCATTTGTGCTGCTCAGATAGCAGGCGATACTGATAAAACTTTTACCGGTGCGGATATGAGTACCAAGCTTAAACTTATGGGCGTAGATGTTGGCAGTATCGGTGATGCGCATGGCAAAACTGAAGGCAGCTTAAGCTATGTCTATCAGAATCCTGCAGAGGGTATTTATAAAAAACTGGTCACCAGTGGCGATAATAAGAAGTTATTGGGCGCCGTAATGGTCGGTGATACCGAAGATTATAACAACCTACTTCAGATATTTTTAAACGACATCGACCTGCCCGCCCATCCCGAGAGCCTAATCTTACCCAATGTTGAAAAACCATCAATGGGTGTCGAAAATCTACCCGATACGGCGACGATTTGTTCGTGCTTTAATGTGACTAAAGGCGCTATTTGCGGGGCTGTTGAAGATGGCGCATATTCACTTGCTGAGGTCAAAAGTTGCACCAAAGCAGGGACAGGCTGTGGTGGCTGCGCCCCTATGGTAAAAGATGTACTCGCATATCAGCTGACCGAGCTTGGTTTTGAGGTGAATAATGACTTATGTGAGCATTTCGCTTATTCGCGTCAAGAGCTTTACAGCTTAGTTCGTGTGCATGAAATTAAGACCTTTGATGAGCTATTAACACAGCACGGCACTGGTCGAGGGTGCGAGATTTGTAAGCCTGCCGTGGCCTCAATCTTATCCTCTTGCTGGAATGACTATGTCTTAAAAACCGAGCTTGCCCCTCTGCAAGAAACCAATGATTATTACTTGGGTAATATCCAAAAAGATGGCACCTACTCAGTTGTTCCACGCGTTGCAGGCGGTGAAATTACTGCTGATAAATTGATTGTACTCGGTCAAGTAGCCAAAGAGTTTAATCTGTATACCAAAATAACCGGCGGTCAGCGTGTTGACTTGTTTGGTGCACGTCTTGAGCAATTACCCGATATTTGGGAGCGCTTAGTAGAAGCTGGATTTGAAACCGGTCATGCGTATGGCAAGTCTCTACGTACCGTAAAATCTTGTGTCGGTAACAACTGGTGTCGATATGGCGTTGCAGACAGTGTTGGCTTAGCGTTGACTTTAGAGAACCGCTATAAAGGCGTGCGCTCACCGCACAAAATCAAAATGGGCGTCTCAGGCTGTACGCGCGAATGTGCCGAAGCCCAATCAAAAGATTTTGGTGTCATCGCAACCGAAAACGGTTGGAACTTATATGTGGCGGGTAATGGTGGTATGGTACCGCGTCATGCAGAGTTGTTTGCAAAAGATCTTGATACCGAGACTCTTTTAAAGTATATCGATCGCATTACCATGTTCTATATTAAAACCGCGGACAAATTACAGCGCACCTCAAAGTGGCGTGAAAGCTTAGAAGGTGGTCTAGAGTATTTACAAGATGTGATTATCAATGACAGTCTCGGCATCGCCAAAGAGCTTGAAGATCAAATGCAGCTATTGGTGGATAACTATGTTTGCGAATGGAAAGAGACGATTACCGATAAGGAAAAACTCAAACGTTTCCGTCATTTCGTAAACAGTGAACTTGGTGATGACAATGTGGTATTTGTGACCGAACGTGAACAAATCCGTCCAGCGACTGAAGAAGAGAAAAAGGTGTTAGAGCCGACTGCTGGATAGCGCAAACGACGACACTACTCACCATTTTAATAAATACAGGAATACCCTATGTTAACCCAGCCCATTTGCAAACTTGATGATATTATTCCTGAAGCGGGTGTTTGCGCACTCATTCAGGGCAAACAAATCGCCGTATTTCGCACCAAAAACGACGAACTATTCGCTATTGACAACTTTGATCCCTTTAGCAAAGCCAATGTGCTATCGCGCGGTCTTATTGGTGGCACAATCATCAAAAGTGAGTCAGAAGAGGACAGCACCAACGACAGCAATGATGCTAGCAGTGCTCAGCGAGAAGTCATCTATGTCGCCTCCCCTATTTACAAGCAGCGCTTTGACTTAGCCACAGGTCAATGCTTAGACGATGAAACCGTTAAGTTAAACAGCTACGAGGTCGCTTTAGAAGGCGATCAAGTGGTCATCAAACTAGCTGATAACGCTGCGGCCTAGTACGGCTGACACCTGCATCTAAATTACGCTACCTCTTAAACACGTGATTTTTGTTTAAAAAAAGGTGAGTCATTTAAAATGACTCACCTTTTTATCCTTTAAACTACAATCTAAAGATTGTAGCTAATCCTGCCGTCCGCTCCTATCTGCCGTACCCACTGAGGCGGTAACTATTGGCTGATGCCATTCCTGTTACCTCGATACTGCCCTCAGCCAAGTACCGCTATCTCAGTGGTTACATCAGTATATCCGCTATTGTCAGGGCTAAAACGCGTCACACGACAACTTTATACAGTAAATTTAGAAGTTAACCTATCTAGTCGTATACCTTATACCAAATCTAAAAATCAACCTATCTAGTCGTTTACCTTATTTTCAATCACTGAGTCTAATACATAAGTATAAGCCTGCGTTTGTGATACCTCTGGGGCAACCTCAAAACGTTTTAAGCGCACTATTTTGGATTGATCTCGTTCATGATTATAGCCTTCAATCTCGCCTGCAAATAATGCCCATTTGCCCTCATCTATTCTTACACCATCACGGTTATACTTTATCGGTCTCACCTTTAGGCAAGATCTGGTTGTACCATCGGGACAAGGTTGCTCTGTACCGTGTATTTCCCAATAGACGATATCTGGCGATTGAATAGACTGACTCTCAGAGGTCTCTAACCCTTGCCAAATAAAAGTCTTATCGGCTTCTGTAATTTGGGTAAGTATAAGCGGCTTACTCGGACTCAGACTAAGCTGACTACTGCCAGTCACTGCTTGCGCTAATAACTGTTCTGCTTTATTAAGATCGCCACAGGCTTGGGCATCGCCAGCGACCTGATCGACGAAGAGCACGCCATCTTCTATCACGAAGTTGCCGCCCATTGCATTACAGCCCACACTAAAGCCAATAGTTTGTTGTGAGTCGTCTTTATGAAAGGTTAATTTCACATTATCTTTTATAGCCGTTAATGCTGTAACGGGTTTATTGTTACTATCAACAGCACTGAGTAACGTCCAATTATGATTGATTAAATCCCGTTGCAAGTCAATTTGCTTGGCTTCTACACTTGAGATCAGCGCAACTTGTTCTAAATCAGTATCGTCTAAATTAGGCTCGAAACTTTTATCATCTGTACTGCCAAGATCGGTACTATCAGTATCGGTACTATCAGTATCAGTATTGTCGACATCCGTACTGTTAGGATCGGTATTATTTATTTCAGTGCTGTCGGACTCATAACCTTCTGACTCTGCGGATTGCTGACACCCTACTAAACTTGTTGTTAGTGAGGCGACTAGTAAAGAAGTAACTACTAATGTAAGAGGTCGTTTGGAGTGTTGAGCGAATATCATAATGCGTTATTACCTTTAAGGATTGAGCTTAGAACCTGTATTTATACACTTAATTTATAAGCTGTATTTAGCGAATATTTTAATATAGGTTAGGGCGTGTGGAGCATTCGACCATGGCACTGGCGGAGACTATTTTTTAGTCAATATGTAGTGAAATCTTTGACGCTTAGTCATTCTAAGTTAGAACCCTAAATTTTTAAATGCCGCCATATATTGGCAAAAAAGAGTCCCGCTCTCACTCACGCATAGCTCTCGCATTGCGAACGGGCAAAGCAGAGCTAATTTGCGAATGTTCTACACGCCCTAATTCTTATAATCGGTTTAAATATAGGTAGCTAGTATTTTAGGAATGATTTAATTCGAGTATTATTCTGTATTTAGATATTGTAAAGCTTATCACGTTCAATGACACGCTCATTATTAAAACCAGAAAAATAAATTTAAAAACCCGATTTTCAACTCCTAACGTAGGCTGTGGCTTTAGCCCAGCATTTTCGATGAAAGGTCTTGTTTCGCAGTGCTAAAAGCACCATCATTGTGAATTTTAATAAGTTGAGAATGGGGTATAAAAAGTTAAATCTAGATAAAATACAAAAACGGCTACTAGCATTTATCTTGTTATGGGTCACTCACCTATCCTGCCGGTTGCCATCTACTTTGGTGTAATCTTTCAACTCACAACAGATATAGGCAATAATGCGATGTTACCGCTAGCCTTGACTGTAGCGGTATCCTGTGAAGCGGGATGGCTTACAGGCAATAGGTATTGGGGTGGCACGCGAAGCAAGTGACATCCCAAACCGTATCACCTGTGCCATCAAGATTGGCAGATACAAGCGTAAGGCGAGAATAGCTCCAAAAATGTTCTCAAATTCATAAACTTCCGACCCGGTTTGTTTATGGAATAGGTAATAAAAAATAGGTTATACATAAATAATAAAAAAGGTGCGTCATATTCAATGACGCACCTTTTGGCGAATATTTATTTATAGAAAATCTAGATATTTATCAAGGAAAGCGAGTACAAAAACTAAAACTAGTAGGTTTTTTGAACCTGACCGAGTCTAAAAAGGCTAGGTTGGTTTATAGAAATAGCATTCGTTTATTGAACAATATAGGCTTTAAGTTCCAAGACTTTATCACGCGTTTTCGCCGCATCCTCAAACTTAAGCTCGCGTGAGAATTGCTTCATTTGTTTCTCTAAGCGGTTAATCTCTTTGGCGAGTAAGTCTGGACTACGCAGTATCTCAATATCCACATCGGGCAGACCACTACTGCTTGGTATGGCCTGATTGTCATTGAGATCCTCCTCGACCTCACCGGTATCAATCTTATCGGTAATACTGCGGGTGGCGGACTTCGGCGTAATGCCATGCTCAAGGTTAAAGGCGATTTGCTTTTCACGGCGGCGATCCGTCTCTTCAATCGCCTTTTGCATACTCGGCGTAATGCGATCAGCATACAAAATGGCCTTACCATTTAGGTTACGCGCCGCACGACCGATGGTCTGAATCAAGGAGCGCTCTGAGCGCAAAAAGCCCTCTTTGTCGGCGTCAAATATCGCCACCAAGGAAACCTCCGGCATATCGAGACCCTCACGCAGCAAGTTAATCCCGACTAATACATCATGCACACCGGTGCGTAGCTCATGGATAATCTGCATACGCTCAACCGTATCAATATCAGAATGTAGATACGCCACTTTGACATCATATTCTTTTAGATAATCGGTTAAGTCCTCAGACATCCGCTTGGTCAATGTAGTGATAAGCACCCGCTCATTGACCTCACGGCGCTTGGTAATCTCAGACAGCACATCATCAACTTGGGTCAATACCGGGCGAATCTCAATCTTAGGGTCAATCAGACCAGTCGGACGCACCACCTGCTCGACCACTTGCTCACTGTGCTCAAGCTCATAAAGCGCCGGCGTCGCAGAGACAAATATAGTAGCAGGTTTGATTTTCTCCCACTCCTCAAACTTCATCGGACGATTGTCCATCGCACTCGGCAGACGGAAGCCGTAATTGACTAGGTTCTCTTTGCGTGAGCGGTCACCCTTATACATGGCACCGATTTGAGGCACAGTCACGTGTGACTCGTCGATGAACAGCAACGCATCAGGGGGGATATAATCAAACAAAGTCGGAGGCGCTACACCGGCTGGGCGACCTGATAAATGCTGTGAGTAGTTCTCAATACCGTTACAGTAGCCAAGCTGCTGAATCATCTCAAGGTCATACTGGGTACGCTCTTTGATGCGCTGCGCCTCAATAAGCTTATCATGTTCTCGAAAGTACTCCAGACGCTCATCAAGCTCTGCTCGAATAGTCTTACTGGCAGCTTCAAGTTTCTCACGTGGCGTCACATAGTGCGACTTTGGATAAATCGTAATTCGTGGCACACTGCGCACCGTTTTACCGGTTAGCGGATCAAACCAGCTGATTTTCTCCACTTCATCATCGAACATACTGATACGTACCGCCAGCTGTTCAGATTCCGCAGGATAAATATCTAAAAGCTCACCGCGTAACCGGTAGGTACCCCGCTCGAAGTCTAGCTCGTTTCGGGTATATTGTAGTGCTACCAAACGCTTGATTAATGCATTGCGGTCGATCATATCACCGACTACTATATGCAATAGCATCTTTAAATAGCTCTCTGGATCACCGAGACCATAAATTGAAGACACCGAAGAGATGATAATGGCATCACGGCGCTCCAATAATGCCCGAGTGGCTGACAGACGCATTTGGTCAATGTGATCATTAATGGCACTGTCTTTTTCAATAAAGGTATCACTGGCCGCGACATACGCTTCGGGCTGATAATAGTCATAGTAACTGACGAAGTATTCGACCGCATTATTTGGAAAAAAGGATTTGAACTCACCATATAACTGGGCGGCTAAGGTTTTGTTGTGCGCCATAATGATAGTCGGGCGCTGCGTCTCACTGATTACCTTGGCCATCGTATAGGTCTTGCCTGAGCCGGTAACACCCAACAATAGCTGTGCATCCATGCCAGCATTGATGCCTTTGACTAGCTTTTCAATAGCTTGAGGTTGGTCGCCTGCGGGTTCAAAGTCTGTCACCATTTCGAAGGCACGGCTTGATATCAAGGTGCCGGATACGTTAACACCGGTAATTTCAGCTTCACCTTGCAGTTGGGTGGCGAGTTGATTTAATTGTCGTGAGGATCTGGGTTCGGGCATTCGCATAGATAGAGTCTTTTATAATTAGTCTTTTTTAAAGGGAAATCTGTTCATAGATTTAATCTGTTAAACGATAAATTTGATAGGGTTTTGCCAATTAAATATTATGTAAAGAGACGTGTAAAATAGTGTCTTAAAGGGTAACACTTGATGTTCTATTTATGGGGACAATACCTCAAGATTTAAAGGGTTTAGGCCTCTTGGGTTGGGCTCTGTTCAATTCATTACATTGTCTTACAAACTGTATGACGAAACACTATAAACCTTAGAAGTTATTACTTATTGTCTCTGTTAATATAGACAGCATAATAAATAAGCCAAACAAGACGGTCGTTCATTCAAACTGTCTTCAATTAGTTATTTATTTAGATCGTTGTTTACACCGTTATAAAATCTATTATTACGACAATTCAAATTCAATTCAAATTCAGTTCAAATTATAAATAATTAAATTATAAGGATAAAATTATGAGAGAACGTTACGCAAGTGGTATCGATGACAAAACTGCTAAAAAAATGATTGAGCTATTAAACTATAACCTAGCGAATCTGATTGACCTCAGCATGGACAGTAAACAATGCCATTGGAATCTTCAAGGCAAAGGTTTTATCGGTGTTCACACGCTACTTGATGACACTTATGAGCGTCTTACTGAAGCCTATGACACGGTCGCTGAACGTATTGTTATTTTAGGGGGTAAGGCAAATGGTATTTCTCGCCGTGTAACTGAGGACTCTATCTTAGAGCCTTATCCTACTGAGATTACTAAAATCGATCAACACGTACGTGAGCTGACCAATCGCTATAAAATAGTTGCTGAAGAGCTGCGTAAAGCTATTGAGAAAGCAGGCGAAGCGGGCGATGAAGATACTGCGGATCTTTTTACTGAAATTAGCCGTATTGTTGATAAAGATGCTTGGTTTATCGGTGCAAATGCGCCTGAAAACAAATAAATCTTTTGATGCTTAACTTGAAAACTATAAATTTTAAATAAAGTTCTTAATAAATTAGATTTAAACAAAAAGAGGTCATCGTTTGATGGCCTCTTTTTTGTGGTCAATGCTAATTTCTCTTAGCATAAATGCCTTAAAACGCTCTACAAACATTGATTCAATTTAAACTATAATTCTTCGATATCATCACTCGGTTTGCACGCCCCTTTAAGCTCTCCTGGCGGCTTTTTATCTAAGCTACAACTGGGACGTTTAGCATTCTCTTTGCGCAGTCTCTTACGCTCCACTGCGGCATCAAATCGACACTGCTGCAAATGATTTTTAATATCTAATGGGGGCACAGGGGTTGGCTTACCATGCTCATCGACAGCAACCATGGTAAAGAAACAACTGTTAGTATGACGTACTGTGCGCTCTTGAATATTCTCAGCCTCAACTCGGATACCCACTTCCATAGAGGTGCGACCGACGTAATTAATACTCGCCGCAAACGTCACCAATTCGCCTACATAAATAGGCTCTAAAAACATGACTTGATCCACTGATAAGGTCACAACGTAGCTGCCGCTATAGCGACTCGCACAAGCATACGCGACTTGATCGAGCATCTTTAGTAGATCGCCCCCATGCACATTTCCAATAAAATTGGCCATGTCTGGTGTCATTAAAATTGACATATATAACTCATGTCTTACGGGAGCTTTGACGGCTGTGCTCGAGGTATTAATTTGTGGCATAGAATTCCTACTACAGTTGTATGGTCAATAAATAAAAACGATTACACGTAAAATTAAATTAAATCTAAAAAAAGTTATAAAACAATGAGGTACAACATGGATTACCAAAACAATTTATCAGATGCGCTGTTAATAACATTAAACCAGATAATAAAATAAAAGGAAGGTATGGTACCTTAAATTATCAGATAACGAGTTATATTAATGAGAAAATGGCAATAAAATGCTAATTTCGAGCTTTTTTTAAAAAAAAGCTTGACGACTCAGATTTATTTGATAGAATACGCCCCACTTAACGCAAACAGCACTTAGTTCTTAGTGTGTTTTTAAGTTATTCCCTAATAGCTCAGTTGGTAGAGCATCGGACTGTTAATCCGTGTGTCCCTGGTTCGAGCCCAGGTTAGGGAGCCATATTCTTAGCATTATATTTTTAACATAATATTACATGCTATTATTGCTGAAAAGCAATTCCTTTCTGGCAAATTGCCAAAGTCCCTATCTTTGTTGATAGGGATTTTTTTTGTCTTGTCATTTCTTTCATCCTATCCTAGGGCTTATCATAATAGCGCCTTTAGCTCACATTCGCTCCATTAAACATCTCTTCTTGTTGGAAATTTAAACCTTTTGATTGAAATTACGGTAAACTACTGTTAAATTTTCTAATAAGACATTTTTAATTTATTACCCACCCTTCTCTTCATAACTTTTATTTGATAAAACCATGTGGCCACTTTTTGATACGCCTGCTTTCGCCCCTTTTGTCATCGCAGGCTTCGTTTTAATCATATTATTACTGGTAGAAATCGTTGGCTTTTTATTTGGTGGCTTAAGTGGTTTCTTAGATAATTTGGTACCGGACTCGCTGCTAGAAGCTGATTTTGATGCCGATGTTGATATGGACATTAACAGTGATATAAGTTTAGGGCTCAAAGCTTTAGATTGGTTATACGTTGGTCGTATTCCCACGATGATTCTGCTGATACTATTTATAGGCAGCTTTTGTATCAGTGGCATCATATTGCAACAGATCTCTTTATTAGTGTTGGGACATTATATATCACCTTGGTTGGCAAGCTTAGACGCCTTTGTCATTAGTATTCCCTTATTAAAAGTCACTGCTGCCCTGCTATATCCGATATTTCCTAAAGATGAAACGACTGCCGTCAGTGGCGACTCATTGGTAGGTCAATCGGCAAAAATAGTGATTGGATATGCAAGCGCAGACAAACCTGCCCAAGCCAAAACACAAGATATCCATGGTCAGATTCATTATATTATGGTGGAGCCTGACCCTTCGTTCATGATTGGATATACTGAACAAGACGCTTTAACAACAGCTAAAAGAGAATCTACCCTACCCGCTACTGATATAAACAGTAATAAAACTATTGATATGAATGGTGGTAACACTATTGATATCAATAGCGATCAATCTGCTTATAAGATTACGGATGAAGATACGTTAGTGATTACTAAGAAAATTGGTGATCGCTATTGGGTCAAGAAAATATGAATGAATTTATGATTCTTTTTAAGATTGAGCTGTCATTAGATTTCAGTTAAATTTTGCAAGAGTCAGATACCATATGCTTCTATTATTAAAAGCTTAAAACACCATCAAACCAAAAATAATACCTAATCTAGAAATCCACCTATCAAGGATAGCGATTGCCAACGCGACACAAAGATAGGTTAATTAATAGAAAGGGCATCATAATTGATATATAAGGACGTATTATGTCAGGCTTAATCACCTACGCCATCATCGCTGGCATCATTTTTGTTTTACTGTTACTGATCGGTTTTATACTTACTCGACTTTATACACGTGCCAGCAAAGAAGTATCTTTTGTGCGTACTGGTATGGGTGGTGAGCGCGTGATACTAAACGGTGGTGCATTCGTGCTACCGGTGCTGCATGAAGTCATCCCCGTTAATATGAATACCTTACGGTTAGAAGTACGTCGTGCCAATGAAGAGGCACTGATTACCAAAGATCGTATGCGGGTCGATGTCAAAGCTGAGTTTTATGTGCGGGTTAGTCCTCTAAAAGAGTCCATCGCCACCGCTGCCCAGACACTGGGTATGAAGACCATGGCGCCTGATGAGCTAAAAAATCTGGTAGAAGGTAAGTTTGTTGATGCCCTACGTGCTGTCGCTGCTGAAATGCAAATGGAGGAGTTGCATGAAAAGCGGGTTGATTTTGTACAACGTGTCCAGCGCGCCGTGTCAGAGGATTTATCAAAAAACGGACTAGAGCTTGAAACGGTATCATTGACAGGTCTGGATCAAACTAAATTTGAATACTTCAATCCGCAAAATGCGTTCGATGCCGAGGGTATGACACGCTTAACGAAGACCATTCAAGATAGATTGAAGCTACGTAATGATATCGAGCAAGAAACAGACTTAGCAATCAAAACCAAAAACTTGGAAGCCGAACGTAGCCGTATCGATATCGTCCGTGAAGAAGAGTATGCCAAGCTTGAGCAGCAACGAGAGATCTCTATTCGCCGTGCCGAACAATCTTCTAATATCGCTTCTGAAGAGAGTATGAAAGAGCGAGAAGCGGAAGAAGCTAAGATTGCGGCACAACGTGAAATTGACTTACAGCGCATTAATGCCGAACGTGATATCAAAAATCAAGATATCATTAAGGAACAAGCGCTTGAACAAGCCAATATTGAACGTCAAAAAGCGATTGAGCTGGCAGAACAAGAGCGTCAAATCGCTGTGGCAGAGAAGTCACGTGCAGAGTCGGTTGCCAAAGCAGAAGCGGATAAAGCAAGAGCTTTAGCCGTTCAACAAGCGGAAAATGTAACCACCGTTCGTGAGCGTGAAATTGCGGAACGTGCCAAAGCCGTCCAACTTATTAAAGCCACCGAAGAGGCGGAAAAAGAGGCCATCGATATCAAAGTTGCTGCCCAAGCAGAGAAGGTCGCAGCCACTGATAAAGCTGAAGCGGTGCGTATCGAAGCACAAGCACAAGCGGATAAACAACGCTTAATAGCCCAAGGTGAGGCTGATGCCCAATTAGTCATCGCCAAAGCCAAAGCTGAACAGTATAGAGTAGAGGCAGAAGGTCAAGAAGCAATCAATAATGCGGCTAACGTGTTATCGCCCGATCAAATTGATATGCAAGTAAGACTGTCCCTACTTGAGCGTCTGCCGTCCATCATTGCTGAGTCAGTCAAGCCAATTGAAAACATCGATGGTATTAAGATACTACAAGTCGGTGGCAATGGTCATAATATGCTAGGCGGATCAAACGCTGATAATAACGCCTCTAATGGCGGTAATGGTGGTGGTGGCTCATTGGCAGATGAAGTCGTCAGCTCAGCGCTACGCTATCGTAGCCAAGCGCCTTTAATTGACCATTTATTAGGAGAGCTGGGCCTATCTGGAGGCGGTGATATTAATGCTCTAACTCGCACCTTGGTTGATTCGCAGTTTGAGCCTGCCACTCGTGATAAACACTCAAGGTCATCGAGCGAAAACGCTAGCCATTCAGGACCGACCCATACCTCGGTAAAGGACACTGAAACGTCGCAATCGAGTCCAGCCACAGCGAATCTACATCAATTAGATTTGCCAACAGGGGTCAATAATCGTGTGGAGCAAGCCATTGATAAAGCGGATAATAGCGCTACCTCTTATGCCGATAAAGGAAACAAAATTACCCCAAGTAATTCCCCAACTAAAATAAACATCAGCCCTGAGAGTAAATAAAACGCATAAATTTCCGATATTTATTACACAAAGGCTTGACACCTACCCTAACCTTGGCTAGAATACGCATCACTTAGTTAAGACTGCTTCTGCAAAGATAAGTCGATAAGCTATTCCCTAATAGCTCAGTTGGTAGAGCATCGGACTGTTAATCCGTGTGTCCCTGGTTCGAGCCCAGGTTAGGGAGCCAAATTCCAAAAGGCTTTAAACATCCTTTATTTTAAAGCCTTTAAAAAGTCCTAATCATTGATTAGGACTTTTTTTATACCTTGTATTTGTCTACTGCTTCGATCATCTTCTTATGATATTGATTTAAAGCCTTTAACAACACTGAATGTAATCGTGATAGTTAACTATAGTCAAAGAACTTTAAAGTAGTCACAAGGCAACCGAGTGCAAGTACTATTGCAGTAGGCTTAACGAGGTTAACGCCGTGACTCTTATAAGTTCGACGACTCTATTTATCCCCTAAGCTCAAGTATGGAAGTTGTTAAATAGATGTTTAGAATTCGACTAGGTTTGTAATATCCTACAATTTAACTATAATAGGTTAAACTTACTTAATATAATGATACGGCTATGATACCACCGCACATTCGTAACAAATTTTCTGATCATCCGCAAAAGATTATGCGTCCCGTTAGTATTAAGCTGTCAGAAGAGATGATTGCTTTACTAAAAGAAACCGCTGAGGAACATGGGTTCAAACGTATTCAAGGCTTGATCCGACTATATATTCGTCAAGGTCTTGATCGTGATAATGATGGCTATACTCTTGCTGATGATGAAGTCTTTATTGAAAAGCTTCGCGCAAACGGAGTAAGCGCCTCTATTATTGAAAAGTCTATTATTGATACTCACAGTGCTTTTAAGAGTAAAGGATTGCTTGAAGAGCAATACGAATCAAAAGAGTAGTCGCTGTTTAACACTTAGTTAATAACCGACTGTTTTTGAAAAACTTAAAATTTAACTTGCAATAACCATCAAACCCTCTATAATACTGCACCTACGGAGTCGTGGCAGAGCGGTTGAATGCACCGGTCTTGAAAACCGGCAAGGGTTCATAGCCCTTCGAGAGTTCGAATCTCTCCGACTCCGCCAGATAGTTACATAGTTAGATAGCCTATTTAATGCACATTAAGTAGGCTTTTTTTATGATGGCAAATTTTAAATAACGTTTTGCAAGGTTTAATACCGTTTCTGAAAGTTAACATATCAAAGAAATCAAACTTACTATTAGACAATGCAATACAGATTAAGCAAGTTTGGAACACATCGGTTAAATCGACACGAATATCAGATATAAAATCAATAATCTATAGCGTTACTACTTGCATTCAGACAAAATTTCATTATAATAGTCGACCTACTGGAGTCGTGGCAGAGCGGTTGAATGCACCGGTCTTGAAAACCGGCAAGGGTTCATAGCCCTTCGAGAGTTCGAATCTCTCCGACTCCGCCAGATACTGAAAAGCCAACTTAATATATATTAAGTTGGCTTTTTTATATCTAATACTTAATCTAGCCTGCCTGATGCAAATGCAAACACATATCTAATAGCCTATTGGCATATCCCCACTCGTTATCGTACCACGCGAATACTTTAATCTGACTGCCTACCTGCATTAGCTGCTCCCCATCGATTATAAGCGACTCAGGTTGATGTATAAAGTCGCTTGAGACCAATGGCAGCTCTGTATAGCCCATAATGCCGTATAGACTGCTCGTCGGCTCACAGGCCCTTTTAAGTGCCTCTCGCACCTCTTCAAGGCTCACTGGACTGTCAAATACAAAGTTGACATCTATCGCTGCGACATCTATCGTAGGCACCCGTATTGAGTGACCAGCAATTTTACCCAACATATGCGGTAAAGTACGTTCAGTGGCAGCAATACTACTTGAGGTAGTGGGTATAATATTATGCCCTGATGCACGGGCACGGCGCTTATCCCGATGCGGCTGATCCAATACATTTTGATCGGCGGTCACGGCGTGTATCTCTGTCATCATCACGGACTGCGTACCAAACGCTTTGTCTAATACATAGATTAAGGGTACCAACGCTTGCGTAGTACAGGACACACTTGAGATGATGGGCAACTCACGGGTCAGCTCATCGTGATTTACCCCCATGACGATACTGGCATCAACTGTATCAAAGGGCGCTGCCCCGACGATTACTTGCTTAGCACCTGCCTTGAGATGACGACTGGCGTCCTCATAAGATCTAAAGTGGCCAGTACATTCCAACACCACATCAACTTCTAACGCCTGCCAAGGTAGATTTTCAGGAGAGTCAATACTTAATAGATCGATACAATACGTGGTGTTATCTTTGGATAAACACAGCTGCGTTATCACTGTATCGCTCTCGCCCTGTTTAGCACTATCAGCACGTTGATTAAGACTGGCCTCAACACCCAATCGACTGAGCCTACCATGCGTGCTATCGAACTTTAGTAAATGTAGCAAAGTCTCTTCATCGGCAATATCATTGATGGCCACAATATGGACCAATCTACCCAAGACCTCAAACCGCTCTATCAGTGCTCTTAGGACATTCCGCCCTATCCTACCAAATCCATTAATGACCACCCGCAGCGGCACCTTGGGTGAATTGGTGACAATGATGGACGTTGAGTTAGATACATTGGTACTATTTGGATGAGTACTGGTTGGATGAGTACTGGTTGGATGAGTAATGGTAGGGAAGCTATTTGGTGACATAAGGACAACTTAATTGGCGATAAAAAATAAGGGCAACCTCTAAATCCTAGAATAGGGTCTGTAGAATAGTTAAGCTTAGTCAATAAATATCAGCGCTAAACGAATGGTATTATAATCTATTTGCTCTTTCAGATAGTCATATATCGGACGCAACTTGATACGCTCCTTACTGAAAGCCTCTGCGCTGTCCTCTTCGCTACTTTTAAAATCATTAGGATCTGCAGCAGCAATAACGGCATCCACCGCCTCGCGTACCTTATCTAAAATCAACGCATCGGGACGTAGATGATCGCATTTCAAACTAGGGTCTTGACGCTTCAAACGGGCAACGTGACCCATAATAGTCGATTGCGCCAGTCCTCGGCTTTCAGCAATCTCAGCGATACTCAGGCTTTCTTCAAGCAATAGCCTAGTCGACATAAGAGTGCTGTCAGAATGATCACTTAGCTGATTACCTAATTTGCTTTGTTGGGCCTGTTTCTGAGCCTGCTTTTTTTTACGAGATTTATATTGAGCTTCAAAAGAGTCGATAATGGTCTTACTCAGCGTACCTCCTGAAGTCAGTATAAAGCGATCGTGAGCTTCTTTTAGTACTGCCGCCTCTACCGCTGCAAAGTCTAGTTGCGCATCACTCGACAATGTTCTAAATCTAGCGTCTGCCCCACGTGCTAATGGATCTAACCTTAAGCTTAAGTCATTCATACCCAGTAGTTTGAGGCCTTCAAGCGACTTAAGACGCGATAGCGCCACATACCCCTGACCCAGCTCAAAGGTCTTAGATAAGTCTATCTCTGCCGCATCCAGCGTCATGCCTTGTGACTTATGGATAGTGATTGCCCATGCCAACGCTAACGGGATTTGGCTATAGCTGGCTAATACCTCACCATTTTCATCCTCAACCAGCCACTCTTCCCCTTCAGCGATGACCTGCCTGCCATCATTAAGTTTGATAATAGGAAATCTATCCGTCGAAACAGCGGGCCCATCAGAGTCGGCCTCTTGTTGATCTTTATGACTAAGAGACTGGCTGCCATTCTTCTCTTTTGATTCCTTATTATAGTTGTCATCAGTGCTCTTATCTAAATTATTAACTAAATTTTTAACTAAATTATCCTCTGAATAACTAACACCCTTATCGTAATCGATATCATCTTCTGAGTCAGAATCATTTTCAGCTGCGCCAATGCTTTTAGATTTTAAAGGCTTGATAGTAGTAAAGCCGATCAGCTCACCCATCGTCCCATTCGACACACCCAGCTCATTATTATTTTTAATGAACATCACCTTAGCGCCGACCTTCAAGGTAAGCTCATCACTAGTTCGTACCGACTTTTTCAGGGTTTCGACCAATTTATTATCACCATGAGCAATGGCGTTATAAGTGACGGTCTCCCCACTTAATAACGCCAACTCATGATCGTTTATTTTATTCACGTTGACATTATGGGTGTAAAGCCGCGTACGATTGACATCGACATCTTGATAAAACGTGTTTTGTAGCGCCTCTATGGCATCCGCACTTACCCCCTCTTCACCTCTGATTTGATTCAGAATATTATCTAGGGTGATGGCGTTTGAAGTATCATCATCGGACTGCTGACGATGTTGTTCGGTTAAATAACAAATCTTAAACCCCGCTTCCAACCAAGCATCGGACATAAATGCAAACTTATCGCGATTACTCTCTCCTCGGCTACCAACAGGCGGTAACTGAAAGAAGTCACCGGCCACGACCACCTGAATACCCCCAAATGGTTTGTCATTTTGACGCATATGTTTTAGAACTTGATTGACCAGATTGAGCTGCTTCGCGTGCAACATGGATATCTCATCAATAATCAGCACCGAGGTTTCTCTCAGGCGATCTTTAAGAATCTTTTTGCGGGACAAGTTTGTCAAATCACGGTCGCTTAATTCATCTTTAATACCGATACCCGACCAGCTATGGATAGTAATACCATTCATGTGTGTGGCGGCTATTCCCGTACTGGCAGTCGTCGCCACCGGTACTCTCCTCGCTCTTAGATAGTGAATATACTCATTTAAGGTGTAGGTTTTTCCTGAGCCTGCCGAGCCCGTTAAAAAAACATTCTGACCAGTTTTAAGGATATCCAAAGCGGTGGTTTGTTTCATAGGAGACGTATCTTTTGGTAGAAGGATGTGGTGTTATGATTTTTAAAGGATAGTTTATTTTCAAGAAAAGGCATAACTTAAGTTTTCACTCATATAACAAAGCCACAACATACAATGTGTGGCTTTCAATCTTATCACTTAGACTATCTTATTACAGCCTGCTCATATTGTCATCATGATTGTGGATCTCGTGTCATTTAAGCATAACAATAAAGCCATAAAAGGTTCAAACTAAACTTTAACGTTAAGGCAATAACCGGCGAAACGTCATAAAGCATTTATCACCTTGGTCATCGATACACCAACGCATGGTATTCCTCTCAGGCTGATAATCGACATAGGCAAACATAGCGTCCCCTTTTTGATCGATTTGCTTGCCAGAGCAATCCGGATTGTTATTGTCATAACTGGTATTGATGGCAATTATTGGTAAACCGTCCGGCTGATGCTGATACAAATATTGACCATAAGTCCATTCTTTACCACTGGTGGTAAATAGGACGTTATCTGCTTGGAAGTTATAACGCTCTTTACAATTAACAACCTGAGCGACTAGGGCGGCGTCCTGTTGCGCGTCCACTGTGTTTACTGCGTCATCTGATGGGTAATGTTTATCCATATAAGTTGGTTGTGCATTTGACGAGTTATCCGTCGTTTGTTCAACGTGTTTAGTTAACTGATTAGATTCTTGGATCGCTGCTATTAAATCCTCTAAGCTTTGATCATAGCCTTCTTCACCATCAATAGCAGCATTATGCCCATTAGATTTTTGCCCATTTATTTTTTGGCCATTAGATTTTTGACCATGTAAATTATCTGGCATCGCAAAATCTGGAGTCGATTGCAAATCCAGCTCCCATAATCCTACTATTTCAGGGCTGATATGGGTATTAATAACAGGAGCTTCGACATTGTCTGCTGAAAAAGACGCCAATAATGACGCTAAAGTTAAAGGTACAATAGAGAGTGGTTCCATATTCTAACGTTATCCTTTGAAGTATTTAAAATCAGATTAAGCAATTTAGATTCATATAACAAGATAATAAACGTTAAAATTAGTTTTTGTGCGTCATCCACTGTCGCTATTATTCTAAATAAGCCCATTTACTTAGTAGCTCATCCAGCTTTACGCTACTATCTGCTCGTTTTGACAATGCGTTTGCTAAGGTTTGTCGTGTCGCTTGCTTCACGTCGCCACGACAAAACCTAGCCACGCACTATGTCAACCCAAGCAGTATATTCGCTTCAATCTGGGCTAAAAAGCACCAAGCGTCAAAGTACATACGCTAAGTGCTACCAATTAGCTCACGATAGCTATTAGTCAACCCCAAGCTCAAGCAAGCTGGCGTTACCGCCGATAGCCGTAGTATTGACCGTTTTTACCCTTTCCGTTAAAAAGCGCTCAATATAATCTGGCTCAAACATCTCACGGCATCCTTCTTGATCGGTTATGGCGACCAGTTGCGTCAAGATGCCATCCGTTTCGGCCAGATCTTGACCAATCTGAGCCAACTCGTCAAATGATCCCACTGCTCCGACTACCGCCAGTCGACTAATGTGTAGCAGTGTGGTTAGCTGCGAATCATTGGCTATACTCATCACGCCTGGATAAACCCCAGATTGGGTCAATATGTCAATCGCTTGTTCACAAAGCTGCTGCTGTGAAGTATAGCGTAAAATAACCTCGTTACCCGCAAGCAGCGTTGTCAGTAGTAGTCCTAATACAGGTATCGCATCTGCATTATCCGTACCGACGATCATCGACTTGCCACGTGGCGCGAAATATAAATGGTTTGACTCTCCTGTCGCACCTGTCATCTGTTGAACGATATCTAATCGCGCCGCTTGCGACAAAATAATCTCAAACAGCTGTTGCGCTTTGACACTATCATCAGTCAACTCTGCCAACTTTCTGCCGGCTTCATTCAATATTATTTTGCGCTGCACGGCATCCATCTGACCCCAAGCTTCACATTGCTTGGCTTGATCTTGTTTAAATATTGCACTCATGAGCCTTCCTTATTTTTAATCCACTTTTTGGTCAATGTTTAGCATTGTTTAGTTATCAATATAAATGAAGCCAATGCTATACCGCCTGCCATTTGGTCAAGCGAGCCACATAATGAGGCCCACCGGCCTTAGGCCCTGTTCCTGACAAGCCACTACCGCCAAAGGGCTGCTCATCTACGACAGCGCCAATTTGGTTGCGGTTGATATAGGTATTACCTACTTTAGCGCGGCGCTCGATATGATCCGCTACTGACTCAATCCGACTGTGAATACCGAGAGTAAGACCATAACCCGTCGCATTTATCTCATCGATGAGGTCATCAAGCTTATTGGCTTTATAGCGGACGACATGCAGTATCGGACCGAAGTGCTCACCACCGATAACCCCAATATTGTCAACTTCAATGGCCGTTGGTTGTACAAAGGTGCTGTGACTTAGGTTGTTTGCTGCCTCTGAACTAATAGGCGTCTGAGTAATAATACGGGCACGGGTGTCTTTACGCATGGCTTCGATATGAGCACGCAGTGATTTTTGCGCGTCTTTGTCGATCACAGGGCCTACATCAGTTGAGACATAGGAAGGATTACCAACGATAAGCTCTGCCATGTTGCCTTTTAATAGCTCGATGACATTATCGGCCACATCTTCTTGCACACATAAGACACGACACGCTGAGCACCGCTGACCGGCTGAACCAAATGCAGACAACACCGCATCTTTCACCACTTGCTCAGGTAGCGCAGTTGAGTCAACAATCATCGCATTTTGACCACCAGTCTCTGCTATTAATAGAGGCAAGGTATCTTTACGATCTTTATTAAGTTCATCATCCACTTTAGCTAAGCGCTGGGTATCATGCAGCGCTCTATTGATAAGCTGAGCCGTTTGCGTCGATCCAGTGAATACTACCCCATCAATATAAGCTGATCCTGTTAGTGCGCCGCCTACTTCCCCAGCACCTGTCACAAATTGCAAGGCATAATCTGGGATACCGGCTTTATACATCAGCTGCGCGGCAAAGTAAGCAATCAAGCTGGTTTGCTCAGCAGGCTTAGCCACTACAGTATTACCGGCGGCCAATGCTCCGGTAATTTGTCCGGTGTAGATGGCTAACGGGAAATTCCAAGGACTAATACAAACGACCGTACCACGGGCGCTACGTTTTTGCGTCATTTGATCGCCATTGAGGTCAGTAAAGCTATTGACTTGCTGGGCTAAGCGTTCTGCCTCATTAGCATAGAAGCGACAAAAGTCTACCGCTTCACGCACCTCATCAATACTGTCCTGCATGGTCTTGCCCGCCTCTTTATGGCACATCGCCACAAGTTGCGCATAATTATCCTCATACAAGTCAGCGATACGTCTTAAGAGTTCAGCACGTTCGCTAGCACCAAGGGCTTGCCACTTTTGTTGACCCTCATTAGCTGTTTTGATCGCTAATTTAGCAATATCTGCATCGCCATAGACGACCTCACCGGCAGTGACACGATGGTTCCAAGGAGCAACAACTTGGGTTCGCTCGAGTGCCTCGTCGGTCTGCTCACCTTGCTCATTTATGCTATGCGTTATTTGCTCACCATTCACTATGGAGTTCGCCGTCCATGTTTCGGGTAAAAACTGATCGACTGCAGCTTTAAACGGAATCCACTGTGACTCAACAAAAATATTTGGCCCAAAGCTTGCCAGTCTATCGTCATAGATATTTAAGGGCATCGGAATTTTAGGATTATGCAAGGTATCATGGGCGGTCAGCTTGTCATAAGGATGCACCGTTAACGCTTCAATCGGGTGCGACTTATCCAGCAGTTGATGCACAAACGAGCTATTGGCGCCATTTTCTAGCAAACGACGTACTAAATATGGCAACAAATCATGATGCTTGCCAACCGGTGCATAGATACGTACTGGTATATTATATGTCTCAATAATATGGTCATATAACGCATCGCCCATACCATGTAGACGTTGGAATTCAAAATCTCTATGCTCACTCATGGTCATGACTGAAGACAACGTGTGCGCATTATGGGTTGCAAACTGAGGCCACAACACTCCGCGAATCTGATCCGTTAACAGAAATCTTGCACAGGCCAAATACGCAACGTCAGTTCCCTCTTTACGGGTCCATACAGGATAGCCGGTAATCCCTTTTTGCTGCGCAAGCTTAATTTCATAGTCCCAATAAGCGCCCTTTACTAGACGAACTGGGATGCGGTCACCGACTTCTTTCGCCAAGCTTGCCAGCCACGCTAACACTGGTAAAGCACGCTTAGAGTAGCCTTGCACTACGAGACCAAGACCATCCCAGTCTTGTGTCATCGTGTCTCGATATAGTGATTCAAATAGCTTTAATGACACCTCTAAACGGTCAGCTTCTTCTGCATCAATACTGATATCGACATTGACTTCGCGCGCCGCTTCAATCAATAAGAGACAACGCTGACGTAGTAACCCAAGCACCTGATCAATTTGCGTTGCCTCGTAACGAGGATGTAATGCCGTCAGTTTAATGGACACCGAAGGCTTTGGCATCCCTTCTTTCACTTCGATATTTGCCGCTGAGCGAATGGCATGTAGATAGTCGCTGAAGTATTTCTCAGCATCTTTGTGCGTGACAGCCGCTTCCCCTAACATATCAAATGAATAGGTATAGCCCTTGTTTCGATAAGGTAGGCTATTGCGTCTGGCCTCTTCAATGGTCTCACCGAGTACGAACTGATGACCCATAATTTTCATAGCGCGCTGCATGGCACTACGAATGACAGGTTCACCCATTTTCTTAGTCATCCGATCTAAGAAGCCTGCCGCCGTGGTCTTACTATCCACACTGACCACTCGGCCTGTCATCATTAAGCCCCACGTTGAGGCATTCACGATAAAGCCATTGTCGTCTTTTAAATGCTTCTTCCAGTCTGCCACACTCATTTTGTCACGGATTAGCGCATCGGCAGTGGCATTATCGGGTACTCGAATCAAGGCTTCCGCCAAGCTCATTAACAAAATACCTTCTTGGGTATCTAAGCTATATTCAAGTAACAATGAGTCCACCATTTTAACCGCTTTATCATTACTGCGTACGTGCTCAACGAGGCTTCTTGTTTGATCACTTATGGCATCACGTTCATTAACATCTTCTTTCACTCTAGGCTCAGCCAGAGGCAATAACGCCCCTAACCACTCGTCCTCATCTGCGCTATATAGCGGAGAAATATAGCTATAAATCTCACTGGCGGGTTTACTGATAAAGTCGGGTTGTAAGACTTGTTGTGGTGAAAATTGAATTGGATTTTTAGGATAAAATGGGTTATTCAAACTCATATCAACTCCACTGAGATATTGTTATGTTTAGGGTCATTGGGATTCTTTTAAAATGGATTTAAACAGTAGATTAATAAGATGCTTTTATAGGTCAGAATTTATAGGATAGTTATAACTTACTAAACCTCATTCTCAACTCTTATTGTAGGCTGTGGCTTTAGCAAAGCAATATATTAAAGGTATTGATTTTCTGGGCTAAAAGCACCAGTCTAAAGTGAGTTTTAATACGTTAAGTGCGGGGCCTAATAATAATAAACAGAGAAGTAATACACAGTTAAGTAATACACAGTTAAGTAATACACAGTTAAGTAATAGGCAGTTAAGTAATAGGCAGGTAAAAAAAGCATAGCGAGCCCAAGCGGTATTACTTATTAGCCCTCTAACGCTCGGTATAAATAACGCTAGGTAGACATTGGGTAACACCAAACTCACTAATGCCTTCTTCTTTATAGAAACAGGCCTGATTGTTAACGCGACGCTAACACATCAAGCCTGTTTAAGATAGGATGTACGCAAAAAATCTATAGGAACTAGATTAAGATATTTAAAGCCATTTAGAATTAGTTAAGCCTCTGGTACTGATAAACCGTTTGCGAAGCTATTAAAAGCAAAGCAGGCTATCCAGTTGATATAACGCCAGTTGCTTTATTTTTTGTTTCTGCGTCAGTCCTAAAAGAAAAACCTCTACGGCGTTGATTGAGGTTATGAGCTTGGTTTATAAATGTTATCACAACTTGCAAGCGCTAAGCCAGACATTATAAAAACATGATTTTTGCTAACAAAACAAACGTTAACACCCAAACAGCAGGACTCACTTGCTCAAACTTACCTGTAAGGACTTTCACCACGGTATAGGTTATAAACCCAAGAGATATACCATCGGCAATTGAATAAGTTAATGGCGTTAGTAATAGTACAACTGCCACAGGGGCCGCTTCGGTTAAGTCTTCCCAATCGATGTCTTTTAAGGTATACAACATCAGTACAGATACATAGAATATCGCCCCTGCTGTGGCATAGGCAGGAATCATACCTGCTAAAGGCGCAAAAAATATACTTAATAAAAACAGCACCCCAACAGTGACTGCCATTAGGCCAGTACGTCCACCTGCGGCCACGCCAGCCGTACTTTCAACGAAGCTTGTGGTAGACGATGTACCAAGTAGCGACCCTGCAACAGTTGCCGTTGAATCTGCTAATAAGGCTTTATCAAGGTTTGGAATATCCCCCTTTTTATCGACCAAGCCTGCCTTGTTAGTTACCCCTATCAAGGTACCAGAGGTATCAAATAGATCGACGAATAAAAAAGCAAAGATAACACTGATCATTGTCACATCAAAAGCACCCGCAATATCTAATTGTAGCAAGGTGGGCGCTATTGCAGGCGGCATAGACATCATGCCTTCAAAAGGAACTTGACCTGCGATCACCGCGATCAAAGTCACGATCAAAATACCAATGGTCACTGCGCCATGAATATTGCGATAGGCTAAGCCAATAATTAAAAAGAACCCCAGCGCCGCCATCATAGGTGGAAACTGTTGTAAATTACCAAGACTGACAAAGGTGGCTTCATTGGCAATGATAACACCAGAGCTTTTTAGGGCGATAAAGGCTAGAAAAGCGCCTATACCTGCAACAATACCTTGTTTTAAACTATTTGGTATGGCATTAATCACCCATTCACGTATTTTGAATAAACTTAATAGGACAAATATACAGCCCGATAAAAAGACAGCACCTAACGCCGTTTGCCAAGTATGGCCCATGCCCAATACGACGCCATAGGTAAAGAAGGCATTCAGTCCCATACCAGGCGCTAGTGCGACAGGAAGGCGGGCGTAAATACCCATAATAAAACAACCGACCGCCGCTGCTAAACAGGTCGCGACAAATACAGCGCCTCTATCCATCCCAGCATCTGCTAAGATATTTGGGTTCACAAAGATGATATACGCCATCGTTAAAAACGTGGTAAGCCCTGCTAAGATTTCTGTTTTTATCGTGGTGTTTTGACCATTAATACCAAAATAACGCTCTATTGCATTCATAAGAATTAGCCTGAGTTTATCGCTTTAGTTTGTTATACGAGTGGCAAACCAAAGTATGGATTGAAGTCGCTTAAGATTAAAATATGGAATTAGTACTTTATTTATGGCTAAAATTGCCTATTACAGAGTTTAAATATAAGTTCTAAGTTTTAGCCAATATACTAGGGCGTGTGGAACAAAAAGGGTGAATTATAAAGTATATGTATCAAAACTAGTATATTAATTTTTGAAATTACAAGTACAATACCTTCACAAAACCTGTAGCGAGTCTCAACAGAGCTTATTTTTTAACTTAATCATTTAAGATTATTGCCATTATCATGAGTTCCCTGATATTGTATGGCTGGCCTTATGTTGAGATATTTGATTAAAATAATTTACTTAGTGCGGGCAGGTTTTTGTTAAACTACTTAGTTATTAAACTCTTGAGAGCTTTAGCAATTAAAATAAATGGCAATTAATGCTTGTCATCCTTTGATTACCAAGCAAGTTTTATTACTAGTATATTTTGACAACACTTCATTTATAACCGTCTATTTTTTTATTAAAATTACTCCGTTCTTAACTTATTAAACCTCATTGTAGGCTGGTGCTTTTAGCCCAGCAAATCAAAACCTTTAATCAAAAATGCTGGGCTAAAGCCACAGCCTACGTTAAAAGTTGATAATGGGGCTAAAATTATTCTTTAATTGTTTTTTATTGCATTGAGCGAGCTATTCATGCCAGAGTCTATTAATCTCATTTCCCTTATTACCGATGCCAGCCTATTGGTACAAATCGTTATGGGTATTTTGCTATTGGCCTCCCTTGTGTGTTGGGTATTGATTTTTCGATTAAGCGCCCGTTTAGGTACCGCAAAACGCCAAGATCAACATTTTGAAAATTGGTTTTGGTCTGGTGAAGACTTAGCAAAACTATACCAAGGTATTCAAAATTCACCAGATAGACATGGTCTAGCGAACATTTTTTATGTTGGGTTTTCTGAATTTCTGCGTATGAATAAGAAACGCCAACCCAAAGACCAGATTATTGATGGTGTAGAGCGTAAGCTGCGTGTGGGACTTGGTCGTCAGCAGCAGTCTTTAGAGTCCGGCCTTGCCGTGCTGGCAAGTATCGGTTCCGTTTCTCCGTATATTGGTCTATTTGGTACCGTTTGGGGCATCATGAATGCCTTTCTAGGTTTATCTGTTGCTGATCAGGTGAGCTTATCCGCAGTTGCCCCTGGTATTGCCGAAGCACTTATTGCCACTGCTATGGGCTTATTTGCCGCTATTCCTGCAGTATTGGCCTATAACCATTTTACAGCAAAATCTGCCTCAATATATGACAGTCGTGCCTTATTTTGTGATGAAATGACGGGTATGCTTCAGCGTGAGACTCATGAGACCACAGCGACAAACCCTGTTCCTCGTGAGCAGGATGTGAATAGAGCGCAGAATATACAATCGCCATTGGTGTAAAAGGAGCAACGCATGAAATCAAGCCCCTTTTCAAGGCAAAAAAAAGAGCTTAATGCCAGCATGAATGTGGTGCCCTACATCGATGTGATGCTAGTGCTATTAGTCATATTTATGGTGACGACACCCATGATGACCACGGGGGTTAATGTCGAATTACCCAAAGCACAGACCGAGAACATCAGCACAGGTTCACAAATGCCAGTGGTTGTCTCTTTGATGAGCAATGGGGAGATCTATATCAGTTATGAAAATGACATTAATATGCCAGTATCAGAGCCTGAGCTTATTGAGACGCTTCTAAGATTACAAAGTCAGGAAGGCGGCGAGACGTTAAGAGTCATGATTAACGCCGATCAGAACAATCAATACGGTATCATTATGCAGCTGATGGCAAACCTACAACAAGCGGGCATTGAAAAAGTCGGACTATTAACGGGGCAACCGCTACCTGCAACTCAAAACTAATATACTGTCTTAATAACTTTTAGAGATTATAACTGTGCTAAATCGTGCGCCTAGTGTTTATACGCCTATAGAGCCTGAAGACAATGGTATCGTCCTACCCACTGTCTTAAGTTTACTTGTGCATGGTGCTATATTAACGTTTATTATCTTTTTCCACCGTGCGCCAGAGATTGACACGCCGCCGCCCATCGAAACCACCATCATTACACCAGAAGAGCTGGCAGCATTGCAATCAGAGATCAAAGCCAATCGTGCTGCTATGGCTGACAGTGGTAGGAACAATACCGTTAATGTGGCGTCAGAGGCTTTTCCTGAAACAGTGGATAGTAGTACTGATAACTCTAGTTCATCTATTGCGAGTAGTATATCGTCGATATTCACATCAAAGAAAAATACTATTAAACCTATCGAACTCTCAGAACAACCTAACCCGTTCGATCAGGAGCAGGAAGATATTACACAGGAAGATGATTTCTCAGATTTAGATCTTGATGAGAAGCCTACTACCAAGCCTCATACGGATCCTAAAGACCCTACCAATAAGAAGGTTGATGTTTCTTTTCCCGCCGATGGAGATAATCCTGACATGAGTGATCCAACCACTAAACCTAAGGGCGGTAATAATAAAAGTAAAAGGCAAATAATTGCGGAAGTCACCGCTAAAATATTACCTAAATGGGAGCCTCTTGAAAGTGAATTAGGTAAAAAGATAACGGCATATATTACTGTTGATACCCAAGGCAATGTACTTAAAGTATCCACCAATATGGCTAATTCACCTTTAGAAAAGTCATTATCAGCAGCTATCTATGCTGCTAGCCCATTAGAGCCACTAAATGGTTCAGGATATTCTAAAATTGAAACGACATTTACAGTAACGGAAAAAAAATAAACCTTAACTTATCTTGCCAGCTTTTAATCGTTAAACGTATGTTAAAATAAAAGCAGTATTATTAGTGGTATACTCAAAACCTCTATAAGCTTGAATTAATAAAATTAGCATCATCAATATAAATATTTCTGAACTAATATCATATAAGATAATTGGGTAATCTCAATGTTTCTAACTTTGAAAAACGTTAAAAGCTCAATAATTAATACCGCTTTACTGTCATCATTCATCTTATTAGGTGTAGTTACCTATGCTACCACAGCATATGCAGAGGTAACCGCTGCAGAGGTAACCACTCAAATATTACCTTTGTGGACTCCCCCTCAAAGTGCATTAGGTCAAAAGATTACGGTATACATCACTGTTGATGATGAAGGCAATATACTTAAAGCATCTACCAATATGCCTAATTCTTCTATAGAAAAGTCAGTGTTAGCAGCTATCTATGCAGCCAGCCCTTTAAAGCCACTAAATGGTTCAGGGTATTCTAAAATTCAAGCGACATTCACAGTAGAATAAATAAACCTTAATTTTTTTAGCCAGTTTTTAATCGTTATACGTATGTTAAAATTAAAGCAGAATTATTGGTGATATACTCAAGTCCTCTATAAGCTTAAATTAATAACGTCAGCATCATCAATATAAATATTTCTGAACTAATATCATCTAAGATAATTGGGTAATCTCCATGTTTCTAACTTTGAAAAACTATAAAAGCTCACTAATTAATACCGCTCTACTGTCATCGTTCATCTCATTAGGTGTAGTTACCTATGCTACCACTGCATATGCAGAAGAGATAGCTATCAATAACGATGATAATGTATTAAGATTTGAAGCTGAAAAACAAATTGAAGTGACTCGAAGCCAAAACCAAGTCGCTTTTGTACCCTTTGCAGGCAATAGTACCTTATCTAATATTGTTCAAAAAGATCTCGAAAACTCGCCACTAACCGTTACGAGTCAAGGTCTGATTGGTCAACCGCACACCCGTGACGACTTAGCGGCTACCCTACCCGCTTGGCAACAACTAGGGATTCCCTACTTAGTCATTGGTACCGTAAAAACCGTGGGTGGCAATACCGTAGCTGACTTTGAGGTTATCGAAGTTGCCAAAGGTAGAATTATTAAAGGCAAACAAAGTGTCAGTGACCCAGATGCACAAGTAGCCGCTCACAAAGCAGCTGGACGTATCTATGAACTACTCTCCGGGGATCGAGAAGATCTAAATGCCCGTATTGTTTATGTGGAAGAAAAAGGTGAAGGCGCAAACAAAACGTCGTCTTTGAAACTTATTAATGCGGATGGTTCAAACCCCAAACTACTGACTCAAGTAACGGATGCTAGTATTATTAGTCCCGCCGTATCGCCCGATGGTCGTTACCTCGCCTACTCAGTTCAATTAAAGAATAATGCGGCTCACTTGTTTAAATATGACATGCAAACTCGACAAATCACCCAGCTTGTCAATTTAAAGGGCAGCAGCCTCGGTCCGAGTTTTTCACCAGATGGTAGCACTATTTTATTTTCAAACTCTCAAAATGGTGACCATGATATTTATCGAATCAGTAGTATGGGCGGCGTAGCTGAGCCGCTCATTGAGTTGGATTATGACCAATTTCAGCCCAGTTATGGGCCAGACGGTAGTTTTGTATTTGTCTCTGACCATGCAAGCCCTCGTCGTCCTAGCATCTATCGCTTTAGCTTTAGAGGTCCAATTACTAAGCTGTCTCGTGAAAGTTATGCTGCAAATCCATGCTTTAGCCCCGATGGTACTAAAATAGGTTATCTAAGTGGCAGTAGTGCTGCGGTAATGAGCCTCAACGGTACCGTTCTTAAAAACTTTGGTGTTACCAATATTGATGAAGCCCCTTGTTTCTCTCCGACTAGCCATCGGGTGGTTTATGCTCAAGGCAAAGAGAATAGCAAAATTGTTATACGTTATCTTAAAGGCGGAAAGACCATCACTTTACCAATAGATGGCAGAGCAAGCTCACCGATTTGGATACCCAGTCGTTAAATATTTGAATGATGAGTCAGTCATAAAAAAAACCTCAGTCCTTGGGATTAAACTAAACTGTCCAAAATTTGGGGTTCAGTTCATTAAGGTGGCTGGTTTTATTTGTTTTCTTATGAGTTAGGATCTATTGCACATGGTTTCAAGCATATAGTACTCAAGCCCATTAGGCGGTACGGTTTTCATTGGAGAAAGGTATTCAGGAACCTCATTTTTCTCAATAACTTTGCCATTTTTGCCGTAACTTATAATCTGTGTAGGTCCTAATTTTCTTGCAAGGCAGTCGGCTCTTAGCAAAACGTCAGATCTATAAATATCATCTTCTGGTTTCGTGAAATCAACTCGCATCCACATGGCGCGGAATCCTAACGTATCTTCAGTGTAAGATGAAGGCATAAAATAAATACCACCTTCTTCGTAGATGATAATTTGATGCCATTTTGGGTCTTCTGCATTTGCACTAATCGTCAAAACAGACAGCAGTGCTGTTAATAGTAATTTTCTCATATCGCACTCTATTATTTAATATAGCTACAATATACTCTACATTGAGGCTAGTGACTAGCAACCTGATCATCAAATCCGATAATCACTTCATCAATAAAAAGCCCCACTCAACGAGTAGGGCTTTTGCATTTAAAATTAGTATCAAAATTTAATAGATCGTATATTAATATCAAACTGCTTTTTGACTATATTCTTTTTTTAGATCTTCAACTAATTCAGGAATATCTTTGGCAAATTTTATTGCCTGTTTAAACTCAAATTCGTGAAAGTCAATATCTAAGTGATAGTCAGCTGCATGGCGCTTAGTTAAGAAGTTTTGATATTTAGTGAAAAGTTTCTTTATTCTTCTATCATTAGTATCTTCAAATTCTTTTTTAAACGCCAAATAAATTCTTTGATGGGATCCAGTGTTTTTAAATGTACCATTGTCACTCATATCTATATCAGGAAAATATTTGCAAATAAACTGTAAAAGAATATGATAAATAAGATAATATTTCCGATTGACACACGCTCTTCGCAAGGCTTCATCTTCTATTGTTTCTGGAGAAGGAAATAGAGTATCTACCGCATTTTCAAGATCCGATAAATTTACACCCATTCCATTAACTCCTTATACTCGGGGTTCGACTCTTCAATATCAATATATGGCTTAAATTCATATATGATTCTAGATGACTCCAAGAATGGAAGTTCCTCTTCAAGCAAAGCATCAATCAGCTTATCGTTTAAGTCTAAGCAGTCATCAATGCTAACATTATATAAACTCTCAGATACTAGAAGATAATTACCAACTTCATTATTTTGTTTAGTAATGCCTACGGCACTATCGCCAATATAACTATAACTTTTTATTTTAGATCCAACTTCAAAAACTCTTTTATAGACTTCTACAGAAATATCTACTTCATCTAATAGATCTAGCGTTATATTAATATCTTCAATAGATTTTTTAATAAAATCAACACGTTCATTAGTCTTAGAGTTTGTTGATCTAAATATATTTAGACCTTCTTCTATATTGGCTTTATTCAGCGTAGTCATACATGACATGAACAAAACATTTAATGCAGTAAAATCAGACGAGTCTTTACGCAAGGCATTTAAACAAAGCTCCTCTGCTTCATCAAAGTTACCCAAAGCGATATGTATATTAACTAAATTATCGTACAGGCCTTTATCAATAGCATATGCTTTTTTCGCACTCTCTAGCGCCTTATTTAATTTACCTTGCACACGATATACCCAGCTTTCTATTAAATAACTATCATCTGGTCGTGAAGAACGTAAAGCTTTAGCGTCTCTCAGCCATAATTTAAATTTAAAGTTATCAGGTTCTAATATACCGTTATAGGTATTAATATAGCGATTCACTTCACTAGCTTTTGTCTGTGGCTGAATGCTCATCTTTCAAACCTATTTAAATTGATTAAATTTTTACATTTGTAAAACTATTCTACCTTATAGGTACTCATTCAGCAATTACTTCTCATTATGTTGATTTTATAACTAGGCAATAAAAACCCCTACTATTTTGAACTGAGGGTTTTTTTAATGAGTTTCTAACAGACTCTCAACCATCCCTCTGAACAAATACCAAATTTAGTAGGTTCAGCCAGAAAGACAAAGATAGGTTATTTTATAGAAAAGGGTTACCCTATAGTCAAACCTGATAAACAACTTTATAATCAAAGAACTCACGTTATGAAAGCATTAATCATGATCACCGGCAAACTTATAACAAATATAGAAACCAATCTATCAAGAAAAATGAGTGCAAACTCTACTACTATTCCAAACGCCAAAAACAGTAGGTTTAATAAGGTTAATAAACATATCGTCTTTTATAGAAAGGGTATTATTAAAGTATGCCAATGGTTGTTGGTTGCTGTTGCGTTAAGCTTATCCGCCTGTCAACATATACAACTGGCTAGAAATCCAATACCGGTGACAGCAGATTTTAACCCCACAACAACCGACCTATCATCAAATAGCAGTACTCACGCTATAACGGCGGCTGATTAATTAATAATTGTGCCAGATGCTCACCGAACAGCTTCGCTGAATTAATATCCCCTTCTCCTGGGGTCACTTCTGGCGAGTCATCGGTAGATTGAGTCATTAATCCTAAGAAGCTTGATAAGCGATTAACATCTTGCTCGGTATGACCGGTTGGCATCACTGGAAATCCAGCCCAGTTCATTCCATGCTGCATGCTAAACAGACAAATTTGTTGTAAGGCTGCAAGCTTATCCCCACTTAGACCGCCAGAATTTGCAAATCCTGCAGCCCACTTGCCATGCCAATTGCGGTGAAACCAGCGTTTTGACGTACTGTCCATAAATGTCTTAAATTCAGCGGTAATACTACCCATATATACCGCACTACCAAATACCATCATTTGTGACTCATCTGCAAAGTCCCAATCCATGTGCTCAATATCAATGGATTTTACTTCCACAGTGGCACCTGCATAGTCTTTGACCCCTTCAGCGATAGCATTGGCAACGCGTCGAGTATGGCCATAGTTGCTGTGATAGATGACGGCGATTTTTAACTGCTCATCAGATCTTCGGGACTGATTTGGTTCATCATTTGATGTCTCATTACTTACAGATTTAGAGTTTATATCAGTCATGGGTTACGAGCATCCTAATTAATAACTGGCAGAGGGGGCATTTAAAATGGTAATTTTATAGAGTAATTTTCAAATATGGGATTTTTAGATATAATTTAACCAATAAAGCCATTTCAATAACCGCTTATTCGGCTTAAACCTATAAAACCCTATAAAAGTGCCTATTTAACCTAACCTGACCTAAATTTGCAAATATTGCTAACAAAATACAACACCTTTAACACTGCTATTGACACTGCTATTTAAGTCGCATGATGAGTAATGCCATACGTCCGGTATTTTTTTCAGCAAGGTGCGTTTTTCGGCGGTAAGAATAATAACGCGAGTTAGCATAACTACACGCATACGCTGGGCTGCTGTTTTCCAGAGATTTGGCCGCAACGTTATCGTTTAACAACCCTTCCGATGGTAACGACTCTTTCGAACTAATAGATTGATAATCTTCTGATATAGCCACTTGCTTCGATTGATTAACCTTATTAACCCTATTAACCTTGATACCAAGGCTTGTCAATTGTAGCTCAGCCAACTTTGGAAGATCCAACCACGCTTTGTCAGGATTGTCATGAACCTTAATGATTTGTTGATGAACAACCTGACTGTCCATACCCATCGCTTCACAACCTGACAACAGTTTATGGACTACCTCCGTCGATACCTCATAGCAAGGCTGACTGATACAAGCCCCTATCCAAGCTTGCATTGGTTCATGCTGAGCATCGTCACTTGTACCATTCAACATCTCGGTATAGCTTGCATTAATTACACCATTCGCCAAACCTTGCCAGCCTGCATGAATGGCTGAGATTTGCTTTGAATTGGGATCGTATAAGGCAATAGGCACACAATCGGCAGTCATGATCGCCAGTGCTTGATGGGGGAGATTGGTTACCATTGCATCTGCTGCTGGCGGCGTTAGTGATAGCTTAAGTGCAGAATGAGCGTTATCAGAGTCAATAGAAGTATCAATACGGGTTTGTGTTTTAGGATAATTGCCCACACGCACAACTTGATTACTATGGATTTGATTTAACCAATAAATTGACTCGATGGACGGACTGAATTTTGACGGTGACTCATTAGGTAAATGAGTCTCTGGCTGAGGTTTTGACTTATTGGCTAATTTAGGCTCATGCTTGGCTTCAAGCTCACATTTAGAATTTGACTCAAGGTTAGAGGTTAAATCATTAGTTTTTTGTTGTTGAGAATCTATCTGAGCTTGGGAGGCAAGATAATGATTAATTTCAGTCATCAGTTGCGCACGGTTTTTTAAGACCGTTTGTGGATCATCATTGACATGCAGACCTAAATTAAAACGGGCAAAGCTATTTTTATCGGTATTGACACTTATAGTGTTGTTATTATCGTTAGACGCTTGTTCTATACTATTGGCGTCTAGACGCATACCAGCATTGGTCTGGATAACTAGGATGTCATCGGTATGCGCCAATACTTCATATACGTCCATAGCATTACGACTTTGAGTTTTAGTCACTGAATTGTCGTGAGTCACATTATTTAAGGTATTCATCGTTTATATTCCAAAGCCAAAGCTAGGACACAGGCCTTAACCCTTAACCCTTAACCCTTAACCCTTAACCCTTAATATACTAAATGGCTAAATGGCTAAATGGATAAATAGCCAAATAGTTATTTACGCCCCATCACTCAGTACGTCAATCAGTGCCACCATATCCGCTGGTAAAGGTGCCGTTAGCTCAAGTTGCTCACTGGTTTCAGGGTGAATGAACCCAAGTTTATAGGCATGTAGTGCTTGACGTGGAAATTTAACAACGGCTTGACGCTGTTCTTCAGTCAGCCCTGCCCGTAATTGCTTACGATTACCATAAATATCATCGCCAATAATGGGGTGTCCTATATGACTAAGGTGCACGCGAATTTGGTGAGTTCGCCCTGTCTCAAGTCGTACATCAAGCAGACTATAATTATCATTAAGCGGTGTGATCGTCATGATATGAGTCACCGCTGTTCTCCCCACACTGCTGACAGTCATTTTAGTCCGCTGAGTTCGATGACGACCTATGGGCGCATCAATCACACGCTGGCGAGTCAAGCTTGGCGCATCTCCTGCCACCACACACTGATAGTGACGATAGACACTCTTATCTTTTAATTGCTCTTGTAAATTGAGTTGAGCGGCTTTGGTTTTACCGATGACCAATAATCCAGAGGTGTTTTTATCAATACGGTGTACTAGACCAGCTCTAGGCAAATGGGCTTGATTGGGATAATGGTATAGCAAGCCATTGACCAGAGTACCTGTCCAGTTACCTGCGCCAGGATGAACGACCATGCCGACGGGTTTATTTATCACTACCACACTATCATCTTCATAAATGACATCAAGAGCTAGATTTTCAGGTTTATCACCGCTGTGTTGCTCAAGTGTCGCAACCAAAGACAGATGGTCCCCTAGTTTGACTCTATGCTTCGGTTTGACAACTTTGCCATTGGCTTTGAGCTTGCCAGACTTAAGCCAGTCTTGAAGTTGTGCTCTCGAATACCCTGAAAAGATATCTGCGGCCACTTTATCGATACGCTCGCCAGCCTCTTCTTCTGTGACCGTATGGGTCGCCTCAACTTGTATAACCTTATGTTGGTAGACGTTATTTATTTCTACCTCATCACTCTCAACATCATCCTCAATGTCCAGTTCATCAGTGTCCAGTTGATCAGTGTCCAGTTCATCTTCATTTAAATCGTCTAGAGGCAGTTCATCTTCAGTTTCGACATCTATTTCTTCACTATGTGATGCCAGCTCAATATAAGAGTCGTCATGATCTAAGCCTTTCGATAAGCGTTCTTTTGAGCTTAAACCCTTATCAGGTTGATGGTCAATGGCATTACCTTCCTCATGACGGCGATAAGGTGAGCTATCTTGATAATTGGGCAAGTTTGAGCTATTTTGCAATAATGATCTTGAAGACATAATATTTTGAACCGAAAAATTACTAATTAATGAGCTAAGTGTAGCATGGTTTGGTCAAATCTCGATTGATGCTGGCCTTTTATAGTAGTAATAAACTAAGCATCTGTTGAATAATCTCCACATCAGCGTCAGAATGAGCGATACTCTTACCAAATATATTCACGTTATAATAGCTCAATTCCTATACCAAAATTTTGTGCGGTCATGCTACACTAGTGCCACTATAATTTACTAAAATATTCTGCGGAGATTTCCATGCAGCGTGCATCTACCCCTCTTTCTATTGTATCAGCTCGTATAAAACCTAAATCTACTCTTAAAACTAAGTTAGCGTTGTCGATGCTCACTGCTGGTATGCTAAGCTTAACGGGCTGTCAGACCTTGAAAAACATAACTGGCGATGACAATGAGGCAGTAGCCACTGCTGAAAAGACAGATGCCCAATATTATCATGAAGCGGTTGAGTCTATGGAAAAGGGTCGTTATTTATACGCCTCTGAGCAATTAACTGAGTTGCGCACCTTTTACCCAACCGGTCCTTATGCAGAGCAAGCTTTACTGGATTTGATGTACAGTCAGTTCCATACCAAAGAGTATGAGTTGGCGGCAGCCAGTGCAGAACAGTTCATCAAGTTATATCCGCGTAACCCGCAAGTAGATTATGCATATTACGTGCGTGGTGTGTCCAATATGCAAGCGGGTACTAGCACTTTACTAAGCTTAGCTAAGATGAATCAGGCGCACCGCGATACCTCATATTATCGTCTTGCCTTTAGCAACTTCCAAGACTTACTATCTCGCTTTCCTTCAAGCAGCTATGCGCCAGATGCCGCCCAACGAATGACCTTCATTTATAACCAATTTGCAGAAAGCGAGCTTGCCGCTGCACGCTGGTACATAAAACGTGAAGCCTATGTCGCTGCGGCAAACCGTGCCAAATGGGTATTCCAATACTATCCATTAAGCCAGCAAGTGCCAGAAGCCATCGCCATTTTAGCGTTTAGTCATCAACAGCTTGGTTTAACTGATCTCGCTCAGCAATACAAAACCTTATTGCAAATCAACTATCCAGAGTGGTTGACCAGCGATGGAAGAGTTCGTATAAATAACAATAATACCAGCAGTCTACTTAATAAAATTACCTACGGAAAATTAGGTCGAGCAGACAAGCGTGATAAGTCTACTGGTATGTCATCTGGACAATATACAGGTGCGACCAAACAGCAAGTGATTCGGCAAGCGGCTCAATTGCAATTGCCAGATGATAATGCTGCTACTACTCAGTCTAGCCTACCAACTTTAACGGATAACAACAGAGGCTTCAATATTGGCCTTGGGTTACCTGACGATCCAGGTGCTCAAACTACGACTCCTACACAGCCTCAACGCCAAATTTTGAGCCCTAGTGAGATGTATCCTGACGAAAATAGAACCCCTGTTCAACCTTTAGAGCCCGAAATGACGCCTTCTGAGTAGTCACCAATAGTCTAAGCTGCGCTAAACTACCCAAGTTTAGGTCAATTGACTGACATAATTTACTGGTATTACTCATGTCTTTATTGAATATGACTAGCATAATTTTGTGGAGTGCAGATTTGCTTAGAGACATTGAGCTATATCATTATCTATGATCAATTAACCCCTATGCTGCCTATATTAACTACAAGGTATAGGGGTTATTATATAGTGAACGACAACTCATTGAGTCTACTATTGACATTAGTTCTAAGTCTACTCGCTATTTAGTTACGAGCTTTTACGTTACTAGCTATACTTTATCAGTTTATGAGCTACTCGGTGATTTGGTTATTTGCACTAAGTCTCCTTCCTTTACTGTATTGAATCATTCAGTCTTCACTTTATATTCTAAAAGCCCCTTATGAGCATTCCAAACCATATTCTTGACCAGCTCAACAGCCAAGCCGACTTGGTGGGGATCATTGGCAAGCATACTACCCTAAAGCGATCGGGTAAAGAATTTAAAGGGAACTGCCCTTTTCATGGTGAAAAAACCCCTTCCTTTTATGTCAATCCACAAAAGAATGTCTATAACTGCTTTGGTTGCGGTGTTGGTGGTAATGCCATTAGCTTTTTAAGGGACTATGAAAACCTAACCTTTATGGAGGCCATAAGAGAGCTCTCTCGTCAAACGGGCATTGAAATTCCCAAAGAAGATAATAGAGACTTAAAATATAAACGCAGTCCTGCACGTCAAGCACCATCTGGTCAAAGTCAAACCAGTCCAACACAACGGATAAAGCCACAGCAAACTATCACAAACCAAAACACATCTAATCAAGGCAATTCAAAGCAAAGCAACTTTAGCAATAGTCACTCAAATCAAAACACTATAGACCAAAGCAAACCGACTCAGAATAACACCTCCCCTAACCCATCCAGTAATGACAGTACCACTCAGAATAAGTCTACTCTTGATAACCCTAACGGCGTCGTCAATCAGACCGCAAACCTCGAAGAAGCAGGTTATACGTCTGCGGATAATGGTTACTTTGATGAAGCCAGCTATTTTAATCAGTCAAGTCCACCACCCGATTGGACGCAAGACTATCCCTTAGAGTCATCCGCTCCAGACAGCGCCTTGATGTCATCTGGATCTAATGCGTCTGGCAGATTTCAAAATCCTGACCATACCTCAAATATATCTATGCCTGTTGCCTCTCAAGAGGGTGATCTTTATGATCTTCTGATTAATGTATGCCAATATTATCAGAACAACTTACACCAAAACTCTCATGCGATGTCCTACTTTAAAGAACGAGGGCTAACAGACAAAACCATCAATGAGTTCATGTTAGGCTACGCCCCTAGTGGTTGGCAACATCTAGAGCAAGCATTCCCGCAAGATATAGAAGGTCTAAAAGCACTTGGACTTGTCCGTAAATCGGAAAAAGGCAATGACTACGATTTACTGCGTGATCGCGTGATATTTCCGATTCGCGATAATCAAGGCAGAGTAATCGGCTTTGCAGGTCGGGCGCTAGATAATGAGGTCAAACCAAAATATATTAACTCCAGTGACTCTCCTGTATTTCATAAACAGCATGTGTTATACGGCTATTATGAGTCACGCCAGCATCGTGCTAACGACTGGGTAGTTGTCGAAGGCTATATGGATGTCATTGCCTTATACCAAGCTGGTATTTACGGTGCGGTCGCCTCTATGGGTACCTCGATAAATGAAAGTCAGATTTCACGCCTACTGCAAATGAATCCAACGCTAACCCTATGTTTTGATGGCGATAGTGCCGGTCAAAAGGCAGCATGGCGCACATTAGAGGTTGCGCTACCTGTGTTGAGTGATGATAAAGAGCTGCGTTTTTTGACCTTGCCTGAAGGTCATGACCCCGATACCTATGTCTCCTCGCATGGGGTCGACGCAATGCGTGATCAAATTAAACGTGCCATGCCATTGTCTCAGTATATTTTCGCCTACCTTAGCGAGCGTTATGATTTAAGTGTGGCAGAAGGCAAAGCAAAACTCATGTCCCAAGTTCGACAACTGACGAATAACCTTCCTAAAGGCTCCAGCTTTAAGTATTTGCTCAATAATGATATCTATCAAAAGCTAGGCGGTAGAAAAGGTCAAAAAAACTCAGCGCATGATATCTTGCTGGATTTCGACAGTGATATGACCGTTTGTCGTCAGCTTGAGCTGTGTTTATTATTTGCGCCAAACTTATTAGATTCTGATCCAATAGAACGTCTATGGCAAGAGTCTGGTGTCACCGCTATTAAATTACCTCAAAAGGCGATTCGAGATCAGGGACAGCCTGTTACCATTCCTGCTTTGCCTAGCTGGCAGGACTTTAATAGCACCAGCTTAATACAATTAACCCAAGCCATTAACACCCTATCTCCGCATTTGCCGAAAGATACTAACGCGGCTGCCCATTTTATTTTGGCAAACTTACCCAATCCAGTACAACAAAAACTAGCCAAACGCTGGCATCCGTTTTGGTCCAACTTAAATCAGCGAGGGATCATTGACGTCGATGAGTTAGTGGATGATTTATTAATACAGCTTATGTCGCAAGCTCTGGCCAAACAGATGACTGAGTCTAAAAATATCATCATCACTACCCATTTAAACCGTCAACGCCAGACGCTACTGAACTGGTTTAAAAAACAGCAAGCTGAACAATCTAATAAATAATGATTAGGGCTTATATAGACTTCATCTATTAGGAGTGCTGATAGCTAAAATCGTTCTAGATTAAGCGTCAATCGACTAAAATGTCTACTCCTTCGCTAGATTTACAACGAACAGACAGTATTAAACTTTAAAAAAACCGTTAAGCCCCCATAGTATAATTAACCACGGGTAGTAATATTGCAAATAATCACGCTTATGTTAGACACTTAAGAGCGTATTTGCGGTGCCAATTTTCATATTATGTTATAATGCAACCCCATTTTTGAAGTTTTCGTTCTACAGGTTTAGTTCCTCAACTCTAATAATCTCATAATAAATAGCATAATAAATAGAGGACTAAATAGACAATACTCTGCAAATTTCAGAAAACAATGCACCTATCACTCTACCTTTAATCCACATCTTCAACTGCAAGCGAGATATTATGACCGATAAGGCAGCCTCTCAATCTACCTCTCAACTAGCCACCCTTATCCAAATGGGTAAAGAGCAAGGCTATTTGACTTATGCTGAGGTGAATGACCAACTTCCCGCCTCTATTACTGAAAGTGACCAAATCGAAGACATCGTTCAAATGCTAACTGATGTTGGTATCAAAATTTTCGAGTCAGCACCAGATGCTGATGACATCTTGATGAACGATGGTGCCAATGATGATGACATGGCTACTGACGAAGCCGCTGCTGTGCTCGCTGCTGTTGAAACTGAGCCGGGCCGTACGACTGACCCCGTGCGTATGTATATGCGTGAAATGGGTACCGTCGATTTGTTAACACGTGAAGGCGAGATTGTTATCGCTAAGCGCATTGAAGAAGGTATCCGTGATGTACAGCACGCAATGGCTTATTGGCCAGGTACTGTTCAGTTTATTTTGGATGAATATGACCTTGTTCAAGCGGGTGAAAAAAAGCTTTCAGATGTCATTACCGGTTTTCTAGATCCAGAAGAACTAGAACCTGTTGAGGTTGAAGAAGAAGAGATCCCTATTGTCAGCACGAAGTCTAAAGCTAAAGATATAGATGACGACGATGAAGAAGAAGATGATACGGATCTTGATGACGACGCCGATGAAGACGCTGAAGAAAGTGGAGGTCTAGACCCTGAGCTTGTTCGTCAGCGTGTTGAAGAAATACGTGAGCTGTTTGCAACTGCCAAGCAGGCACTTGAAGAATATGGACGTGGTAGCCCTCAAGCAGAAGAAGCGTATGCACAGCTTGCAGACCGTTTTATGCTATTAAAGCTTAATAATCGTATGTCTGATAACGTTATGGCCATCATGCACGATGTCTATGATGATGTGCGTAAGCAAGAGCGTCAAATCATGCGCTTGGTGATACGCCGCGGTAAGATGCCGCGTGCTGAATTTCGTAAGACTTTCCCAAGTAACGAGACCAATGTTGACTGGTTGTCCGATCGCTTAAAAGGCAATCCGAAGTTTGCTGACAATCTTGCGAAAGTTGTTGACGACGTGGTGGTATTACAACGTCGTATCCGTGACCATGAAGACAAGCTTGGCATGGAAATTACTGAGATGAAAGAAGTGGCCCGTCGTATGGCCATTGGTGAAGCGAAAGCACGTCGTGCTAAAAAAGAGATGGTTGAGGCAAACTTACGTCTGGTTATCTCTATCGCCAAGAAATATACCAACCGTGGTCTACAGTTCTTAGATCTTATCCAAGAAGGTAATATTGGCTTAATGAAAGCGGTGGATAAGTTTGAATATCGCCGTGGTTATAAGTTCTCAACCTATGCGACCTGGTGGATTCGTCAGGCCATCACCCGCTCTATTGCGGATCAGGCCCGTACTATCCGTATTCCGGTGCATATGATTGAGACTATTAACAAAATAAACCGTGTTTCCCGTCAACTGCTACAAGAAATGGGGCGTGAGCCAACCCCTGAAGAGCTAGGCGAACGTTTAGAGATGGATGAAGTGAAAGTTCGTAAGGTCTTGAAAATTGCCAAAGAGCCCATATCTATGGAGACACCCATCGGTGATGATGAAGACTCCCATTTGGGCGACTTTATTGAAGACCAAACCATCTCAAGTCCTGTTGAAGACGCGACTGCTGCTGGCTTACAAGAAGCTACGCGTGATGTATTAGGTAATTTAACAGAACGTGAAGCCCGTGTGTTACGAATGCGTTTTGGTATTGATATGCCAACCGATCACACTTTAGAAGAGGTGGGTAAACAGTTTGATGTGACGCGTGAGCGTATCCGTCAAATTGAAGCGAAAGCGTTACGTAAGCTACGTCACCCTTCACGCTCTGAGCACCTTCGCTCATTTTTAGAAAATGACTAATTTATAGCCAATAAATGGGTTGTTTATAAAAAGCTGGGGGTCAGTTATTGCTACCCCAGCTTTTTTTATATCAAAATTATGGAGACACTATGACTAATAATAACAAAAACATCGATTTAACCCGTGAGCTGACCTTACGTACCGATCCATTTGCTAAAAAAACAGATATTCAAAATCCTGATCTTTGGTCGTTTCCAATGGACTATCCCATGAGTATCATTGGCCACGAAGGAGAACATGAAACATTATTAAATGAAGTAAAACTCATCTTAGGCACTCAGTTCCCCGACTTTGATCATGAGACCATTCAGGTCAAAAAATCGAGCACCGGTCGATTTAGCTCACTTCGTGTCAAGCTGTACTTTACAGAAGCAGCACAGGTCAATGAGCTTTATGCAGCGTTAGATAAAGCCGCTACCGTGCGTACTGTGGTTTAAATAGTATCTATAAATCCTATCACTCAAGTTAATTATAAAAATAAGCAGCCATATTGGTTGCTTTTTTTATATGTGTATAAGCTCAAATTAATAATCTATAACGGGCTTTTATAATCTAAAATACTCGTCTATTGTTTATTAAAACTTAACATCTTAACTTTCTAAATTTAATTATCTATAGCATGACGCTTGGGTCTAAACTTTTTGAATTAAATTTTTTAGGTCTGTAAATGTATCAATTTTTTCTTGACATCTTCCCTAGCCTTCACCGTTTCAACGCTCACGGATTTTCACTTATTTGTAATATCCTAATATTGCATAAAATATCAAAACTTGAACTGCTTACACCGCTTTTGTCAATATAGTAAATTTACTTTTTTTCCTTTATATTGTGTCTACATCATCGAAACTACCCCATATATTGTGCCTACACCGTAAATCACACACAATTGCTTTTGGGCTTATAGTTTTGGTAGCGCGCTCTTTATTGCCAATTAACAGTATCGGAATAAGTAACACCGTTTGCACTCATCATAACCTTTAGCGGAGACAACAATGACACATGTGGATAATATAAAAGTAACCAAACGAGATGGCCGACTAGAGCCTATCAACTTAGATAAAATCCATAAGGTCATTACTTGGGCAGCCAAAGACTTAGACAATGTCTCTGTGTCACAAGTTGAACTCAAGTCGCACATCCAGTTTTATGATGGCATAAAAACCCGTGACATTCACGAGACTATTATTAAAGCCGCTGCCGACCTAATCTCTGAAGACACCCCAGATTACCAATATCTGGCCGCACGTTTAGCAATTTTCCATCTTCGTAAAATCGCTTATAACCAGTTTGAGCCTCCTCATTTATTTGACCATGTCAGCAAGCTGACCGAAGCGGGTAAATATGACGAACATATCTTACGAGACTACTCACGTGAAGAGTTTAATGAGTTAAACGACTACATCGACCATTGGCGCGATATGAACCTTGCCTACGCCGCTGCTGAGCAAATGGCAGGTAAATACTTGGTCCAAGACCGAGTCACCAAGACCGTTTATGAGAGTCCACAGTTCTTATATATGCTGGTCGGTATGTGTCTGTTCGCAAGCTACGACAAGTCTGAGCGTTTAGACTACGTTAAGCGCTTCTACGATGCGACATCACAGTTTAAGATTTCATTGCCAACGCCTATTATGTCAGGTGTCCGCACTCCTTCTCGTCAGTTCAGCTCCTGCGTACTGATTGAATGTGGCGACAGCTTAGACTCTATCAATGCCACCACCAGCGCTATTGTTCGTTACGTCTCGCAGCGTGCCGGTATCGGTATCAATGCTGGTAATATCCGTGCGCTAGGAAGCCCTATCCGTGGCGGTGAAGCTCAGCATACTGGCTGTATTCCATTTTACAAACTATTCCAAACCGCCGTTAAATGTTGCTCACAAGGCGGTGTTCGTGGCGGCGCAGCAACCTTATTCTATCCCTTATGGCATCTTGAAGTTGAGTCATTATTGGTACTTAAAAACAACCGCGGCGTAGAAGACAACCGTGTGCGTCACATGGACTATGGGGTTCAAATCAACAAAACATTGTATACCCGCTTAATCAAAGGCAAAGACATTGCTCTATTCTCGCCCTCTGACGTACCTGGATTATATGAAGCCTTCTTTGCCGATCAAGATAAGTTTGAAGAGCTGTATACCCAATATGAGCAAGATGACAATATCCGCAAACGTCACGTCCCTGCGACTGAATTGTTCAGCTTAATGATGCAAGAGCGTGCCAGCACTGGCCGTATCTATATCCAAAATGTTGACCACTGCAACACTCACAGCCCCTTTGACCCTACTGTCGCCCCTATCCGTCAGTCCAACTTATGTATGGAAATCGCTCTGCCTACTAAGCCACTGGATAACATCAATGACGAAAAAGGCGAGATTGCCCTTTGTACACTATCGGCAATTAACTTGGGCGAAGTTAAAAACTTAGACGATATGGAAGAGCCGACTGAGCTTATCGTACGTGCGCTTGATGCCTTACTTGACTATCAAGACTACCCCGTTAAAGCAGCTGAAAATGGTAGTATGCGCCGCCGTACCCTTGGGGTTGGGGTGATTAACTATGCCTATTATTTAGCGAAAAATGGTACTAAGTATTCTGACGACTCCGCCCTTGGTCTTACTCATCAAACCTTTGAAGCCTTACAGTATTATTTATTGAAAGCCTCAAATAAGCTTGCTAAAGAAAAAGGTGCTTGCCCTGCTTTTAATGAGACGACGTATTCAAAAGGCATCTTACCGATTGATACCTATAAATCTGACCTTGATAAAGTATGCAACGAGCCATTGCGACTAGATTGGGAAGCGTTACGTCGTGATATCGTCGAGCATGGCCTACGCAACTCTACCCTATCTGCGTTAATGCCGTCTGAGACTTCGAGCCAGATTGCGAACGCTACCAATGGCATTGAGCCTCCACGCGGTTTGGTATCGGTCAAAGCGTCTAAAGACGGTATCTTAAAGCAAGTCGTGCCTGATATCTTAAAGTTAAAAGACCAGTATGAGCTATTGTGGCAGATGCCTGACAATGCAGGCTACTTAAAGCTTGTGGCGATTATGCAGAAGTTTATTGACCAGAGTATTTCTGCCAACACGAACTATGATCCGACGCATTATGACGGTCAGCGTGTGCCTATGAAAGTACTCCTCAAAGACTTACTCATGGCGTATAAACTTGGCGTGAAGACCTTGTATTACCATAATACCCGTGATGGTGCTAACGATGCTCAAGCTGATATTGATGATGGCTGTGCGAGTGGGGCTTGTAAGTTGTAGTATTTGGTAGCTAATCCTGCCATCCGCTTGTATCTGCTTAGCCAATGGCGTGCGAACTATCGTGTCTAGGTGTGTTGCTGTTATCTCGACACCACTCCTATCCACAGTTCGCATCGCCATTGTCGTCAGCAGGATACCGCTTTTGTCAGGGCTAAACCGCTCCTCTGATACAACTAGTATATGGAAATTTAAGTTTTATTTTACAGATTAGGATTTAATTTAATGCAGGGAAAATTAATAGAGTTTATTCGTCAGAAAGATTATATATTTTTGAAAGAAATCGGACAGGGTGGTACTGGACGCACAGTATTACTCCAAGATGAAACAATTAACGAAAAATTCATCTGCAAAAAGTATTCACCTTATTATGAAGAACATAAACCGATTTACTTTCGGAACTTTAAAGATGAAATTAAACTATTATACTTGCTGAATCATAAAAATATTGTTCGAGTATTTAACTATTATTTGTACCCTGAAATATACACTGGTTACATTCTAATGGAGTACATCGAAGGTCAAAACATTAGTAAATTTCTTGCTGATAACCCTGATAAGCTAAATGATGTTTTTAAACAAGTTATAAATGGATTCACTCACTTAGAACAAGAAGGAATATTGCATAGAGATATTAGACCTGAGAACATATTAGTTTCGACTGATGGCATTGTTAAAATTATAGACTTTGGCTTTAGCAAAAAAGTCTCCTTAAACTTAGATTATAATAAAAGTATTAGCTTAAATTGGATTTATAGCTTGCCTTTAGACTTTAATGAGAACATATACGACTTCAGAACAGAAATATATTTCGTTGGTAAGTTGTTTGAAGAAATAATTAGAATTAATCAACTTGAATCTTTCGATTACATGAGTATTCTAAATCAAATGATTGAAACGGATTATTCTAAGAGAATTGAAACTTTTTTTGATATCGAAAGAGAGTTAATTGAGACTACAGTATTACAAGAACCTATTGATTATTTTGAAAAAGAAATTTATCAGGCTTTTGCACGTGGATTAGATGATTCCCTAGTCAATATAGACTCCAATGCTTCATATAATACAGAGGTTTCCGAAATCATAAGAAAACTAGGAGATTTATGTAAAAACTCTATTTTAGAGGACTACATTCAAAGTAATGTAGCTTTAATAAAATGTTTCATACAAGGTGAATTTGCTTATAAGTCAATCGAAATTATAGAAGTTGAAACTCTATCTAAATTTTATAAATTCTTAAACGAGTCGTCTAAAGAGAAACAAAAAATAATTATAAACCATATTTGGCATAGACTTGATAACATAAGAAGAGTTAACACTATTGATGATGACATTCCGTTCTAAATCATAGAATAGCAAGTGTAGCGTGAGTGCAACAACGTGCAACCCAAGGATTGAATAATTACGTCTTCAAACAGTTCAATGAATCACTAATTAAAATAGTAAGATCTATTTCGGAGAATAGCTCCGTTTGTCGTGGGTTATCACCCACGCCACCATAAATCCCACGAAAGCTCAGTCTACCAAACAATGCAACCTGAAAGGACGTACAACCTATAATTAAAACAGATTTATGTAAGAACCGTAGCGTGGGTGCAACGCAGTGGAACCCACGGATTGAATAGCGCTTCAGTTATTAAATAGTTCAATCATTTTATCGAATATAAAGTCAAAATCTGAACTAGAATCAATTATTGAAAAAGACCCATTTAAAATAAACGACCTAGCGGATTATGAACTGACTGAATTTATGCCTAGTAGAACTTATGACAAGTTAAAATTCATAATGGAATAGTAGTCATAGGGTGCATCTTACGCACCGAATAAACCTTTTATCTAACAAATAGCTGAATGGGACGCACCCTACGCAGAATAAATAAAGCGCTTCAATATTTAAGAGTTAGTAATCAAACAAACCAGCGAATTAAAAGATTAAAAAGGTGAAATCATGACATATTCAATTTTTTACCATCGTATAGATGGCAATTAGAGCCATTAGACATGAAAGTAACTATAAAACACTGTGCGAGTAAGCATCAACGTTACTATGGTATCTATTGGTTCATAAATGGATTTTGGATAGCTATTGATGCTATGATCAATCAATCCATAAAACTTCTATCGAAACACACAAAACACCTATGATAAAACATTTGCTGACTATAACACTATCAATATCCATTATTGGGGTATCATCCCTGTCTTACGCCGCATCAGACGTTCAATCAAATCCGGCGGCCATTGATGACTCAAAAAATCACCTCTTGATAAGGGCAAAGGCAGGTAATGGACCATCGCAAGTTCAATTGATGAAACAATATTTTACCATCGGCGATTATAAAAACGCCTTATACTGGGCTGAAAGGTTCGAACCTTACCCTAACACTGATCCTAATGTATTTAATCTAATAGGTAGCATCTACGTAGAAACTATTAAATCTAGCGACTCATTGGATGAGCAGACTATTCAAAGCTATTATGATTATGCCAGATACTGGTATGAAAAAGCTGACGCAGAAGGTTTACATTATGCTCAGTTTAATTTAGCAAAGATGTACTACTTGGGTGAAGGTGTTGATAAAAACTTAGAAAAAGCAGCTGAATATTTGCAACATGCCGCCGAGAGTGGACTATTAGATGCCCGAAACACACTAGGTACTATGTATGCCAAAGGTGAAGGCGTTCCTATGGATAAAGAAAAAGCAGTTTATTGGTACAAACAAGCTGCCGATTACGGGTTTGCAAATGCTCAATATAATCTAGCGATTGCTTACTATAATGGCTCTGGTATCGAAAAAGACCTTGTAAAATCAGAAGAACTCTTTTTAAAATCTTGTATGAATGGTAATGAAAAAGCTTGCGAGAACTTCGCTTCAGGATTTAATTAGCCTTAATGCTACAAACTAGATAGAGTCTGTTGGCTTAGCAACAGACTCTAAAAATAGCAATCATAGTCTTGCTTATTAACCCAGCTCTTATGCATATATTGATATGCTGAGCCCATGTTTTTGGTCAGCCTGTAAATGTGGCGCGAACGGACGAAATAATTTTATCGAATGTAAAATCAAAATTTGAACTAGAATCTATTATTGCAAAAGACCCATTTAAGATAAACGAACTATCAGATTATGAACTGATTGAATTTATACCTAGTAAAACTTGTGATGATTTAAAATTCTTAATGTAATAAAAAAAGAACCGTAGCATGGGCGCAACGCAGTGCAACCCACGGATTGAATAGCGCTTCAGTTATTAAATAGTTCAATCAATTTATAAATAGTAAGTTTAATTTTGCATAATAGTTTAGCTTGTCATACGCTATCACCCACGCTACTATACTGTTTAAAATAAATAAAGAGCCCATTTGGGCTCTTTTTTTGGTTTGGTGTTTACTCGATTTGTACGGCTACGGCTATTATAGGTTAAAAATGAAATTTAACTAACGCACTAGGTACGCTTTGATTGACCCCATCGATACCGTATTTATTGTTCCAATAGCTGTATTCGACGCCAACTTCCAAACGATTATCAATACCTAAAGCGTCTTGTAAGTTGTATTTGAGTTGCGGATTAATATGGATGTTGTCTTCACGGTCATCATTGTTAAAGGCATAATCAACATAACCTTCTAGTACAACGTTATTTTTCTCCCAACCATAGGTCAAGGTAATTTGTTGGTCGTCATCTGTATTGTCATTAAATGCATGATATAAGGTGGCTGACGCATATTTCATATTAGGAATAGGCAAGTTTAAGTCTACCCCGATACCTACTAAATAGTTGTCTTGGCTAAAGCCGCTACTGTTTGAGCCAAACTCATACGTACCCGCAAGGTTTATTTGTTTAATAAGGCCGTTTTTGTAGTTCCCAAGTTTAAATTTTGGAGACAGCTCACCGTATGTCTCTTTAAAAGTGGCCCCTTCATCATTTTTGTCGCCTTGATGACGGTCTACAAAGAAGAACACTCCACCCCAATCATGTGCTGAGACATGCTCTAGCGTAACCGTGGTTAATTCTCCATCCTCTACCAGCTCATAGTCACTGCCGTATAAGGCGGATATGCTGGTGTCAGAAAAAAAGGTTTTGGCTTGAGCAGTGCTCATCAACCCTAGGGACCCAATAGTGACGGTTGCTAACATCACTGATTTTAAACAGACTAGATTAAGTGTCGATAGTTTACAAGCGTTTGCATGCGCTTGCTTTGATACGTTGTTTGGGTTGTCAAAATGCACAGTATATCCTTTTAATTTGTTAGTTTGTGCATGAAACAAAGCAAAATTTGAAATAGGATTTCCCTATTCTTTTTATTGCAATAATCATGCCTTACTATTTTTAAGGTTTAGATTCCGTTAGTATGGCTAATGCCCTATTCAAGGTGTTTTAATGCGATAAAATATAAATATCTAAGAGAAAAATATATCGAATATAGTGTGAAAAAAACTACAATTTCACTTATTTATCTATATAGAACATAGTCTTACGATAAATTTGATATAAGGCATTTACTAACAGAATGGTGGTTAACAACCAAACTTTTTGATGAGTTATATTAGGTTTAGAATTCTGAAAAGCGGTTAAAAAATATAACTGACCATTTGGTCAAGATTGATACTACTACAAAAAATATACATTTGGTAGGGTTTTTGTCATAAAAATGATAGAAATTCTATCTAGTGAATCAAAACTTACTTTTCGTTATCTTAAAAACTCTGGTGGTTAGGCAACCTATTCTCTATAAATCAAAGTTGCTAATATGCTTGTGAAGTTAGGCATTAGAATAGTTATAAAGTTTAGATTTATTTATACATTGATAGATGACTATGAACATAGTAAATGCGGCATGACTTGGTTGGGGTTATATGGGGAATATATATTGAAGTAGATATGAGCTATTGAAGCTATTCTAAGCAGGCATGTTATGGGTGCAACGCTTTGAAAACCTCGTGTTCAACTTCGCATCGAGCAAAGCTTGATTGACTCGACGATAGCCGCCTTGGGGAGTGGTTTAGCCCCGATTGAAACGGATATACTTGGTACAGCACGGCGATGCAGGTGCTTAGCCAGTGGCGGTATCGTCGCGCAGGAACGACACTGGCTAATAGCATCTGCCGCCGTGCCAGCCAAGATAGTAGTGAAAAGCGGGATTTGCTATAAATTATCCATAAAAATAAGCAAAAAAATAAGCGAAAAAAAGGGTCTGTTGACATACAACAGACCCTTTTAACTGATTAAACTATTGAAAACTTAAAGTATTAAAAGACTACAGCATCGCTGTCATACCAAACACAGCAGGAAATACTGCAATTAACATCAACACAAATACCTGTATGCCAATAAAGGGCAGCACCCCTTTATAAATTTGGGTTGTTTTAACCTCTGGCGGTGCGACCCCCTTTAAGTAAAATAGTGAAAATCCAAAGGGCGGGGTTAAGAAGGAGGTCTGTAGATTCATTGCGATTAAGATGGCAAACCACAATGGGCTGATACCAAGTATCTCAGATACGGGCAATAAAATAGGCACGATAATATAGGCTATTTCGACAAAATCAATAAAGAACCCTAGGATAAAGATCGCCAGCATAGTGAATATGACAAAGCTCCATTTTCCATCACCCGGTAAGTTAAGCAAAAACTGCTCAACTAGCTCTTCTCCACCCGTATAATTAAATACCATTGAGAACGCCGTCGCCCCAATTAAAATCGCAAATACCATTGAGGTAATTTTAACCGTTTCTTGCGCGGCGGTTTTTACGATATCAAACGAGAATTTCCTATACAGTGCGCCTAGTACCAAGGCACCGACACAGCCAACAGCTGAGGACTCTGTCGCAGTTGCCATACCTGAGAAGATAGAACCGAGTACCAGTACGATAAGCGTTAATGGCGGCACAATGTTTTTTAAAGCTTCAAAGATTAAGGCTTTTTTATTGGTCGCGCCTAATTCACTTGCTGGTATGGCAGGGGCTGCTCCTTTTACAAAGAATGCGAAAACCAAAATATAAACAATATATAGACCAACCAATAATAAACCAGGCCACACAGCCGCTTTAAATAAATCACCAACCGGTACTTGAAACACATCCGCTAAAATAATCAGTACGATAGAGGGCGGGATGATTTGTCCCAGTGTACCAGAGGCACAAATGGTACCGCAGGCAAGCTCTGGGCTGTATTTATGCCTTAGCATAATCGGTAAGGAGATGACCCCCATCGATACCACTGACGCGCCGACAATACCGGTTGATGCCGCTAACAAAGAGCCAACCAGTACGGTTGAGATGGCAAGACCACCACGTATTTCGCCAAATAGCTTTGCCATCGACTCTAGTAGCTTCTCTGCAAGACCTGTTTTTTGCAAAATGACGCCCATGAAGATAAACATAGGCACGGCCATTAAGATAGTATTCGTCATGATGGACATGATACGAAACGGCATAAAATCAAACATATCGAGTGCTGAGGCAAAGCCGTCACCGAGATTAAAGTCTGTTTCGACAAGCCCCGCAATAATGGCAAACATTAACGCCACTGCCGCAAACGTAAACGCCACAGGAAAGCCCATAAGGAGCATGACTAAGGCGGTAAAAAACATGATAATACCAATCATGACTTTTCTCCTTTGAGCGTATTTTTATTTAACTTATACTCTTTTAAGAGGTTTATTTGTTTTATCAAAAACCCTATAGCAGATATAACAAGGCATAAAAAACTCAAAGGAATGAGTGATTTTATTAACCAGCGATGGGTTAAGCCCCCCGGATTACCACTCGCCTCAGCTGATTGATAGGATTCAATGACGTAATCTATAGATCCATAACCAATAATTATGGCAACGGGTATTATAAAAAGTAGCGTACCTAAAATATTAATATAGGCTCTTTTGGGTATGTTTAAGTTGTCGTAAATTAGGTCGACTCTCACATGAGCATCTTGTTGTAGCGTGTAAGACATCCCTAATAAGAATACGATTGAAAAGAGGTGCCATTCTAGTTCTTGAAGCCCGATGCTACCTACGTTGAAGAAATATCGCATCACTACATCATAAAATACGTTTGCAATCATCACTACTAGAATAATTGATGTCAAATTCCCTATTGCGATACCAAAGGCATCGAATCCTTTTTCGATTTGCTTGAGCATAGTTCTTTTATCCTTTTTAAATAGTTCCTTTATCCTTTTTAACAAATCTTTTGTAAAAAACACCAAAAATGCAAATGTGCATTTTGGTGTTATTGTCCTTTTTATAGTTTTTAGATGTTGAACATAAACAAACTCATAGACTATTGATTGTCTTGAATATATTGATAATCAGACATCTTGCTCCATGCTCGTGCTTTTTTCTGATACGCGTTTTGAGAGTCGATAATCTCTTTCATAAGCGGGTTGTCTTTCACCATTTCGCCGACGAGTCGAGTGTTAATTTTTTTGAGTTCATCAAGTACTGCAGGGGGCATGGTTTTTATTTGCACATTAGGTGCTTCAGATTTCATCTTATCCAAAAATTCAGCACTCATATACTGAGTTCTTACTGACATATCATCTGCAGATACACGCATAGCCGTTTTTAAAATTTGTTGCAGGTCTGCTGGCAACTTGTCATAGGCTTTATCGTTTACAAAATAATGAAGCTCTGCACCGGGTTCATGCCAGCCTGTGTAGTAATATGGCGCAATTTTATGAAAGCCCATGGTGATATCCATTGAAGGGCCTACCCACTCTAAAGCATCAATAGTACCGCGGTCTAAAGCCGTGTATAACTCGCCACCGGGTATGGTGGTTGGCACTGCACCCGTTTCAGCAATGACTTCGCCTGCAAAACCAGGAATACGCATTTTTAGACCTTTAAAGTCATCTACAGTGTTGATTTCTTTTTTAAACCAACCTCCCATTTGCATGCCTGTGTTACCCCCTGGGAAAGAAATAATATTATGCGGTTTATATACTTTTTGCATGAGCTCCAGACCACCACCGTAGTACATCCAACCTTGCTGTTCAGTTGCGGTTAGACCAAATGGCATCGCTGTGAAAGGTATCGTAGCGATATCCTTACCTTTGTAATAATAAGACGCCGTGTGACCCATGTCGTATTGACCAGATTTTACTAAATCTAGTATGCCGAGGGCGGATTTATGTTTATTTGAAGGATCGACTTGAATTTGAAGGCGGCCGTTTGACATCTCTTCAGCCATTTTGGCCATGTTTTGGTTTGCATCAATAAATGGCGTCAGCGTAGGACCCCATGTTGCCGCTAATTTAAGCTTATGTACTTTGTCTGAATTTACAGAACCAGCATCATTAGCTTCTGAACTTTCTGAGTTAGAGCCGCATGCGGCGACTAGTATTGAGGCTGCTAGAATGAATGTTATTTTTTTTAACAAGTTACTGCTCCTTTTTAGATAAAACTCCCTGAAATCTTTTTTAACAGTTTTGTTACAATTTAAATAACAAGACAACAAAGACTTACTTTTCACTCAAGTATACACATTTTTTATGAAACACCAAACTTAAATTTATAAAAATTATTTTTAAGCATTACTTAATTTAGGAGTAGAAATAATTTATCCCTAAACGCTGATTACTAATTGCTTTCACAAATTTTGTTTTAAATAACAGCCTTTTGAAATCCTTTACTTTATTTTAAAAATTTCGATGTTATAACAATTGGATATCCTACCAAGCATCAAGAATGACTGAGCTATTAAAGTAATTAATCCTTCATTCAAGTATTATAATTTAGACATCTTACGACCTTATGGTTATAATTTAGTTTGTCCAAAACCGCCTCTTTATTGACTTATCGTTGATGAGAAAAAAATGATCAATTATCACAACCGTCTCGTGTCTCTCCGATATAATAAACATGACATATTTTATTCTTTATTTAATAAGTAATGCGACAACCTCATTCCTGCTATTATTCATTGATACTCCTAAATGCGAATGAGTAAAGACAATAAACTGCTACTCGAATACAGCGAAAAATGAATGTTAATATCGAGCCTTAAAACGTAATCTTAAACCTGACCTATAAATCTAATCCTTCCGCCTATAAATTAAATAATGCCTTTCATTTTAGGACAGGCATTGGTGTTGAAAATAATTTATGGGAAATTCTTATCGGTTGTCGAATACATTGAAAAATATGCAGGTTCTATATAGTCACTATCGAGGACTATAATTAGACTTTAAACCGCTCTATACTGCATATCTCTACATTATTAATCTATCAGAACACTTTTATATTCAAAGGTAAAAACATGACATATTCAATCTTTTGCCAAACCAAAAACGATGCTTTAAAAGAGCCTATGTTTTTTGGTCAGCCTGTTAACGTGGCGCGTTATGACCAACAAAAACATCCTATTTTTGAGCAGCTTATCGAAAAGCAATTGTCTTTTTTCTGGCGTCCAGAAGAAGTTGATGTGTCAAAAGACCGTATTGACTATGGTAATCTATCCACTCATGAGCAGCATATCTTTATTAGTAATCTAAAATACCAGACATTGCTTGACTCAATCCAAGGTCGTAGTCCAAACGTGGTGCTGTTGCCGTTGGTGTCTATCCCTGAGCTTGAGACTTGGATTGAAACGTGGTCATTCTCTGAGACTATTCACTCACGCAGTTATACTCATATTATCCGTAACATCGTCAATGATCCGGCGGTGGTATTCGACGACATTATGGAAAATGAGCACATCTTGCATCGTGCTGAAGGCATTGCAGAATATTATGATGAGCTCTACCATTATTCGCAGCTGTATAGTTTGTTTGGTCCAGGAACCCATACAGTCAATGGTGAAGAGAAGTATGTTGATTTACGCAAACTTAAAAAAATGCTATATCTATGTTTAATGGCAGTCAACGTATTAGAGGCCATCCGTTTTTATGTGTCATTTGCTTGCTCGTTCGCCTTCGCTGAGCGCAAGCTGATGGAGGGGAATGCTAAGATTATTAAGCTGATTGCCCGTGATGAGGCACTTCATCTAACCAGTACGCAGCATATGCTTAATATTATGGCAGCCGGTAAAGACGATCCTGAGATGGCGGACATCGCAAAAGAATGTTATGAAGAAAGTATCGAGATTTTCCGAACAGCGGCTGAGCAAGAAAAAGAATGGGCGGGCTATTTATTTAAAGATGGATCAATGATTGGTCTTAATAAAGATATTTTGTGCCAATACGTTGAATATATTACCAACTTACGTATGGAGGCGGTAGGCCTACCTCCCCTATTTTCTGAATCTAAGAGCAATCCTATCCCGTGGATTAATACTTGGTTATCCTCAGACAACGTACAGGTTGCCCCGCAAGAAACGGAGATCAGCTCTTATTTGGTCGGTCAAATCGATTCTGACTTATCGGATACTGACTTTGATGACTTCGAGCTGTAGCCATTGTATAAACACGAAATATCGATCCAGTACCCATCAGATCATGATCACTACTGATTCAACTATGATTCAACTATGATTCAATTATGATTCAATTATGATTCAATTATGATTCAATTATGATAAACAAGCGTTAAGTCAGTTCTGTCATATTGTATTCATAAGTTTAGATTAGTTTAGACCTGATCGATTTAAATTATATGTATTCAATTGTTGATAGCGAGATATTTAATTAAGTATTTGCTTAGGCTATTATCTGAGGTTATTGGTTAGTGTATGACTTGGGTTTTTACCTCGAAAACACGTTTTTATTTACACGATAATGAAACGTTATTAGATGGCTTGTTACGAACGGGGCATGATGTCAATTTTCAATGTCGTGAAGGATATTGTGGCAGCTGTCGTGTTAAGTTAACGGCGTCTTCTCTTCCAGTGACTTATGCAACGCCACCTTTAGCAATGATCGAAAAAAATGAGATATTGCCGTGTTGTTGTCAGGTTCAAGGTATGATTCATTTAAAAGATGTCACATAGATAGTCAAAGAAGTCTAAAATGGTTACAACTGAGTGAAAGTAGCAAGTAATACGGGAGTAGGTTTAACGAGATTAACACTGTAACCGTTTAGTAGGTCGCTGACTATAGAATAAAAAGACCGCTATTTAAATGAAATAGCGGTCTTTTCGTCTCAATCGATTTATCAAATAACTGTCATTAAATCATAGCTTAACGTATGAGACATTATTGATAAGTGGACCCAACATCAGGTCGTTCCCCATTTTCAAACAGTTGAATAAGCTCTTCACGTAAGCGCTCGCGCTGTTCATCACTGATTGGATTACCCGTGCCTTCTGGTGGTTGAGGTGACTGCATCAACTCCTCAGGAACGCCAGAATCTTCAGGAACATCAGGCATTAACATCGTATTTTGAGTGGGACGTTCAGCTAAGGTAATATTGATATTCATATTCTTAGAATCTCTAAGCACTTGTACAGACAACACGGTATTCGGTAACTTACGTGCCACGTATTGGATCAAACGGTTGGCATCTGTCATCTCAACGCCATCAATCGACAAAATGACATCACCCACTTTGAGTCCACTTTTTGCAGCAGGACTATCTGGAATAATGCTTCGCACTTGAACACCAGTAGAACTATTTAAATCAGTAGGATCTCGAAGTTGTGATAATACTTCTATGCCTAGCCAGCCGCGGCTCACTTTACCATCTTTGATAATGGCATTCATAACTTGCTCAACCAAGGCAGTAGGAATAGCAAAGCCTATACCCATTGAACCCCCTGATCGTGAGAATATGACGGTATTAATACCGACCAACTCACCCCTGGCGTCCACTAGTGCACCGCCAGAGTTACCAGGGTTAATAGCCGCATCTGTTTGGATAAAGTCTTCAAAAGTATTAACCCCTAGACCGGTACGACCTGTCGCTGAAATGATACCCTGAGTAACCGTTTGACCCACCCCAAACGGGTTCCCAATAGCCAAAGCAACATCCCCAACTTCAATCGGATTTTCTCTAAATGCTAAAGGCTCTAAGCCTGTCATATCCACTTTCACAACCGCTAAGTCGCTATCTGGATCAGTACCCACAACCTTAGCAACTGCTTTACGGCCATCGTTTAACGCCACGACAATCTCATCAGCCTTTGCAATAACGTGCGCATTAGTGACGATATAACCATCTTTTGATACGATTACCCCTGAGCCTAAATTAGTCTCTGAACCAGCCTCTGGCATCTGTCCATGAAACTCATAAAAACGACGTAATACCGGATCACTCATATAAGGGTTTTGAGTCACTTTCTGAGTGGTATAAATATTTACCACTGAGCGAGACGCTCTCGCCACTGCATCATGATAGGAAGTGATTGGCTCAGGTCGATCTGAAATTCGATTAGCATTTAAAGGAATGGAGGTCGTTTCACTACGCGGGGGCTCCCACATCGATTGTTGACTGGTTTTTTGATCGATATAGACCCATATAAAAGCCGCGAGTACGGCAACCAATAACAGCCAAGGTAAAACCTTCCATAGGATATTCGAATTTGAAGATGTAGACATTTAGCTCCTCGATGGTCAAAATGTTGTAAGGCTACTAAACACATTTTATTTACAATAGGTACCTAATGCTTTAGCACCGAGTCTTATTATTGTGTATGCTAGCTTTTTAAAAGATTGGTTTGATTTCATTTAATTTGATACGTTTTTAGCTTAGATAGTTTTAAAGCGGAGTAAGTTTTAAGATGACCTCTAACTTTCAATTAAATTGAACTCATTCAATAAAAACTCTCTTAAACCGGCTAATACTATAACTTGCACTATTTTAGCATTTGTTAGGGTTTATCTGATACTTCTGCAACCTTAATAGCAACGATTAATTGTTAAGTTAATGTTACACAACATTTTTAACTGTCTATTTTTAGCAATAATCGGTTTTTAGCACTCTTTATTTACTATTTACTGATATAAATATAACACTATAGCCAGTTATTACCCGACTTAAACACCTGACTTAAACTTTTTATATCACTTATCTATACCTGTACAATAACTCTATTTTTATAGGAAAAGCGTTTCTCTGAATTAACCTAAAATTAGTATCTAAACCTTAAAACGCTTAAAACTTTTTAAAATTGACCCTTTAAAATAAACACTTTTAATAAAAGACATTCTTAAAAAATGACACTTTGGATTGAAAATATGAGCAATGTAGTAATGACACCGTTAGAACTTTCGAAGTGGAGCGATGAGTATCTTAATGTCGCAGAATTTAAAGACTACTGTCCAAATGGACTGCAAGTTGATGCAGATACCCCCATTCAAAAAATCATAACTGGGGTTACTGCCACTCAAAACCTAATCGACGCTGCTATTGACGAAGGTGCAGATGCCATATTGGTGCATCATGGATATTTTTGGAAAGGTGAATCTCAGCCTTTGGTGGGTATGAAAGGCAAACGAATCAGAAGCTTGCTACAGAATAATATTTCACTACTTGCCTATCATCTGCCATTAGATGCGCATCCGCTTATAGGAAATAATGCGATGCTAGCAAAACAGCTTGATCTTGAAATAATAGGAGCACTATATCCCAATGAGAAGAACCCTGTCGGTAATATAGCACGCTGCCAACCTGTTTCCATTGCTGATCTAATCAATAAAGTCACCCATCGCTTGCAGCGAACGCCTACCCATATTTCTGCTGGAAATGAATCTATAACCAAAATTGGCATCTGTACTGGAGGTGCTCAAGATATGATAGAACAAGCAGCGTTAATGGGTTGTCAGCTATATATTTCTGGAGAAATATCTGAACGTACCACTCACGCAGCTCGGGAATTAGGTATCGATTATTTAGCATGTGGACATCATGCGACTGAAATTGGTGGTATTAAAAGATTAGGTGAACTCATTGAACAACATCATGACTTAAACGTCACATTTATTGACGATCCTAACCCCGCATAATACCTAACTTGCTAGCTTTAACTGATCAATGTAATAAGCTTTGAAATGTTAAAAGATTAAGATTGAAAGCAACAATTACCATTTTTAACCCAATTTAAAGTATAATATAGGCTATTAAGTAGTTATTGATTAAAAAAATTTAAAGACACTTTAATAGGTATGGTTCTTTATTAGAATAGTTATTGATGGAGTGTTTGGTTCAGTTTAGTAGTTGTTAACTAACCCTTGAATTTTTAGTATTTAAGCACCATATACTACTTAATTGGATAGCAAAATGTATGCCTAAGTACTATCAGGTTTATTTTGTTTTGCGGTGAACTGCCAATTTTACAAATCGTCGCAAGTGCGAATTTTGACAATGGTCTAGCTTTTACTGCCCTCTCTTGAATAGATTATTATTTAAGTGTTGAATACAAGTTATTGAATGCAATTGATAATATAGTTTTTATTTATTATTTTCATTCATTATAGGTATGTGGTAAAAAGTATAGCCTGTCAAGGTTTTGATAGCATTCGTTTATTTATTTTTATTTTAGTGTTTCGATTTTAATATTTAAGAATTATTTCTACCTTTGAAATATGCCTATTTAATTTATAATTCGAATATTCTAATAAACCGTTAATAAACTATTGCATTCAATATCAAAGACAAAATGTTAGACATGATTGACCATGCTTAAATGTAATGTTTGTATTATTTTTTAAGTTTATAGCGTTAGTTTGAATAGGTCAGTTATGAATAAGATGATTACCGAGTTTATGAGTTTCATTTCTAAACCTCGATATTCGTCCTATTTCTAACTAAATCGATATTACTTAGTAGCTATATCCACTAGGTCTGCGATTAAGTTACGTCTAGCGTCTTTTTGTTTTTAGTTCGTCTTGCTAGCAGCACTTTTAATGTTATAAGTTTTAAGCATTATTGTTTATTAGAGCATGATTCATTAGAGAATCACTCTATTTTTTAAATAATGTATTACTCACTTATACGGTTAAAACGTTATATTGACTCATTTTAAGGTTTTTGATCTCAGCTAACGGTATTTTAATAATCCGTAAAGCGGGTCTAAACCAGGCAATTAATGCCTTTATGAGCGTCTTACTGATACGAGTTGTATTATTTCTACTACGTATCATTAATGAGATTATAACGAATGTGTTGCTCATTACTGTGGCTTTAAAGAGAGCTTAATACAATGGTGTATTGACCTCCACACAGTATGGATGATTAGACAAAGGAGACATCCATGCAACGCATAACCTATTGGTTAAAAAGCAGCAAGGCATTTAAAACTAAATTACCCCTAAAATCTACTCAAAATTTTAAAAACGTACACCGTTTTTTATTCCCAAATCGCTCTATTAATCTAGCGTCTAAACAAATACCGGCGAATAAGAAATTTGCTAAAACTAAAATGCTAGCCAAAGTATCTAGCATAGCGCTACTCTCACTCCCTGCTGAAAGTATTACGACGTCTGTATTGAATACAGAATCGATGGCTTATGATACGGTTTTGTCCTCAAAAACTCTAACGTTAGCGTCAGTGGTTGGTGATAGCACCTTCTTTTCTACCGACGGTTTCCAACATGGATTTGGTTATGATGTCGCTCGATCATATGCCCATCAGTTAGGCGTCAACTTAGTCGTGAAAAGTTATAAATCGGACGAACAGGCACTCAAAGCAGTCCATCAAGGTAAGGCAGACATGGCGTTGACTACTGCTAGTACGCAGTTGGCTGAAGAGATGGCTGTATCTACCATTAATATTAGCTGTGGTTTCGACAACACCTTAGCCCAAAATGGACTACATCCTAAGACCAGTTGGAGCTTTCGGAGTAGTATCGATCCATTAGCGGTTAAAGCCAGTCACTTTTTGTGTGATGACGACCAACTTTTAAATACAGCCAAAATTGCAAACTTTTATGATCAGACTCTGTTGCAAGATAGTTATAACCGTGATCATTTTGAGAAAGCGCTTAACTCAAACTTGCCTCATTATAAGTCTTCTTTTCAAAAACAAGCCAATACTTATGATCATGATTGGGAATTATTAGTAGCAATGGGATATCAAGAGTCTCATCTTAATGCCGATGCCGTTTCTCCAACAGGTGTTAAAGGCATTATGATGTTGACAAGTAGTACCGCTAAAGCAATGGGCGTATCTGACAGAGTAGACCCCTACGAAAGTATTGGCGGTGGCGCACGTTACCTTGAACAAATGAAAGAAACCTTTAGTGATGTACCAGAGCCTGACCGATTGTGGTTTGCATTAGCTTCTTATAATATGGGTCCCAATGCCGTTAAAAAGATTCAAAGTAAATTAGCAAAATCTGGTCAAAACCCTAATAGCTGGTCCAATGTATACACTTACATGTCTGACAATGCATCAAGAAATTCTCGCTATGTGCAGTGTATGCACTACGTTACTAACATTCGCAGTTATCTAGAGACCCTAAAGACACGTACCACTTAGCATATTGTATGTTTAAATATTCAAATATATATGCCATAAAAAAAGAGCTCAAATTGAGCTCTTTTTATATTTGTATATTTTACTGTACAGGCACTATCAAAGTCTGACCAATCTGTAGCATGGCGTTACTGCTAATGTTATTAAGCTCTGCAAACTTCTCAGGTGTCATACCATATTTACTAGCCAGACCAATCAAACTATCCCCTGACTTCACCTTGTAGGTGGTCGTGGTAGCCGGTATGGTAATCTTTTGACCTATTTTTAGCTGAGCATTGGTACTTAAACCATTTGCGCTTGCCAACTGACTGACACTTAATCCATTCTTACTGGCTAAGCGAATCAAAGAATCCCCCGATTGAACGGTATAGCTACTACCCGTTGTTACGCCGGTAGTGCTATTGGCTGGCTTAGCACTGGTTGAGCTATTAGAGCTTGAAGCTGAGCCCTTATTAGGTACCTTCAATGTTTGACCCACAAATAATCCCGCTGTAGGACTAATATTATTCGCAGAGGCAAGATCTTGGGTAGATACTCCAAAGTCACGGGCTAAGCTAATTAGCCCATCTCCTGCTTTAACTTTGTATGTGCCTGTATAAGATACATTGGAATTAGTAGAAGACGAAGCTGATTTAGAGGTATTAGTAGTAGTACTGGAGCTACTGCTACTTCCACTAGGAATAGTAATCACTTGTCCAATTAACAAGTTTGAGGTCACACTTAAGTTATTGGCTTTGGCAAGATCACTAACAGAAATATTATACTTATTAGATAGACTCGTTAACGAATCGCCAGATTGAACTTTGTATTTAATAGCCTCATTATTGAGTCCTAAACTAATCTGCTCTTTACTAACGGGTAATTTTAGTTTTTGACCGCGCAGTAATTGAGTATTGGCAGGTATATTGTTTATGTCAGCAATAAGTGTATGAGATACACCTAATTTATTAGCAATACCGATTAAAGTCTCACCAGACTTAACGGTATAACTACTGGTTTCACCACGATAGGTACTAGCGGAGGATGAAGCGCTGTTTGAAGTCGTATTAGAGGATACAGAGCTTTTTGACGCTATAGCGGGTACGGTTAGACGTTGACCGACTAATAGCTGTTCATCAGTCTCTAAGTCATTCATAGCAGCGAGGGTATCAACGGATATATTGTATCGTGAAGCCAGCATTATCAGCCCTTCTCCACGTTTAACCGTATAACTTTCAGTTTTACCTGTATAGGCTGAAGCACTACTTGGTTTAGCACTGCTCGAACTACCAGTATTAGACTCAACCATGCCTGGTATCAACCATAGCTTCTGTCCAACACGCAATTGAGCATTTGTTGATAAGCCATTATAACTGGCCAAACGAGACACACTGAGTCCCACGCGATTGGCAGTCCCTATCAATGTATCCCCGGGTCTGACAATATAAGTATTTGGCTTGGCTGCGCTCTGGCTAGAATCTGTTTCTGCCGTTGCTGAATCAAGCGGTAAAATAGGTCTTGCATTGTACAAGTACAGCTTTGATCCAGCTAACAAAGTAGCATTGGGGTTTATCTGGTTCCAATCTGCAATATCACGCCAATTCAACCCAGCTCTAGACGCGATATTTATTAGGGTATCACCCCGCTGAACCGTATAGATAGTGCGCTTTCCAGTGGGCTTTGGTGGAGTTGAGGATTGTTCGATTACTGGCTTGTCAAAACTAATTTTTTTCTCTTCGCCGCGCGCTTCAAGGATGGACTGTTGGGTTTGAATGGCCTCAAGTTTAATATTTCCATCAACCGAGCTGACTACTTCACCTACTTCAGGAGATTGTTGCCGAATTTGCTGGGAAATAAACTCTTTTTCCTGGGGTGACAAAGGCGGCTCTTGCACAATCGTATCATTTTTTGTCAATTGAGCAGAGGTCGTCGGTAAGGTGTTAGAGGACGCTAGTTCAGATTCTATTTTTTTCTTTTCTGATTGGCTGATTGGGGGTTCTTTAACAACGGTTGAATTTGTTGATGCAATAGGCTCGATATAAGTACTATTTTGTAGAGGTGCGTGTGCCTTAGCCGCAAATTCCGCAAGCCCTTCGGGTGACTTAGCCATTATTTCATATTGAGATTCAGGGATGGTATAAGGAGAGCCATTACCCCCAGTACCACTTAAACTACTAATCTTAGCATCTACTAACACATTAACTTGGTTAGGAATAATCACTCGATTAGGACCAGCAGGATCTATATTACCTGTCGTCAATGAAGGGTTAAGAGCTTTTAGCTCATCGTAGCTTACCCCTGTAAGTTGAGAGACATCATATAAACTGACTCCATAATTTACTGGGACACTTCTAAAATGTTGACGATTTGCTATGGCGGGTAAATAAATACTATATTGGTCGGTATTTTTGATAATCTGAGCGACTGCTAGGAATCTGGGTACATAATGCATGGTTTCAGTAGGTAACGACAATGACCAGAAATCCGTAGGTAGACCTCTTTCTCGGTTAGCATCAATGGCGCGTTGCACTCTACCTGGTCCTGCGTTATAAGAAGCCAAAGCCAGCTCCCAGCTACCAAATTGATTATAGAGTGAGGTTAAGAAATCATAAGCTGCTCGTGTTGACTCAATGACATCCCGTCGACCATCATAAGTTGCCGTTTGGGTTAGACCATAGATACGGCCGGTACTAGGAATAAATTGCCAAAGACCCGCAGCCGCTGCATTGCTGGTACCAGTAGGGTCATAAGAGCTTTCGATAACCGGTAAAAGTGCCAATTCAGTTGGTATGTTACGACGTTCTGCTTCTCTTACCGTATGATATAAATAGCGACTGGCACGTGCCGTTAATCGATTGATATATTCTTGTCGGGTTATAAACCAATTTTTTTGCGCATCAATACGTTGTTGCTGACTAAACCCATAAGCGCTTTGGTCCATGCGAAAACCAGCACGCATTCTATCCCATAGATTACCGTACTGTTGAATAGCAAGTTTATCATCCTCCACCATTTTCATATCTGTCGCTTCAAGCAGATTCTCAAGCTCAGACAAACTATCATCGTCTAACAACGACGTACTATAACTTCCCTCAGTCGCTGGGACATTCGATACCGCATCATTCTGGGCAACTGGGATTCGACTAGTCTGAGAACTAACCCCTCCTCTTACTGGTGCTGTATTATTACACCCGCTTAAGATAACAGTGCCCATAGCAATAACTAAAGGGAGCTTACAAAATGAAAGAGTAGATTTTCTAAAATTCATAGTAATAATGACCCAGTACAATAAATAGAAATCGTAAAGATTTAAGGTGCGTCTGCATCTCAGTCATTTACGATTTAACGAGTAGAGAAAACTATATTTCGGTCAAAAAAATAGTCAATAAGGCAGTTAATCATTCAAAATCTTATGATAAATTTCGAATAAAGAAGAATAAATTAGATTGGGAATTTCAACTAATTTATCAATTTTAAACGATATGACTTTTAATAAATAGTACAGAATTTAATAAAAGTATTAAAATCTTTAGATTAATAAACTTAGATTTAACTACTTAGAACTATAAATTAGATCTATAAAACGGTTAAATACATTTAATACCATATAAATCAATTAAATGAGAACATTTAAATATTATGTTCAGCAAAAAAAAGTAAATAATGAATCATCTTATTAAGTTTAGCTATTCAATTACTCAAATATCATATTCATTTTACAATTCTTCAAGTAGATAACCTAACCGCTTAATACGTTATTCAATGGTTATTTGAGAGACCGCTCTTAATAATACAGCATTATTATTACTAGATCTTAATGTCGCTCTTGAGGTTGTGGTAAATGTTCTTCTAACACCGTCTTTTTCCCATGTTTCAACCGTTTTAACATCTGCTTTAGCCTGTGTACCGCTGGTCACTACATTTGAAATACTTATGTCATAGTTATAGCCATTAGTATTCGTCCAACTGTCCTGCAGCAAATTTAAATAGGCAGACTTATCCAAACTGGTTGTCTTACCACGACGGGATAATGAAATTATTGCTTCATCTGCTACTAAATTTGAAATTTGATTCAAGTTTTTACTGTTGGCAGCGGCTTTCATTTTAGTCGCGTAACTTTGTACATCTGCTTCAGTGATGTCAGCTGCTTGTGCCGTTGATGCCATCATAGATACAGCAGCAACCAACGCTACTGGGGCAACGATAGCGGTTAAGTACTTTGTAGAATTTAAGATAGACCTAGTCATTATTGCTTCCTTATTGAGTTTATGGTTGAGTACTCAAGTAGACTGTAAGTTAGTATCATCTAAGAATTTATAAACTTAGTTAATGTATACACTTTATCTTACTATAATTAGATGATGACTATCCTAGGTAAATCTTAACCTCTTGTAATTATTAGTCACAAAAAAGTTATGTACTAAATTTTTAATAAAACTCTTCTTACAACAAAAAAGTAAGTTCGCTCTTAATCTATAGTCGGCGAACTTATAAAGAGTCACGGTGTTAACCTCGCTAAGCCTAGTCCAGTAGTACTTGCAATCGGTTACCTTGTGACTACTTTAAAGTTCTTTGACTATAAGTCATGTATACCGTTAAAACGTACAACGAGCTCATTTAGTAAGTAAAATAAGGTTGATTCACCCAAAATATTTATGGTTATGCTCTAGAAGATCAATAACTTTCAACCCAAGCTCATGAGGTTTCACTCATTTATTAAAAATAAAATGAGGCTATAGGCTCCAAAGAGTATTACTATTGATCAATTAATAGTTTAATTGATGAATGTATCATCATCCTCAACTAACATGCCTAAACGAGTGGCTCGACGCTGCATCATTTGTCTGGCTAAAACCTGCATGTCCTCTACCCTATCTACTTCATCAACAATCTCTAACCCTAATAACGTCTCCATGACATCTTCTAATGTAACAAGTCCTTTAACCTCTCCATACTCACCGACAATGACGGCAATATGAATACGTGTATTTAACATAAGGTCCAATAAATCAAATAATTTCATTTTTGAGAATACAAAAGTAATTTCACGCTTGTAACTCTCCAAAGGTTTGTCCATGTGATTATTGGCTTTGGCTAGAAGTATATCTGACTTTAACACAAATCCTGTGACCTTATCTAAATCACCATCGTAAATAGGTAATCTTGAGAACATAAGCTTCGGCCGGTTCGCCAACAGTTCAGCTACGGTTATAGACTGATCAAACGCATGCATCACAGAGCGCGGCGTCATTATATCTTCAACTTTAATAGCACCAAATGCCAAAAGATTTCGGATGATTCTAGATTCCAAAGGGTCAATTTGACCAGATTGTTCACCGACACTGGCTAAAGCAGCAAATTCATTGCGACTAAAAGTATGCGCTTTTTTACCACCAGTTAATAGCTTAGTGATCTTTTCAGATACCCATATAAGAGGATAAAGCACAAAGATAATGGCTTTAACGAAATAGGCGACAGGGCCAGATAACTGCCTCCAGTAAACCGTACCTAGAGTTTTAGGGATAATTTCAGAACCAATGAGAATAAATAAAGTCATAAGTGCTGAGAATACCCCAAACCATTCACTACCAAATACAATAGTTGCTTGTGCTCCTGCACCCAGCGAACCGACAGTGTGAGCCACAGTATTCAGGGTTAAGATTGCCGCAATTGACTGATCGATATTGTCAATTTTAACCTTCTTTAGCATCAGGGATTTTGTGGGATTTTCTTCTGCAATAGAGGCTACATAGGAAGGTGTCATGGTTAATAGTGCAGCTTCTGAAACTGAGCAGACAAAAGAAACCATGACAGACAGTAGCACAAAAGCCAACAGCAACATAACGTGGAAGCTGTAAGAAGACGTTTGTACCACTGCATCTGGATCTACACCACCCGCTGCATAGGCAACCAATGGCATGGAGACTAATAAGATTAATAGGGTAATGAATTTTTGAGATGGAAATAGAGATGTTCTAAATCGAGCTTTCAAGTCAAACACCTAATGTAATTAAAACAGAAAAGAAATTATGTATAACAGGATACCATTAATTTCCTTCAGTTTACATCCATTTATCATTAACGCCTTCTCTTAATGCTTTACCCGGCTTAAAATGGGGAATTGCTTTGGCTGGTACCTGTACCATCTCGCCCGTTTTCGGGTTTCGACCTTGTCGTGCTTCACGATGATGTAAACAAAACGTTCCAAAACCACGTACTTCAATTCGATTATCGTTGGTTAATTCATCAGTGAGTAGTTCAAGAATTTCACGCACTGCGCCATCTACTTCTGTTTCAGAAATGTATTCACATCTGGCTGCAATATCTTGAATCAAATCTGATTTATTGATAGTTTTTGTCATATCCTATTGACCTTAATTAATAATGGTTAAATCGTTTTAAATTTCTAGTCCGTTAGAGAACTTAGAACAATAAAGGCATTAGGATATTTTACAGCTTTTTCATTAACTTTGAAACATAATTAAACAGTTAACTTTATATTTGACGATAAAATTAAACTATATTGTTGTTTTATATATATTTTATAACAAATTTTAATTCTATGGCATTGGCTGGTTCAATGTTATATGTAGAATAGAATAGTAGATAATTAAAAAAAGGAGTAACAACGAGGTTACTCCTTTTTAATTTTAATAAACAGTTAAATTTAAGTTAAGTATAACTATAGTAAACTATAATTATTAGTCTTGCATCTGCTCTTTGATCAAATCACCGATAGTTTTTGGCTGTGCTTCTGGAGCTGCCGTTTGCGTACTACCAAGCTCTTTAATCGCTTGACGCTCTTCTGCTTCATCTTTAGATTTGATGGATAAGCTAATGCTACGTGACTTACGATCTACGCTAATGATTTTTGCTTCAACAGCATCACCAATATTTAAGTGCTTAGTTGCATCTTCAACTTTATCACGTTGAATTTCTGATGCACGTAAGTAGCCTTCAACTTCATCCGCTAAAGTGATTGTTGCACCTTTAGCGTCAACATCTTTAACGGTACCATTAACGATAGAACCACGATCGTTACCGACCAGATATTCGTTGAATGGGTCAGAGCTTAACTGCTTAATACCTAGACTAATGCGATTGGCTTCAGCATCTACTGACAGAACCATAGCCTCAACGGTATCGCCCTTGTTGTAGTTACGGATTGCCTCTTCACCGGTTTCATTCCAAGAGATATCAGATAAGTGAACGAGACCATCAATACCGCCATCAAGACCGATAAAGATACCGAAGTCAGTGATTGACTTGATCGTACCCGTTAGCTTGTCACCGCGATCATATTTCTTATCAAACTCTTCCCATGGATTTGGTAGAGTTTGTTTGATACCTAGGCTGATTCGACGACGCTCTTCATCGATATCTAAGATCATAACGTCAACTTCATCGCCAATCTGAACAACTTTAGATGGGTGAATGTTTTTGTTAGTATGATCCATTTCTGATACGTGAACGAGACCTTCGATACCGTCAGAAATTTCTGCGAAACAACCATAGTCAGTTAGGTTAGTAACGCGTGCTTTAACGATACTACCTACTGGATAAGTGCCGCCAACGTTATCCCAAGGATCTGTACCTAACTGTTTTAAGCCTAAGCTTACGCGGTTACGTTCACGGTCAAATTTAAGAACTTTAACCTTAAGATCTTGACCCACTTCGACTACTTCAGATGGGTGCTTAATACGACGCCATGCCATATCAGTGATATGTAATAGACCATCAATACCACCAAGATCTACGAATGCACCGTAGTCTGTTAGGTTTTTAACGATACCTTCTACTTCGATACCCTCTTCAAGCTTATTCAGTAGCTCTTCACGTTCAGCTGAGTTTTCAGCTTCCATAACTGCTTTACGGCTAACAACAACGTTGTTACGCTTTTGGTCAAGTTTTATAATTTTGAATTCAAGCTCTTTACCTTCAAGATGCGTCGTATCACGAATAGGACGGACATCCACTAAAGAACCTGGTAGGAATGCGCGTACTGAGCCGATATCAACTGTAAAACCACCTTTTACTTTACTAGAGATAATACCTTTGACGATTTCATCGCCTTCAAATAGTTTCTCAAGTGCATTCCATGTTTCAACACGTTTGGCTTTTTCACGTGATAGTAAGGTTTGACCCATACCATTGTCAACAGCTTCAACTACCACATCAACGCTATCGCCCACTGCTACTTCAAGCTCGCCATTGTCGTCTAAGAACTCTTCACGAGCAACAACACCCTCAGACTTTAAACCAGTGTCAACTGTAATCCAATCGCTATCGATTGCTACAACAGCACCGCTGATAACTGAGCCACGCTCAATATCAAGACCTTGCTCTTCTAGACTCGCTTCAAATAGTTCAGCAAATGATTCCATTATGATTACCTTAATATAGCCGTATCCTGTCCAGCACAGTACGGTTCAAGTTAATGTGGATAAAAGATTGACGCTGGTTTTTACTCTTTATATCCACATTTAAAAAAATTGTTAAATTCTCACCTTATAAAACACTTAAAATTTATTGTTATCTTACCGTTGATAACATAATTGATGCTTAGCCTAGTGACGCTCGACCTATTAAGGTTTAACCTACGTCTTAACGTTTAAGTTAAATACTAAAGCTAATACCTTTTTTTTGACAGAAACGTTTAATTTCATTAAATACGTCATCGGCACTCATGTGTGAGCTATCAAGAACTAAGGCATCTTCCGCAGGTTTAGAGGGAGCCACTTCTCGATTTTCATCACGCTCGTCTCTTTCCTGAATGTTATTCAAAATAGTTTCATAATCTACAGTCTGCCCTGCTTGCTGCAATTGCTTAACGCGTCTATCTGCTCGAGCTTCGGCACTGGCTGTCAGATATATTTTGACATCAGCATTGGGAAACACTACCGTCCCCATATCGCGTCCATCTGCAATGAGGCCTGATTTATTGGCCATATTTTGCTGTAGTTCCAACAAAGCCGATCTTACTTTTGGTAGAGCGGCTACTTTGGATGCATAACCACCAACCGTCTCGTTTCTAATCTCGCCTGCGACATTTGAATCATTGACAATGATATCTACTTCACCTGATTCACGCGGCAAAAATTTAATATCTAAGCTCTGCGTTAACTTTGCTATGTTTTCTTCGTCATTATTACCCAACTCTTGATCAGGTAACAATCCAGATTCAAATGCCTTTAAACCCACAATGCGATACAAAGCACCTGAATCCAGTAAGCGATAATTCAACGCTTGTGCCAACTGCAAACAAACTGTTCCTTTTCCAGCGCCACTTGGGCCATCAATGGTAATAACAGGAAAGCTCATTAATTATATCACCTACTGATTATTAACTGATTTTTAACGACTAGTTAAGTGCGCTTGTGTGCAATTTATGGGTTATAAGTCTTAAATTAAAACGTATATTACCAATTGTTTAATTGCATTAAACATAAATAGGGCGGGATTATAACAAAAAATCAACTTATTCACCAGCTAAATTTAACCCTAAAAATAATTAAGGCTCATATTAAGGTAGCTTATTCAATTCTCTCTTTTTAGACCGCCGAGCACGAAAAAAGCGTTTTAATTGTTGCTGACTTTCAATGGACAATAACCCTGAATGAACCGTTATTTTATGATTGTAAAAGTCCATATCAGTCAAATTTAGCTGACTACCAACCATACCCGCACGAGGCTCATAGGTAGAAAAGACAAGCCTTGATAATCGAGCATGTATTAATGCGCCTATACACATTGTACAAGGCTCTAAGGTTACGTATAGCGTTGTATTCGGTGGTAACCTATAATTATTTATGGCGCCACTAGCCTCACGTAATGCCACAATTTCGGCATGTGCCGTGGGGTCACAACGACGTATTGGCTGATTAAACCCCTTCCCGATAATTTGGTTATCACATACCAGTAATGCGCCAACCGGCACTTCTTGATTTCCTGCGCCCTGCTGAGCCAATGCCAAAGCTTGACGCATGTAATTTACATCGTTAATAGACCAATACTTGGCGCTGGCACTAAACTTTGCATAGTTTGACTCATTGTCAAATTTGAACGGCGGGCTTAACGCGTTAGAGTGACTCATAATTTTGATTAACCTACTGCGGCAGTTGCCAATCTATTGGCGTTTTATCATGCTGTAGTAGGTAATCATTGGCCTTTGAAAATGGTTTTGTACCAAAAAAACCACCTCTATTGGCCGCTAAGGGTGACGGATGTACCGCTGATAAAATCAAATGTTTTTCTGTATCAATAAACCTACCTTTCAGCTTCGCCTTACTACCCCATAGTATAAAAACCGTATGCTGAGTATGTTCATTAACCACATCAATAACAGCATCTGTAAACTGCTCCCAGCCCTTACCTTGATGACTGCCTGCTATGCCCTCCTCTACCGTCAGTGATGTGTTCAATAATAGTACACCTTGCTGTGCCCAGTGCGTTAAATCACCATGTTTGGGAGGCAAAGTCCCGATATCATCTGCCATTTCTTTTAAAATATTATTTAATGATGGCGGCTTAGGTATAGTTTTAGGTACCGAAAAGGACAAACCCATCGCCTGCCCTGGTCCGTGATAAGGGTCTTGACCCAAGATTACGACTTTGACGTCCGATAATGGGGTTAAATTAAACGCATTAAACATCAAGCTGGCTTTAGGATAGATACTTTTCTCTGAAGCATACTCTTGCTTGAGAAACTGTCGTAATTTATCCATATTATGCGACGTTAACTCATCTGATAACGCCTGCTTCCAGTCTTCAGGCATCTGTACTCTAGCCAAAATTGCTTGCTTTTCGGCATCAGTTTTATGATTTTCTGCCTCTTCTAATAATTGCATATCTTCACTCTTTTATGAATAACTGGGTTAGTCCTGTCGATGTTAGTGCTTATACTCATTATAGTGGATATTTATAAATTTGGTTTGTAAAAAAAGAGGCCAACCTTAGGTTAACCTCTTTTTTATTGAAAAACGCTATGATAAAAATAGCTTGAAAGTTAATACTTATTCCTAAAGAGACTTATCTAGACTAATATTAACCTTCAGCGTACTCAACGCCACGTTGACCATGTTTCTCAACCACCGTGAGTAAGATTCGACTGCCTTCAGCGGCTGCTTTACCATCATCATCAACTGGCTCATCGAACGCTTCATCGGATAGTGTTACATGGACAGCCCCACCCTCAGCTAAGTCACCAAATAAAACCATGTTAGCTAGTGGTTTTTTGATCTCGTTTTGGATGAGTCGCTGCATTGGACGTGCCCCCATTAAGCGATCATAGCCTTTTTCCGCTAAGTAATCACGAACGGCATCATCAATTTCTAATACCACTTGTTTGTCATCAAGCTGCGCTTGCAATTCAACTAAGAACTTATCAACAACAGAGACCACTACAGATGGATCTAGCGCATTAAACTGAATAATGGCATCTAGACGGTTTCGGAACTCAGGCGTAAACACTCGGTTCATCGCCTCTGTATTATCTCGGCTGTGATCTTGCTTAGTAAAGCCCATTGACGCACGGCTGATATTTTCAGCTCCTACATTGGTAGTCATAATTAGAATAACTTGCTTAAAGCTAGCCACACGACCATTGTTATCGGTCAGCGTACCATGATCCATAACTTGTAATAACAAATTAAAGACATCAGGATGAGCTTTTTCAATTTCATCCAGTAGCAACACGCAATGTGGGTGCTGGTTAATTTTTTCAGTTAATAAACCGCCCTGATCAAATCCGACATAGCCTGGAGGCGCTCCAATCAATCGAGATGCCGTATGCGCTTCCATATATTCTGACATATCAAAACGTATGAGCTCAATGCCCATTAAATTAGCCAATTGTTTTGAGACCTCAGTCTTACCTACACCAGTAGGACCTGCAAACATGAAAGATCCAATCGGTTTTTCAGCAGACTTTAGTCCTGCGCGTGACAGTTTTATAGCATCAGATAACGTCTTAATGGCTTCATCCTGACCAAATACTAAGCGTTTTAAATCACGTTCAAGATGCTGCAACAAGGATTTATCATCATTCGATACTGATTTGGGTGGAATACGTGCCAATTTGGAGATAATAGCTTCAATATCTTCAACATCGATCACGACAGGCGCTTTAACAGCATCATCCTTTTCTTCATCACTACTTGTCTCAGTATCAGTTTCGGCTACATCAGCGTTACCTTCACTTTGTGAGAGCATTTCGTCAACGACTTTTTCACTTTCTTTATCATCGTCGTCCATTGCTGAAGTGATATCACTGTCCGTATTATCAGTATTCTGGTCAGATACATTGTCATCAGTGCTACCCTCAGCACTATCGGATTCACTCTCTCGCGTTTCTAGCTGATCATCTGACTTTGTAAGTGACTCATTGTCATCAAAGTCAGCCTCAAATTCAGAACTATTGAGTTCATCAATCAAACTGTTTTCATCTTCAACCTGATCGGCATTTGGGATAATCCCTAAACGTTTGTATGCACCCGCCTCATCGATAACATCAATTGCCTTATCGGGTAAAAACCGTTCATGAATATGTTTGGCTGATAAATTAACTGCGCTAACCAAGGCCGCATCCGTGTATTCAACATTATGAAACTCTTCATAACGAGACTTTAAACCTCGCAGAATGTCAATACTGTCATCAATGCTTGGCTCATTGACATCAATTTTTTGAAAGCGACGTGATAAAGCATGGTCTTTTTCAAATACTTGACGATATTCAGTAAAGGTTGTTGAACCTATACATCTTAATTCACCATTTGCCAATGCAGGTTTAATTAAATTTGACACGTCCATATTGCTGCTCATTGAGGAGCCAGCCCCAATAATCATATGGATTTCATCAATAAATAGGATGGCGTTGGGACTATCTTTTAAAGCCTCAAGTAGAGACTTCATACGTTTCTCAAAGTCCCCACGATACTTAGTTCCAGCAATTAAAGAACCAATATCAAGGCTGTAAATAACGCAGCCTTGTAATGGCTTTGGGGCTTTGTTATTTATGATCAACCATGCCAAACCTTCAGCAATAGATGTTTTACCCACGCCAGGATCACCAACCAGTAAAGGGTTGTTTTTACGACGGCGACATAATACTTGAGCAGTACGTTCGATTTCACTAGAACGACCGATTAAGGGATCTGTTTTACCCTCAGCAGCCCGTTTGTTTAAATTTTGAGCAAATTCAGTAAGCGGGTCTTTCTTATTTTTAACCCCCTTGGCATCAGTCGCTTCTGCATCTGCGGCGCTGCTCCGAGATTCATCTCCTTCGGCACCATGAGATAAATACTGGGTAAGCTCAAGGCGACTAACGCCCTGTTTCTTCAGTAAATAAACCGCATAGGTATCATGTTCTGAAAACATTGATACCAAGATATCAGAGCCTTCAACAAGTCTACCTGAGCCAATCGACTGTACGTGGAAAATGGCGCGTTGGAGAATGCGATCAAAACTCTGAGTCGCTTGTGGTGTCTGCTCCAAATCAGCATCAATAGTAGGGGTATGTTTCTCAATATAGGCTTCAAGATCAGAGCGTAAACTGGTAATATCTGCGCCACAAGACTTTAAGGTTGTGACAGCATTATTATTTTCAAGCAATGCTAATAGCAAATGCTCGACCGTTAAATATTCGTGTGACTTTTGCCGTGCTAACGTCATGGCTAAACGTAATGAAACTTCGAGATGACGACTTAACATAGATATGTCCTGATAGTTTTATAATTTTATAAATTGGTCAAATAGTTAATAATAAGATTAGGCATACTATTAACTATAGCAAGTTAATATATATTTGGGTTATCTAATTTAGTGTGAATCTAATTCTGTTATGTAACTGTCATGATACATTAAAGGTTGGGATCACATAAAGTATAAGCATTTATCATGCCTCATTTTAGACTGACAAACCAAAACGTTTATATTGCTGTCGAACACCCATTGATAATATATCTATTGACAGCTATTTCTACGGTTTTTAACGCTACAGATACTAGTTTTACGGTTATTGGTTCAATAGTTAATCATATAAACGGGATAATTAACGAGCAAAGCAGTGTAAATGTTTAAAAGGGTTATTTTTCGTTCGATAAAAACGTGAATTAATCTAAAAAAACCGTCAATACTGCATTAATACATACCACCATGAAATCTCATCAGATATCAGCGTCAATACTCAACCGCAACCTGATAACCAGGCGCAACTTATTTAACTGCAACTATTGGTGGTTTTAAAAAACGATTTTAAATGTTGTCACAATAGCTGATTTATAGAGGCAATTTGAACGGTTAATTTGATCAGTACACTAACTAAGTAAGGTTATGAACGGTAAAAATCAAGTCTATACTCAAATTATGTACGAATTAACAGTTTCAAGATAGTAAAGAATATTCTCTAAGCAATAAATAGGGTAATAATAATGATTTAAAATTTGCAAACAATCACTAGTAGACTTTCAAAGTGAATTGATTGATAGCGTTGAAAGGACATTTGCGATGACTGGAAATTAAAAGAGGGTTTACTTACGATAAGAGAGAAGGATTAAGTGGTAAGGGATTAAAAAAATTAATTAGGAAAGCTATTAACAAAATATATTAATACGAAACCTATAGTACTAATAAGTAAGGTTTAGGATAGTAGTAGATAAAGAAATTATCCTTGATGAGGCTCAATCTGAGTTAAAAGAGGATAGCCTTCTTTGCGAGCAGTTTGATTGACTTTCTTAGCTTTAGTCTCAGCAATATCTTTAGGATAAATACCTGCGATACCACGTCCTTGATGATGAATGTTCAGCATAATTTCAACGGCCTTGTCAGCATTATGACGAAACTCTGACTGTAATACATACACGACAAACTCCATTGGTGTATAGTCATCATTGTACATGACGACTGCATACATAGGCGGCTCAGCTATTTCTGGCTCTGCCACCATAATTTCAACTTCAGCCTCTTCCTCGTTTTCCTCGTCAATTAATTTAGAAGGCGTGGTCTTTAAAGGATACGACTTAGGTAGAGTGGCTGGGTGGTGCCAATCTGCTAAAACGGACTCTTCAAGAATCATCAGAGTTTCAGTGTCGATAGGTTCAATCATAAGTTATATTTATTTAGTCAGTATGTGTTGATAAATGTATTAAATAAAAGTCAAAATATTAAAGTTATAGTATCTATGACACGACGACAGTTAATCATAAATATTTAATTTTACAGAATTATTTATACTTATTAGCAAATTTAAAGCCCATAATTGGGCTATTAATTTATCATCGCTGAACTTAGTTACTCTGTTACAGGACGTTGATCCGGTTCTGGTACTTCTGATAAGGACATCGGCATTTTATCAATAGGTGAAGACAGTTGCCAGTTGTATATTTGTTCGACATTTTGTCCGTTAGATTGTAAATTTAACTTAACTTGCTTTGGTTTAAACCCTTCAGGCATAACAAATCTACCTCTGATACGTGCAATACCTTTAATGTCATACCTGCGTGGCTCTAAAGGCACCTCTACCAAACTGTCTTCATCTAGCAACGTTAAACTAGGTTTCAAAGTATGTTGCTGACCATCTTTGTCTAACATGGCCACATCAAACCGATATTCAAAGGCATTTTCGGGTAACGGCTCCATTTTAGCACCCACTATTTGTAGTGGTAAGCCACCCTGCTTAATAAGACTATTACTATATACGTCGTTTACTTGTAAGAGTTGCAGATTTTTAACTTCAAGTTTCTGCATGTCTCTGCGTAATTGACCTAGATTATTAAGACTAATATCTCTTTCTTTTCTGGTCGAATCAAGTTGTGACGTTAAATTTTCAACATTTTGTTGTAATTTTTTAACTTCTTGGGAGTTCAGTGATTGGGCAACACCTTCCTTTTGAGCATCTTTCTGTGAGGATTTATAGCCTTGAATATAACCAAATTTATAGCCAAAAGCAGTCGCAATTACACCCGTTAATAATACTGCAGACGCAAATAATACCAATAGCAGCGGGCTCATTTTTCCATAAGATGATCGCTTTGAATAACTTGAAGTTGATTTACTAATCTCGCTGGGCATGGTACTAGACTCGCATTATGTATCGGCAATTAATAAAAAACACCAATGAAACGGCTCAATATTATACCTAACTCTTTAGGCATTAACTAACAAATGTTGACTTTACGCAGATTCTGACACTTTAGTGAAAGTCAAACACCCTTACGTTAATCTGAAAAACAGTAATTTTATACTAAATCTAGAAATTATCCTATCTAGGAAGTCGAGTGCTAACGTTATTGATAGCAGGTTTAACGAGCCTGACAGAGTCTAACAAGGAATGATAATTTTAGATAAAGGTTTTAATTTTATTTTTTACATCGACAATTTTATATTAGAATCAACATATATATGCAACCCAAGCATTAAGCAGGCATATCAATATTCATAATCCCTAGGTTGCCTATAAACTTATTGCTTTCTATGGGACCACAGGAATATGGTCCAATCCTAATCCTTCATCGAAGCCAAACATTACATTCATACATTGTACCGCCTGTCCTGCAGCACCTTTTACTAAATTATCTTGAACGACTAATATCGTTGCTTCTTGTTTATCATTGTTCTGATAAACGGAAATACGCAATCGATTGCTAGCTCGGACACTACGTGTGTCAGGTAGCTCACCCTTAGGCAACACATCAATAAACGGCTCGTTTACATAGGCCTTTTCATACACTGACTGCAAGTCAAGCTGACACCCAGCTTCCGTCAACCCTAGATGAATGGTAGTGAACATGCCACGAATCATAGGCACCAAATGCGGGACAAAACGGATATTTTGCTTATATTTACTTTTTAGAAGTTGATGTACGCCCTGTTCTATTTCAGGTAAATGTCGATGACCCGATACACCATAAGCACTAAAGTTATCTGTGGTTTCAGCATAGTTAAGGGTTAACTTTGCTTGTCGACCTGCACCAGAAACACCTGATTTGGCATCAATGATAATACGAGATTCAATAATTGGCGCGTCCGATTGATTTTGAGCATCAATGACGGGTTTCAATCCTAAGATAGCAGTCGTTGGATAACACCCAGGATTGCCAATAACATTAGCAGATTTGATAGCCTCACGATTAATCTCAGGCAAACCATAAGCCGCCTCTTTCAGTAACTCTGGACAGACATGAGTATGTTTGTACCACTGCTCAAAGGTTTCAAGAGACTGTAATCTAAAATCGGCTGCTAAATCAATGACTTTGACGCCAGCTGACACCAAGCTTTCAGCTTGCTGCATTGCAACACCATGAGGAGTCGCAAAAAAGACCACATCACATTCAGCCAATGCTTCTAGGGTATTGTCACCTAAGTCGCTATAGGTCAAATTAGATATGCCTCTTAGACTAGGAAAAATACTAGAAACAGGTTTACCAGCTTCAGAGCGTGACGTTAACCATTTAATATTAACGTGGGGATGTGAAGATAATAAACGTATTAATTCAACCCCAGTGTATCCTGTTCCACCAACAATGGCTGCATTAATCATAGTCAATCCTATTTGATTTATTGATAGCTATGACATCATAACTATTAAATACTTATTTTATAGATACTAGTTTTTTAGATACTAGTTATATAGATACTAGTTTTATAGATACTGATTTTCACAGAGTCCGCTCATTATAAACTTTATTGCATAATAAAAGTAGCGAGTCAAAAATAGCTCTGCCCTCAGTCATATTTTAATTAGAGCTTGTACGCATGTACTGAATCAATAAATACTTTAGCATGTTCCGGGTTTACCCATTGGGTAATGCCATGCCCAAGATTTGCAATATATCCTGTTTTTTCATTATCCACATAAGCATCATCAAGCATAAGTTTGACTTGCTGGCGAATGCTATCGGGTGACCCATAAAGCGTTGCGGGGTCAAGGTTGCCTTGAACTGCTTTTTTATTTTGTGCCTTGGCTAATATTTCTCTCGCTTTATCGACCGGCATTGTCCAATCCAGTCCTAGGCAATCCGCCTCACTATCAGCCTGAATATCCAACCATAATCCTCCCCCTTTTGTAAAGACAACGACCGGAATATCGGGGTGGCGTTGTTTTAACTCAGTGACGACACGTTTGTTGTATTTATGGGAAAACTCGACAAATTGTCGATGTCCTAATGCCCCTCCCCAACTATCAAAAAGCTGGACTATTTGTGCCCCTGCTACAATTTGAGCATCTAGATAATCAATGATAGCCGTTGTCACATAATCTAAAATTTGGTGCAAGAACTCCGGTTTACTATACAAAAGACCTTTAGTATAGCGGTAGTCTTTTGAGCTGCCACCCTCGATCATATAAGTAACTAATGTCCAAGCACTGCCAGAGAATCCAAACAAGGGTACTAAACCATTAAGCGCTTTACGGATACTGGTCACGGCATCCATAACATACCCCAAGGCATCATTTGGGTCATAGGGCTCAAGATTGTTAAAGTCAGCTTCTGTCCGCAAGGTTCGCTTGAACTTAGGCCCTTCACCCGTCTCAAAGTACAACCCTAAACCCATAGCATCTGGAATCGTCAATATATCACTAAACAGGATAGCGGCGTCTAAGTCAAAGCGTCTAAGAGGTTGAAGGGTTACCTCAGTTGCCCGAGCAGTATCTTTACATAGGCTCATAAAGTCACCTGCCTCAGCCCGTGTGGCTTTATATTCTGGCAGATAACGCCCTGCTTGACGCATCATCCAAACGGGGGTGACATCGATAGATTCAAATCGTAAGGCCCTCAATAGTCGATCATTCTTAAGCGGCGCAAAGTTGTGGCAATGATTAGTCTTATCAGCTTTCAATGTGGACATTATTATCTCTTTAAATCACTAAAATTAATGGCTATGCATATTTTTTGTGCTAGTTTATGGTGCTCATTTTATTTATTAAGAATGGCCATGTCATCTCGATGAATCATAACCACTCTATCCTCTGAGCTACCCAGAATCTTGTCAAAATTTTGAGTACGCTCTCTCGCCACTCTACGAGCTTCATCGGATGAGAAGTTAACCTGTCCCACTGCGACACGCTCTTTAGTGTCTTGGTCAACAACAGCGACCACATCACCTTCCTCAAAATCACCTTGGATATCAACGACACCAACAGGCAATAGGCTTTTACCTTGTACAGTAATAGCATCAACAGCGCCAGCATCAATGTACAAAGTACCTGCCATACGCAAATGAGCTGCTAACCACTGCTTACGGGCAATAATTTTGTCTTGTTGATTGGTCTTAAGCAAGGTGCCTACCGATTCTCCGGCTACCACACGGGTAATCACCTTCTCAAAACTACCATTGGCAATTACCGTAGGACAGCCCCCCATAGCCGCTAACCTACCTGCCCGAATCTTGGTCAGCATACCACCACTGCCCAATTTTCCGCCTTCTCCTGCGATTTCGAACAAATATTCAGCCATCGCACGCTCTTGGCGAATCATTTTAGCATCAGGATTCTCTCGAGGGTTAGCCGTAAACACACCGTCTTGATCGGTCAAAATAATGTATAAGTCTGCGCTTACCATAGCCGCAGCCATCGCACCTAGCGTATCATTATCACCAAATTTTATTTCGTCCACTGTAATGGTGTCATTTTCATTAATAACGGGCAATACTCGCCAAGATAACAGCTTATCTAATGTATTGGCAGTATTGAGATATCGCTCACGGTTTGATAAGTCATCATGAGTGAGCAGTATCTGGGCGCTACGAATGCCACTTTGCATGAGCGCGGCCGCCCATGTTTCTATCAAACCCATTTGGCCGATAGCAGCACAAGCTTGTAGACCCTCAAGCTTCTTGGGACGTTCCTCAAGCCCCATACGCACAACCCCCTCAGCAACCGCCCCTGAAGATACCAATATCACCTCAGTACCCTCATGATGCAGCTTTGCTATCTGGCTTGCCCATTCATAGATAGCCGTGCGATCTAATCCTTTACCATTATTAGTGAGCAATGAAGAGCCAATCTTAACGATTACGCGTTTGACATCAAAGGATCGATTAACAGTAGCAAAACGCTCATCATCTGGAGAGGTGGGCATTGGTATTGGCCCGTCAAGCTTTGTAAGCTCTGAGTTTTTATTCTTATTATCTACACTCATAATTTTTCCAAAATTAATGAATTAGTTAGGCTGTGTTCACTATGTCAGCCATTCAGTAATACTAAATCTTGAGGTTAACCTATTAAGGGTGGCGATCGTAAACACGAAGATAGTCGTTTCAATAATTCCTTTAAAGATAGGTTATTTAATGCAAAGTATAACGTTTCTCTAAGGATTATGGCGCATAGACAACTTCAACACCGTCTTCGTCATCATCGTCTGGGTTTTCCATATTAAAAGCAGCTTCCCGTTGGGCTCGACGAGCGGCTCGATAGGCCTCTTTTTGCTCTTCCGTATTTAATCGTACTTCCGCCTCTAGGCGCTCAAATCTCTCTTTTTGGGCTTCTGCAAATAGAGGATCTTCCTCTTCACGCTCTTTTTCACGTTCAATAACGTTCATCAAGTGATATTTGACATCATCGACGCCTTGACCGGTTAACGTAGAGGTTCTAAAAACGGCACCCGTCCAGCCGAGTTCAGCAACAATATGCAAGCACAGTTCATTTAACTCGTCAGCATCCGGTACTTGGTCGATTTTGTTTAATATCAAAATCTGAGGTAAGTTTGCTAATTCTGGAGAAAAGCGTTCGAGTTCGTTTAATATCACACGGCCATTCTCAACAGGATCACTGCCATCAATCGGCTTAATATCGATGATATGAAGTAAACGACGAGTACGAGCCACATGTTTCAAAAACCGTATACCCAGACCCGCCCCATCTGAAGCACCTTCAATAAGACCAGGAATATCAGCCATTACAAATGAGCGATGTAGTCCAACATCCACCACTCCTAAATTCGGAACAAGGGTAGTAAAGGGATAATCAGCAACTTTGGGCTTAGCTGACGACACTTGACGGATGAAGGTCGATTTACCGGCATTGGGCAAACCAATTAATCCCACATCAGCCACTACTTTGAGCTCAAACTTAAGCTCCTTTATCTCACCATCAAATCCATTGGTTGCTTTACGCGGAGCTTGATTAGTAGAGCTTTTAAAGTGGGTATTACCCAATCCACCATCGCCGCCTTTGGCAACTAATAGCTCTTGACCAATTTCAGTCAAATCACCGATGACCTCGCCTGTTTCGTTATCAATGATAGTGGTACCAATGGGTACGCGCAAATAGATATCTTCTGCACCTCTACCTGAGCAATTCTTGCTATGACCGTTCTCACCTCGTCCGGCATCATAACGACGCGTATAACGGTAATCTACTAAGGTGTTGGTATTATCATCAGCAACAACGAAGACATCACCGCCTTTGCCGCCATCTCCGCCATCTGGCCCACCCCGAGGTACATACTTCTCTCGGCGAAAGCTCACAATGCCGTTACCGCCATCCCCTGCTTTGACAGTAACAATTGCTTCATCAATAAATCGCATTGGTCTTGCTCCCTTCTTTTCTTAAGTTAGTCAATTTTAAATGCTAAACAAAGCCCTTTAAAACGGATATAGATATATGGATAAAAACAGAAAAATAATAAAAATTATTCTATAAAATTTATTCTTTAAAAATAAGGTGCTAATAAAATTAGCTATTAATTAGGCATTAATATAATCAATAACAATCAATAATAAAAAATCATAACGCCATATTCTACAGCATTAAACCAAGATTATATGTATAAATACCCGATAACCATATTGATTATCGGGTATCGTTAAAATATACCAGTCATACCCTATCAAAATCTAAATTAATCTTCAAAGATTACAACATTTTGCCCTCTATCACCCTATGTCATTGCTAACGCTTGAGAACAACGAAAGACTATTGGCAAAATATTAAATAAGAAAAGGGTAAGTCTATATATCTGCGGTTTGCCAACAACTATCTCGCTGCCTATAGCCGATTAGTCATAAAACCAGTATCTTGACAGAACAGTAACTAGAGAAAATTGGCAAAACTTAGCGCTAGTACTAGCTAAGCGCTAATATTAGTATAGTGAATACCAGCCATTTGTGCCGCTACTCTTAATACTTGAGTACTGTAACCGACTTCATTATCATACCAAACATAAACAGTCGCATGATTATCAGTCACAATTGTCGCTTCAGCATCATAGATACCAACTTGTTTAGTACCTACGAAATCAGTTGATACCGCTTCAGTTGAATCAGAGTAAGCAATTTGCGACTGCCAAGCATCGCTATTAGACACTTCTTTGAAAAATGCGTTTAAAGCATCTGCACTCTCTGGTGCTTTCTCAAGATTTAAATTTAGGATAGCCAGACTGACATTCGGTGTCGGTACACGTATCGCATTACCGGTCAATTTACCATTTAGCTCTGGCATTGCTTTACCGACAGCTTTTGCTGCGCCTGTGCTGGTAATTACCATATTTAATACAGCACTGCGTCCACGGCGATCAGACTTATGATAATTATCAATCAAGTTTTGGTCATTAGTAAAGGCATGAATAGTTTCAACATGACCATTAACAATACCAAATTCATCATGGATTACTTTTAAAGACGGCGTAATAGCATTGGTAGTACAGCTAGCGGCACTGACGATAGTATCATCACCAATGGTATCGTTATTAACACCATATACAACGTTTTTGATATCACCTTTAGAGGGTGCGGTTAATAGAACTTTTTTGACCCCTTTTGCTTTAAGGTGTTTACCTAAACCGTCTTCATCTTTCCAAATGCCAGTATTATCAATCACAATGGCGTCGTTAATACCATAGCTAGTATAATCGATTTCACTAGGATCATTGGCGTAGATAACTTGAATGAAACGACCATTAGCAATAATACCTTGGTTTTCTTCGTCCACCACCACTGAGCCTGAGAAGGTTCCGTGAACTGAGTCACGCTCAAGTAAAGAGGCACGCTTAGCTATATCACCCTCTTTACCGGGACGCACAACAAAGGCTTTTAATTGTAGCCCCTTATCGGTCGCTGCCTCAGATAATAATAAACGGGTTAAAATACGTCCGATACGTCCAAAACCATATAATACGACATCCGTAGCGGTACTATTGGCTGACTGAGATTGGTCGCTATTGGCTAAAGCATCTGCTGCGTTGTCTTTATTTTTAACCAGTTGACCCGCATCAATAACGGCTGTCTTAAGATTATCAATTTTAGCAACCTCTTTAACAGTGGTTAAAACGTCTGACAGAGCTAAAGCATTACCATTATTACGTTGTGCAGTTTGCTGAACTTTAGTAACCACATCGGCTGTCGATAAACCGTTTAGGGCTTCACCGAACAAGTTAACTTTAATATCTTTATTAATATATAAATCATGGAGTATGTTAACCAGCTCATAGGCTAGGTTATCTTGTTCTTGATATTTGGCTAAGTGAACTTGGTGTAATTTGCGTCGCGTATCAGCATTACTCACAATAGTCATCCTTTGGATAAATGAAAATAAGAAGGAAAAATTAATGAACGTCGCATTATTGTCAAATCAATTTAACGAATAACAATGCGTTTTTTTATAGTGCCAATTTATAGCACGGTGGTCTATATGACTGCTAGATTTTAAATCATATTGCCAAATTTAGCCAGTCAGTTAACTCTGAGGTTTGGAGATTCATGCATTGACGTGTCTCACAAACAACTGAAATTAAATTGGTATGGATAGATATAAACTCAACAAAATATAATTTAAATCTGTTAAATACTGTTAATCACTTACAGGCTGAGGCGTCGTGTGAGGCGTTAATTTAAGCGCTGAGATATCGTAGCCCTGACTTTGAGCGATATCCGTATAATAGGTATAAACGTTTTTTGATAGGCTTGGGTCTCTCGATAATATCCATAAATACTTATTATCAGGTGTACCCACTAACGCACTCTCATAGTTATCACTCAGTCCTAAAACCCAATAATCAGCTTTACCTACTGGCAACCATCTTAGCCAACTGGGTAAAAAACTAACTTTAAGTTCACTACCTGAGTCATTAGCCGGCATGGCAAGCCCTTCATCACGTAATGTATCACCGTTTTCTTTTTTACATTGGTTGATAACATTAACAGATTCAATATTACCGGCATCATCAGAATTTAAAGAATAAGTTGCTGTCACATCTGACGCGCAGTTTTTTTGAAAAGGCATAGGCAGACGTGCAATCTCATACCATTGACCAGCATACTTATGCAGATCAACTTGAGCTACTGAAGAAGGCTCAGAGACTCTCATCTCGGCGTTTAATCTGCTTGCAGGGGTCACAACCTCCCCTGTTTCAGAGTGGGCTAAAGATGTATAAGCTGCTAATGGTATCAATATAGCTAAAGCAATACCGGTATGCTTAAGTAGCGTCCGCATGAATTTACGATCTGGGATGTCGGGTTTATAATCAGTCATAATATTATTTATCTGAATTTAAAATGAGTTTATTTACGATAGAAATCTTTAGAATGAGGTCCATTTAATCTTTAGAGCAAGGTCCATTTACTAAGGGTCCATTTAATAAGGCTTCATTTAACATACCCCGTTCTCAACTTATTAAAGTTCAGGGTAGACTGTCGATTTTAGCTCAGAAAATCGAGACCTTTAACTAAAAATACTCGGTTTAAGCCATAATCTTTGTTAGGAGTTGAGCGTTAAGTCCTTATCATAATAAGTATTCAGTTGAATCAATACTATCGATAATATGTGTGATTAGGATATGATTTTGTAAAATATTAATTTCAAACGAAACAATTACCTAGAATTCGTTAAAAACTGGCGGATCCCAGCAACTTTATCTGCGCCATGTTGTCTTGCTGTATCTAAATCATTCGGCGCCATTCCCCCTAATGCAATAACAGGGACCTCTGACTTAAAAGCAAGCTGATTGAGTCCTTGCCAACCTAGAGCATGTTTTTCTGGGTGGGTTTGAGTTGGGTTAACGGGTGATAAGTAAACCCCGATTACTGGCGAGCTATTAGACGATAACCTATATTGAGCCAACCTATTGAGTTTCTCAAGACTTAGTGCGGTATGGCAACTTGCAGTAAGCGGTAAATTGACCAGACTTTTTACATTACTTTCCTCAATAACCATATCGTCTGACACCAGATTATTCACCTGTGATTCTGTTATATGTTGTGCAATAGGCAGTTTCATCTTCGCTTTTGTTGAGTCATTATCTCGTAGTTGTTTGAACCATGAACTGGCAAGTTGACTACTCACTATCAAACTCAAATCTCTTCGCTTGAGAGCAAGTTGTTGCACCAACGGCAGTTGACTATCGATGTCGGAATGTTTTAAACGTACATATACAGTAGCATTTAAAGGTAGATATTGCTGATAGAAGTGACTCCAGGCTTCTGCACTGGTCAGTCTCCGTCGATTGACATCATCAGATGCTTTTTTACCTGTCTCTAACTCTATATCTTGAGTAATGGTGATAAGATCTGACAAACTAAGCCAGTGCAAAATAGTTTTATTGGCTTCTGGCAACCGATAGTGGTGCGAAATGAGATCAGACCCTGTAACCCACCTCAATAACTGCCCTTCATTACCTTGATTCCGAACTAAATAGCGTTCAAACTGACGCTGACTTAAACGGACTCGAAAAACATGCAAACAAACTGTTTTACTATTTTTTGGTTCTTTGAAATCATCATATACATGACGTAAAACCCCCATTTTATTAATCAAATTATCAGACGTTATTTTCAGCCCTATCTCTTCGTCAACCTCTCTCATTAAAGCATCCTTGGGTGTTTCATTATCTTCTACTTTACCACCAATAAATTCATATCGATCGCCTTGATGTTGCTGCGAATGACGATAACCCAGTAAATATTTATCCGAGAAGTGGATTACTGCAATTGCCACCTTAATTTCCTTCATTGTTGCTCCATCATTACTTATAGATTCGTATAGTGCTAATCAGTGCCAAACTAATTGTCTTAACGCTAGAAGACTGTCTATCACTTAATAACACCCCGTTCTCAACTTATTAAAATTTATTGTAGGCTGGTGCTTTTAGCCCAGCAAATCAAGACCTTTAATCAAAATACTGGACTAAAGCCACAGCCTACGTTAAGAGTTGAGAATGAGGTAAATAATTTAAAAACACTCTATTTTTTAAACACACTATTTTAATTAAATTAAGTATTCAAGATTGTTTTTGCCCATCCATTGATAATTTAAATGATTAAGTTTAAAAAAACACTTGCAATGTGTATGAGAATAAATAATAATTAAGTTAATGATAATCATTATCAAATAGAAAAAATTGTCATTCAGTGCTCTTCAATACTACTAATTTATTAAAATAGCAAACTCTTTATATGTTGGCACTTATGATTTTCTATGGATTGTTTAAATAAATAGCTGATGGTTATCATCAATAGCAGCATTAGAATGCATCTCGCTACTCACTATAGTCAACGAAGTCTAAAATGGTTACAAGGCAACCGAGTGCAAGTAGCAAGTAATACGGGAGTAGGCTTAACGAGGTTAACGCCGTAACCGTTTAGTTGTTCGTTGACTATACAACAATCATTAAACAGAGGATATAACCCATGGCTACTATCATTTCTCGAGCACTTCGTCTTCGTGATAATCAACTTCCTATGCTACAATCTGAGCATCTTTTTGCCTTAACGAAAGAAGTTCGTATTCAACATGAAGGTGAGGAATATCGATTGCGCCTAACCAGAAACAACCGATTAATTTTGACCAAGTAGCCATCATTTGGTAATAGATATTGGGCAATAATTATTGAGCAATAAGCTTCATCGATGGTCACTATATAATTACTAGTATAGTAAACTTGATGAGGTCAATGCCGTAGCTTTATAATTGGACTGAACATGTTGCGACATCAACTTAAATAAATTTATATCAAAATATTAATACAAAAAAAGAGGGCAACTGTGACAGTTGCCCTCTTTTTTACGCCAAACATTTTAGCCTTACCTCTATTCATCCTTAATAGACGACGATACTTGAAGGCATAACAACATTATGCCGTAGCATCCTCTATCCTAGCTATATTTTATCCTAGCTGTATATTGAAGCAATGTATTAGAAGCCATTTAAGTGCTGACTAAAGTAATGACTATAAAATCAATAACTCTAAGCTTGAAAAATTAGAACTGGAAGCTATAAACCACATCGATAGCGTTTTCAACAGATGAGCTAGCCTCTACATAGATACGACGCGTTAGCTGATAACGTACCGACAGACTACTTTGCGCATTAAACACCCCCACACCATATCGAATATATAAGTCTGGCGTGATGTATCCTGTGACATTAAGACTTGTGTCATCACTGTTCCCTGAGGCATCAATGGTCAATCGCTCAAGTCCAAAGGCTTGTCCAATACTATTGGTTAAATTCCGAGTACCACTTAAGCCAAAGCTTAATCCAGCAGCCGCTAAGTTATTGGTCACTTCGGATTTAAAGCCTTCCTCGCTAATCTGAGTAGCGGCTGGATTTGATAGTCGTCCCGTGACCAATGCATTCATTGCCTGTTGTTGTGTTAACCCTGCATCATTAAAGACCGTTATATTTGGTTCTGAAACTCGACCTTTAACCCGCAACCCTACCGTTCGGCCTTCTATCTCTTTAACCGCTTCAATACTTAGCTGAGGATTAACAACCTCACCATTAAAACGAACTTGACCATAATTGAGCTCTAGACTTTGGCCAAAAGCATCAATATTGGTTCGGCGACTAACCTGTACTACCCCAAGTGCATTCATCACACCTTGCCCTTTTTGGGTAACATGCACTGCACCTGCTAAAGGTAGCACCGCACCAAATCCTTGGAAGGTAACGTCACGACCTAAGTCAACCCCAATATCAGCATTGATTGACCAAGGCTGAGAAATGGCTAAAACCTCTTCAATATTACCTATAAGCTCACGGTCAAGTACCACAACATCATCTGACTTGGTGATCACGTCTTCATTCGCCTCAGGTGGTCTTATGGTCGCATTGGGTACTAAAACCGCTCCGACAATATTAACGCTCTTTTGTTGAGGCTTAATAATGATATTTAAATCTGGGGTTATCTCAGCAAATAATAGGGGCGGCTGGGATAGTATCAAACGCTCGCCTCTTACGCGCAGTTTTGCTTGAAGCTCTTGTTGCCAATCTACCGTTCCTGTCAGCAGACCTGTGCCCTCACCACTCATAAACTCGCCATCAATGGTCGCACTTTTTCCACGAACTTTAGCTTTTGCATTGATATTCGTCAAATTAACGGGCAGGTCTAACATAGCGATCGTAGCCTTTTTTAAGTTCACATCACCGTAAAATACAGGACTACTCAACGTACCGCCCAAGCCACCGGCCATCGTTATATTACCTGCTAAACGACGCATACCAGGGAAGAAAGGTTTCAAAATGGCTAAGTTAAACTCATTTAATACCAGCGCGCCTGATATAGGTTTCTCCTCTTTATAAGGATCAACCACTATGTCAGCATATCCTCGAGCACCATGACCACTATCGATATCTGTACGCAGTTTTATACCTTCTTCAAAAGACCTAACGATAAGAGAAACGCGCTTGTAGGGCATAGTAACCGGTTCTGAATAGCCCTCTTGTAGCATGCCAATCTTGCCATTATCAGAGTACAACGTAGCATTTATAGAAGGCTTAATGCCTTTACCCCACTTCATGACCGCTTTACCATTTAAGTTTGCTTGCCAGCTTATATCTTTGGGTAAAAATGGCGTAAATAAAGTGGTATCAATATTTTGTAACGCTAAATTTACTTGTCCTTTAGCAGTAGAAGCGATTAGGTTTTCACGCAGACACAGCTTGCCTGTTTGATTGGTAGCCTGCCAGCAGTGAGCTGCTAACTGTATCTGTGGCGCATCTCCTGCAAACGAAGCGATTAATTGTGCGGGTTGGCTTTGTGCTAAAGTCACGTATTGAGTGCCAATCTCTCCATTTCCTATGACACCTGTCCAACGTTGGGCGTTACGATCGTAGCCTCCTTTGATAGCGGCTTTAAGGCTGACTGGAGTATTTGCACTATTGGTATCTGCAGTTAGAGTAACGGTATGATTTCGCTCAGTACCATTAAATATGGCATGTACATTTTCAAATTTACTTTCTGAAGCTTTTAAACCCTCTGCCATAATGACTAACGTACTTGGACTCTTAGCGAGATCAACAATCTTTCCTTTAATAATCCCTTTTTCTAAGGAGATACCAGGCAGAAGTAGCCTATCACCCGTAAGATCAACATATATAGTGGGTAGCGCTTTTCCTTTAGGCTGAACTAAAGTGAAACCACCCAATATATCGCCTGAGAATCCGTCCCCTAATTGGGATAGGTCATGAATATTTACTTTAGCTTGTAGGTTATTAGCATTACCATTTGCCACGATTTGATTGTTACCCCATTGGACGATCAAGTCGTTTGCATTTAGGGTCTCAACGATACTTTTTACTTTTTGAACTTGAGCGTTAGTATCTGCCGCTTGCAAGGATTCAAAATAATGTCCCATATCCTTCGGTAAATGCAAAGTAGCATTTAGACTACCTTTTGCCAGTAGAGGCTCACCTTTGATTTGTCCACGCAGTGCCATCTGTTTAATATTGACACGTTGCACCCCCTCCTTCCAAAGACCAGTACTGGATAGTCGGCCCGTTATCGTACTTGGCACATTAGATACAAAGTATCCTAGGTTAAATTGATCCATGGCTGCATCTATATCCCAGGCCACACCATTACTGACATTCACCGAGCCTTTAGCAACCAAGCTTCCTGCCTCACCGATATGGCTTAGATTGCGTATTTTAATAGAGTGAGCATCTCCACCTGCATCAATGACTAACTTACCCTTAGGTAACTCCGGAGTGTCAATTAAGCCATTAAATTTAACATCAAAGGCTTGAAGATCACCAAGCTTCGTCTCATTAGATCGCCACTTACCTGACGTTTTTAAATCCCCTGTTACGATGCCTTTGGTTTGTGGCACAAAATAGCCCACATTAAAATCTTTGCTATTGGCGCTAAGATTCCATTGAATGCCATCGGTCAAGTTAACATTCCCAGATGCTGTAATGTCTCCCGCCTCTCCTTGATGGCTAAAGGACTTAATGTTTACATTTTTCAACGTCCCATTGGCATCGAGTTGAACATCACCTTTAGGTAGGCCTTGAGTGTCCACTTTCCCCTTAAAACGGGCATCGAAATGATCAACATTGCCATTTAATATATCGACTTCACCATCACCACGACCGACTATCATCAATCGCCGATTCTCAACTTTGGAATTAGCACCCTCACCTGTTGTCACTTGAGCAGTCAGTGTGGAGCTAATATCTGTCGAATCGATAGTAAATACGTGTTTTTGACCTTTGACTATCTTGCCATTAATACGGCGACTGATATCGATCATCTTACCCTTGGCGCGAAGATTGCCAACCAATCTCTTCACTGGCATATCTTCATTAAAAACTTGCGGTCTTAGCTCTTTGGTAGTTGCATCAATATCCCACGTTAAGGGCGTGTTTTTGTTGGCTAGAATGAAACTGCCTTTACCTGACAAATCACCCATAATGCCATTGTAATTAAAGGATTGAAGATTAACCTTATTATCGACTTTATTTAGATTTACCTTATAGTCTCCAGCTGGAGCAGCGTTAAGCTCATTAATTTGTGCATCGGCAGTGACCCATAGGTGATTGTCACGTAACTTGATATTTGCCGACCCTCGTGGACTATTGATATTGCCTACTTGAGGTATATTTTGACGCTTTAAGTTATTCCAACTGGCATCAATATACCAAGGAGCTTGAAATCTTGGGTTATCTGGCTTTTTACCCTGGACGACATGGGCCTTAAGGGATTCACCATCTCGCTGCTGCAATCCTGCATCAATCTGCATTAACCCATCTTTATTTTTATTGTTATATAAGAATGCCAGACGACCATCAAGATATTCAGGGGCATAGGGGGCTGCAGACTCGGGCAATAAGCTACGCACTTTATAATTATTACTATAAAGCATGGCTTTAATATTGAAGGCTTCTTCCCAGTCAATCACTCCTTTTGCTAAAAGATCACCGTTAGGCGTTGAGGCGGTGAGTCGTTGTACTAGCATTTTACTGGTATCAACAATATCTGCACGGGCTTTATATTGTCCACTTGGAATATCTTTTGCTAATAATCGGCTATTGATACGCAGCTCAATGTCTGATCGGACACCTGAAAGGGTCGCTAACCCCTGCTGGAGTTGAATTTCTTGACCTTCAGCATAAGGCAGCTGAATTTCGTCCCAAGTTAGTTTGGCTTCAAAAGGAGAGTTATCATCCATGCCCTGAACGATAAACTCTCCCTTAACATTACTGTCATTATATTTACTACGTATCTTGCCGTAAGTACGTTTAAGGCTACCCGTCGCATTTACTTGAATAGGATCGATATACACTTTGTCTAAACTATTGACAGTGACAACCGCCGATAAGTCTAACGGATAACTGTCTGTCAAATTAACAAACCCTTCCAGATCACCGACTTTTACTAAATCATTATATTGTAGGTTAGCTTTACCAACCTCAAGCTCGGTGCCAATCCAGCTGAGATCATTGGCTTGGATATCAGTGACCTGAATGGGATCTTTGCCTGCTTGGTTATAAATAATTTCATTAATACGGGCCCGATCAAAACGCAAGTTTACCGGTAAGTCATACGATTTATAGTCAAAGGGTTCACCTGTCGGTGGCTTACGATTTTCAATAACAATTGAATCTATCGTCGCGTCGCGTAGATGTACTTCTCTTGCAAACATCGCCCGCCAGCCAATTTTTACGTAGGTGTTAACGAAGTGGATATCGACATCCTCAGATGCACTCATACTGATGTCTTTTACCATCAGCCCATCACGCAAGTTACCTGCACCATACTCAAGCTCAACCCCAGTCTCTGAGATTATCTTTTCTACAATAAACTTAGTACCACGAGACGTCCCTGCCATGATATAGAGCACGATACACATAATCATGAACAAGACCAAAAGCAGGGCCAATAGCTTTAATAGAAATGATAGCGGATAATGACGCTTTAACCGTTCCGCATCGCGCTGAGTTGGATCTTGTTGTTTATTAGGCTGTGGACTTTGCGAAGTAGTCATATAATAAGTAACTTAAGTATGTAATAGCCTGAATTAGATCTAACGAGGTTATCTAAATTTTAGCACTGGATATAAAGTGTGTGGAATTTTTACCATGTAGCTTAAAAATATGTAATTAAAAATTGGTTAAATTAATAGTTTAGGACTATAAAAAATGCCTAATCTTAAAGGATATTTATACACCGAACAATACCAAGCCTTAATCATTTCAGTGCCATGTTTTAATATCCAAACTACTTTGACCGATGTTAATCTTTCTACTAATAATCTTTCTACTAGTCATATTTCTACTATTAGCTTCGCTACTGGCTTTATTGCAGAGGCGATCCAATAAAAAAGTGCAATCTTATGGGTATACTTTCTTCTAACACGCCAGCTGCTAAGTCTAAGCGAACCATACCTACTGGAGACGCCCAGCGAATGCCAAAGCCTACCCCTAACTTGGTATCCGCTTCAAAGTTGGTATCATAAGCATTACCAGCATCTGCAAAAACGGCCCCTCTTAACCCTGGCTTAAATTCATAGTTATATTCTGCACTTCCGACAGCCAGAACTTGTCCACCCACCAGATAGCCTTTTTCTAACGCAGACAAACTATTATAATCATAGCCGCGAATACTACGATCACCACCGGCAAAGAATCGTAGCTTATAAGGCACATCTTCAAAGTCGTCAGCCCATATATATCCCCCATCCAAACTGGCTAAGATCTGATGTTTATTCATCTCACCAAAGCTATAGACGCCCGTCACACCTGCACGAGCGATCGCCATATTGGTATCGGTTAACGCACTATCAGAACCCGCCTCAATCGAGTAATATTGATGATACCCCTTTGTAGGGTTCATCGCATTATCAGCGGTGGTTTTATCCATTTGATAGCCTAGCAATAAAGCTTCTTGATTAAACTTTGCTCCTTCACGGTTAAAAGGTACTGGCAGATTTTCTCGATCAGTGCCTCTCACACCACTCTCTAGCTCATCAACACGATATTTAAGGGAATAGGTCCTATTCCATCCTGTCTCATTACGAATATTACGGGCGACACCCGCTTTTATAGTGCGGGTATCTAAATCAAGATTACCCTTACCTTGATTAATGGTTTCTTGTTCATAGCTGACGTTGGCAGACAAGGTATCGTCCAAAGGATGTTTCCATGGTCGACTGGCATGGACGTCAATAGATTGATTTATACCTGATGCGCCAACACTAATGCCAGCTTGATAGCCATCACGATTGATCAAATTATGCTCAAGTCTAGCAACAGCACGAACCCCAGTATCTGTACCATACCCGATACCCAAATCGACATCTTTTGGTTTGTCTGCTGTGACAAACACATAAAGAGGGACAGACTTAGTCTCAGCAACTTGTTCAGGCGTCTTACGATTGGCTAAAATAGTATTACTCAAATCCTGTGGTAGCGAGTCCGTTCTGGCAAAGGGGTCATCGTCATCAGGTATGATTTTCTCCACGGCTTTACTAACCGCATTGGATATTTTTCCTAATAGCGTTTTTGCTTCTTGTTCCGTTTCATCAAGCACCCTATCATCAGGCAGTCTCGACAAGCGCTCTGCTTTTGCGGTGATTTCAGCGAGTTTATCTGACGTCTCTTGATCAATTGAGTACTCAATAGGTCTTAGATCTGATTCGAAATCGTAGTTTTCAGTACTATCAAGCTCTGATTTGGCTTGATCTACTGCTTGACTTGAACTGATATTCTGACTGTCCATAGTGGTATCGCCAGAGCCCTTGGTATTAAAGTTTAACCCATCCGAAATAATCGTATCCTCAGCGCGACTGAGGTCATCATTTTCTGGATTATCTTGGGAACCTCTTCCTTCAAACTCTAATCTACCTGCACTACTACCGGGTCGAACCGTTTCGACGTTGACGACGTTAAAATAACGAGTGGCTGAAAGGTCATTGGTAAACTTAGTAACAGAAGGCGCATAAAACTTATCACCCGCTTTGAATTCATGTAGCTGATGCAGCAACTCTGATTTGACGGGTAACTTATCGGGATCTGTAGTCAACTGTCCAGTGTCAGGATCAATAGTAAAGAAGACAACATTATCAAAACGATACCGCTCCCCAGTATCATAAATTAAATCTACATCTGCCGTATTGTCTGGCAATATGACATCTACAGAGCTATTCAACCACTGACCATCAAAGAAGCCAAACTGTTCTTTGGTCGTTTCAATATTTCGTTTAGTTTGTTTATAGACACCATGATTAAATGTACTGTCAACAGTAGGAGGCGCTGATTCTACTATCTGTTTGAATTCCTCTAATTCCTGTCCTTCACCTCTAATATCGATGATGCGGCTATTTACTTTAACCGGTTCACCTAAGGATTCGATAATGACGGCAATTTTGTCATCGGCTACTTTTTGGAAGTGTAAATCTACGTCATAGTAGCCTACCGCTTGAGCAGCGTTAATCGCTTCTTCATATAGCTTGGGAGTGACTGCGGTAAAGTCAGAAATAGACTCAACGGTTATATTCTCCATCGCCGCTTTTATATTTGCAAAGGGCTGTTGTTTACTATCGACTTTTACCATTTTGGGTTGTGCAATGCCGGATTGATCTTGATTTTGGTCCATAAAGACATCGGCCTCTATTCTCGGTAAGCTTGCAACGCCCCCGTTAAATAGCCGATTATAAAGCCCCTTAAAGAATCCTTGTTTATTAGCAGAATCTCGTGAATCGTCATCTGCCGCATCCGTAACAACGTTGCCGAGATCATTTTGATTGGCATCCCCTTGATAGTCGGGTAAATAATCTTCTGGATTGATACCTGGCTCCAAAGTACCCTTTTCTTGGGCTTCGGCAACGACATCATCGGTAATCTCACCAGCCTGTTTAATTTCACTTGCCACTTGACCAACTGGTGTACTCAGTGATTGAGTTGGGGAATCATCCTTATCGTTTTGGCTCTCTGGGCTAGCCTTATCTTCTGGGCTAACGTCGACATCTCGTGCTTTAAAAACAGGGGTAGTTCCACTGTCTGTAGCCATGTTTGCGCTTTGACCACTCACCTCAGTGTTCGCAGCAGGCTCATCCATCCATCCTAGAGTTTTTCTATTATTTGGATTTATCTGAGTTCTTTTATCAAGCTCTGAATCAAATCCTATAGGGGGCGTCACTGCATCAAGTCGTGCAACTGGGGCATCAAAATCAGAGGAAACCTCTGTACCTATATCAGATAATAAGACATCCAGCTGCTGAGGTGACTGAGTAAGTGTACTCTCAGTCAGTCCATTGTGACTATTTAACGCCGAACTTAAGTCTTTATCTAAGGCATCATCTGCGAAAATACGATCAAAGATAGCGTCACTATCTTGGTTGGTATGGCTGGTTTGGCTATCGTGTTGATTAGACTTGCCACTTCTTGTGTCACTATTGGTTGAGTTATTTTTTAGCCTTGACTCTTGTAAACTTTGATTTAATGAGCTTATAGCATCTTTTTCTTCATCATTCATTACCCTGTTATCGGAAGATAGGTTGTTGTTAGAGTTTTGACTGCCATTTCTACGACCCGTGTCGCTATTGTTGGTTTTATTGTTACTTAAACGACTATTATTACTATCACCATTATTGCCGACAGGCGTATTTAAGGTCTCTCTTTGATAATCCTCCAAAACACTGGGATCAATATGACCCTTTTCAACAGCTTGCTTAAGTCTTAAAGCAATTAACGCTTCTTCAACAGTCTTATCATCACTCGATTGACCATTACTGACAGATTGTTTAATTTGATTCAAAGTCTGGCTATCATTTTTAGTACCCGAGCTCTCAGGTTGATTGGCAGCACCTAACTCAGCGGCGAATGCCGAAGGCAGCAAACAGACGTTTGCTAACATACATAGTGACAACCCATACGCAAGATTCGAGTATCGAAAAGGTACCTTTACTGTCAAACTCAGATATGAAGTACTCGGTGATAGGGGTAATTGCAGGCGATTTTTGTCAGTTATTGGGCTGTCCCCTAACCGTTGCTGATGTAATAGATGCATTACCAATCTCTTTTTAATAACGATTATTAGTAAATATAGTGCATATGGTGAATAGTGCATTTATATTGGTATTTATTAAACCACATAGCAAAAAAATGTAGTTGTCGTAAATACAGTTGTGATAAATTGTAGCTATGATACCTTGAATGCAGATATTTATCAGTGATATTTTAGGCGAAACCTTAACTAAAAAAACTCAAGTATGGGGTGAATACAAGCTCTTTCATTGAGATTAATATAAAACTGTCAACACTTTAACGATTAATTTCACAATTAATTAAAGTCGTTAACCTCCTTGTACCCAAATTAGGAAGCCTTTTATGGCATCACAATTTACTCTATTTCGTAGCCGTCGTTTTACGCCGATGTTTTTTACCCAGTTTTTAGGTGCCTTTAACGACAACTTCTTTAAGCAAGCATTATTATTAGTCTTAACCTATACAGCGGTTAACAAACTTAATGTGTCCATTAGCTTACTAAATAACTTAGCTGCTATGTTATTTATCTTGCCATTCTTTTTATTTTCGGCTTTAGCAGGTCAACTAGCAGATAAATATGAAAAGGCAAGGCTGACGTGGTATATCAAGGTTCTAGAAGTTGTCATCATGACCATGGCGGCGATTGGACTTATCTTTGAATGGTATTGGTTTTTGTTTTTAGCATTATTCTTATTAGGCGCACAATCCACTTTTTTCGGTCCCATTAAATATGCCTATTTACCACAGGCCATGCATAAGGATGAACTAGTAGGTGCCAACGGCTTGTTTCAAACAGGCACTTCCTTGTCCATCTTATTAGGTATGATTTGTGCCGGTTTATTCACTCAGCTTAGCAATAGCTTATACTGGGTGAGTGGTATGATTTTACTAGTAGCTACCTTAGGATTATTAGCGACTAAATTTATCCCTAAAATGCCGGCAGTGCAACCTGATTTGAAGGTGAACTGGAATATATTGACAACGAGTATGGATACTATTAAGTATCTATATTCGCTACCGTTGCTATTTTTTATCATTATGGGAAACAGTTGGTTTTGGTTTTATGGCGCTACCTTTTTGACCCAAACCCCTGAGTTTAGCAAAGTGTTATTAAACGGCAATGAGTCGGTTGTTATTTTACTACTGACGCTCTTCTCAGTCGGTATTGCTATCGGATCATTGATGTGCAAAACCCTTTCTAAAAATCAAGTGAGCTTTAAAATACTGCCCTATGGTATTGCGGGTTTAAGTCTATTCGCTATAGATTTATATTTCTCATTATCGGCACTAAATATTAGCAGCAGTCATCTACTAGACATTACTGAGTTATCCAGTATTAAAGGCGCGTGGCGTGTGTATTTGGATTTATTTTTGTTAGGCTTTAGTGGCGGTATTTATATTGTTCCTCTATACGCGTCGATGCAAGCTTACTCTCCGATTCACCATCGTGCGCGTGTCATTGGCGCTAACAATATTTTTAATGCGATATTTATGGTGACGTCAGCCATTTTTGCCATTGTTATTTTAAACTTACTATCTCTGTCACTGCCTCAGCTATTTTTAATCACGGGTATATTAAATATATTATTTGGGATTTTCTTGTATGTTAAGTTAAATAAGTACCAAGGTACGATGACTATTAAAGAGGACGCTATACTTTAGCCATATTTTTCAATACCTAACCTGTTATAATTGAAGCACTGACCCTTCTCTTTTGTCTAGTCGTTCTATTTGCTTAATTTTTCTGTTTAGTTAAGTGACTTCTGAACGGCAAAAGCCAACCTTAAAACTCTAAAGGTTGGCTTTTTTCATATCTGTAGACGACACTATATTATAAACTCAGACAAAACTCTACTGTGATGCTGCTATTATGATAGTTAATAGTCAAAGGGTAAGCCGTGGATTTCTTTGCTTCACCACAGGCTACATATCCTACACACTATATAAAGCACCTTTACTTAACTTAGGTAAAACCATCTTAGGTAAAACTATCTGTGATAGTAGGTAAAGACTAAAGTTCATGGCGATAAAATTCATCCTACTTAATTCTACTTAATATTTTTTATTCTCTTGGTGAGGACTAATGCCACTGGAATGGCCAAGAGTGCGCCGACTACCGCTGTCCCAATTATATGAGGAATACCATCAAAACCAATGACCAATGCGGCAATCATAAAAATGCCAATCATTACGGTTGCTGTCATAGACCAAATCATGCTGAGTAATTGCCAGTTCATGTCCATTACCTCGCTTTAGGTTGACTCTTCAAATTAGGCTTTCTTAAATATTATTATATTATAGTTATACTATAATTCCACATAAATTATAAGGGTTTTTACGAATTTTTGTTGCCTTAGCAGGTTTTGTTTTATAGAAGAGGGTTTTTAAATAAAATGTTATACTTTTTAGCTGTTTTTTAAATTCAGCAGACTATCTTTAAATAAGGGAAGCATTAAATTATCTTTAGTGCGTATAAGACCCTTATCAGATTCTAATTTAAGTCGCTTTTATTAGACTTTATAGAACAGAGCCTCATTTACCAATACGACTGACCTTGACCTATCGTTAACCAGAATGTTTAAAGTGTTTTATATAGGTGCTAAATGCCGGAAAATTCATACATCCCTGTACCCTACTACCAAATCGCACCTTACGCTAAAGGCTATGATTACAAGTCTAAAATTTACAAGCCTGTTCCAAATGAGAAGATCCACTGGCACTGTCCCTTTATAATTATTGACGCAGAGCTTATCAATAAACCGTTAAAAGATATTGCCGTTGCAACTGCTGAAGACGCCTCTGACCAAGACCTGACTCAAGACCTGACTAAAGAAAGCATAGCTACTCAAAAGACGGCTGAACACAATACTATTGCTCACGAAAATGGTGAGAAGTCAGTGCGTCAAGATAAAGAAAGTACCGCAGTCAAAACAGAAGAGCTTTCAAATGAAGGGACGTCAGACACTTTAAATGACGATACGGATCCAGAAAAACTGGCTAAGGAAAAAGAACGTCTCGATTATTTAGCACGTCAAGAGGCTAAGCCCGAAAACAGGACTGATAGTGCCCCATCCTTTAAAACAGTGACGACACCAAACAGCTCAATAGATAACTTTGACGATAATATTTTAAGCGAGAGGTCAACTGCCAATAAGGGTGCTGACTCTAATAATAAGAAGGTTAGCTCAAACAAAACCATTGAGCCTAATGATTCTCATCATGAAACAGTTCCTGATAACTTGTCTGATAAACCATTACAAGAAAACTTACTTGACCGTCAACCGGCTGGTCATAAATGTGAAAATGATCAAAAAGCGACTCAGCATTCGCCAAGCCCTTCTGATAAAAACTCGATTACGTCATATCAAAGTGACGATCATTATTTAGATAATCAAGAGGTCATAACTGAAAATCTTGACGAAAAAGGCGATGTCGAAAAAGCGAATGACGAACAAAACCAAAGCAAGCAGAAACTTAATAAAAGCAAACGCAAAAAAGACGACAAGAAAGACGACAAGAAAGATGAGGAAATAACGGAAGAAGAAAAACTTAAAATCGAAAAAGAAGAAAAACTTGAGTCCTATAAACAGTTTGTGGCTGAACAACAAAGCAAAGTCGATGTAGACTATCAAGGGATTCGTGTCAGTATTGAAGCAAACGCACTGCCCAGTCGTATGTACTTCATTATGAATGCGCTGTCTGCCATTATAGCCAGTTATGGTTTGGTCATTAATTCAGCTGCAGTAGTAATAGGCGCTATGTTAGTTGCCATGATGCTTGGCCCGATAAGTGGTGTCGCTTTGGCTATTATTGATTATCGTATGCCCTTTTTACGTAAGTCTTTGATAACTGTTCTGCTTGGGGCACTAATGGTCGTCACTATTGGCTTTATAGTCGGATGGCTACATTCGGATACTCAATTATCAAATGAGATATTATCTCGCACGCAGCCAACCTCAATGGACTTAATGGTTGCTTTAGCAGGGGGTACTGCCGGTGCATACGCCATGATTTCGCCACATTTGTCCGTGGCGGTGGTCGGGGTGGCTGTTGCTACCGCATTAGTGCCACCGTTGGCGGCTAGTGGCATATTATTTGCTCATGGTGAAGCAAGTCTAGGACTTGGTGCGCTTTTGCTGGCATTGACGAACATTATTGCTATCCAATTTACCAACGCCCTAGTGCTTTGGTTTACTGGATTTCGCCGTCTAATGGAAGATGATTACAAGACAAGTCCAATCATTACCTTTTTTCGTCGTAATGCCGTACCTTTAGTATTATTAGCTGGTATTGCGGGTTATTTGACGTATAACTTTAATACCATCACTAAAAAACAACAATTTGAAAATGAGGTCAAAGAAACCATCAATGACTACTTCATCGATAAAGGGAATGCGTTAACCACCACTCAGTTTTTAACGCGCGAAAACCATCAAACAGTGAGAGCGGTCATGCGCGGAGAAACTCGTCCTTCTACTTCTGATGTTAGAAATATTGAGCAATCTATTAATAATTTGATTGATAATGACTATCCTAAATATAAACCTGTACGTTTGCAATTACGCTATATGCCCGTTGTTGTCATTGAATCAGATCCTAACCAAACTGAAGAGATTAGTCAGACAGACGTTGCCATACTTTCGAACGATTAAAATTTATTAAGATAATAATTTAACGACAAAATGCGGCAATAGTCATGTTTTAGTGTTAAATATGCTAAACTTTGTCGCTATTAATTTGTTTGTTATTGCCACTTTAACGGTAAAATACGGACTAGATAGAACTATGTTTAAAATCTGACCTTGTTTAGCGTTTAAATATATCGATCTTAATAATAGAAATGACATAAATTGCTTAATTTATACTTTTTTTAACGCTGGGTAAGTCCGATATAACAGTCTCAAAACTATTTTCTGAATTATTATTTATTATTATATAGTCAAAGAAGTCTAAAATGGTTACAAGGCAACCGAGTGCAACTACTACTGGAGTAGGTTTAACGAGGTTAACGCCGTAACCGTTTAGTAGTTCGCTGACTATAGTATTAAACCTTTAGCTATCAGCCAATCCTTAAGGAGTTCTTGTGACTCAGTCTGTGTCTAACCCCTCAAATTCTGTATCGCCAAATTCTAACCTCTTTCTTAGTACGGCAGAGATTCGTCAATCTTTTATTGACTTCTTTGTCAGTAAGCAACACACCCCTGTGCCTTCCTCAAGTTTGGTTCCTTATAATGACCCGACCTTGCTCTTTACCAATGCAGGGATGAACCAATTTAAAGACTGCTTTTTAGGTATTGATAAACGGGATTATACCCGTGCGGTGACCTCACAAAAATGTGTCCGTGCTGGCGGTAAACATAATGATTTAGATAATGTCGGCTATACCGCTCGCCATCACACGTTCTTTGAGATGTTAGGAAATTTCTCCTTTGGAGATTATTTCAAAAAAGCAGCCATAAGTTACGCTTGGGAGTTTTTAACCTCAAAGCAGTGGTTAGGGCTAGATCCTGATAGATTGTACGTGACCATTTACGAAAGTGATGACGAAGCCTTCGATATCTGGCATAAAGATGTTGGTCTTGCCGCTGATCGTATTATCCGTATCGGTGATAATAAGGGTGCTCCTTATGCTTCGGACAACTTCTGGGCAATGGGAGATACTGGTCCTTGTGGTCCATGTTCTGAAGTTTTTTATGACCATGGCGAAGACGTAGAAGGTGGCCTACCAGGCACACCTGAAGAAGATGGCGACCGTTATATCGAAGTATGGAACTGTGTATTTATGCAGTTCAATCGTCAGCCTGATGGTAGTATGGAACCCCTACCCGCCCCTAGTGTCGATACAGGTATGGGCCTTGAACGCATCAGTGCTATATTACAAGGTGTCCATAGTAACTATGAGATTGACCTATTCGTAAATCTTATGAATAGTGCAGCCGATATCTTAGGTATTCAAAATAAGGACCAAGCTTCTTTAAAAGTCATTGCCGATCACATCCGCGCAGTGAGCTTCTTAATCGCAGATGGTGTATTACCGAGTAACGAGGGCCGTGGTTACGTGCTACGTCGTATTATTCGTCGTGCGGTTCGCCATGGCAATAAGCTCAGTGCAGATATGAGCTCAGATAACAGCTTTTTCTACAAAATGGTGGCACCATTAGTCGAAGAAATGGGACATGCTTATCCGCAATTGGTTGAAAAACAGTCCTTTATTGAGTCAGCAATCGAAAAAGAAGAAGTTCAGTTTGCTAAAACGCTGGCACAAGGCCTGCGCTTATTAGACAGTGAACTCGAAGGCTTGAAAGCAGGTGACGTGCTGTCTGGTGAAGCCGCTTTTAAACTTTATGATACATATGGCTTCCCGGTTGATTTGACGGCTGATATTACACGTGAACGTGATATTAGCATTGACGTAGCAGGCTTTGATGAGCAAATGAATATCCAACGTCAACGTGCCCGTGATGCGGGCAAATTTGATGTCGATTATTCATCCGCAATTAAAGTGGAACAACCTACCGAATTTATCGGCTATGAAAGTCTTGAAGCCAAAGACATCACTATTATTGGCTTATATCAAGAGGGTAAAGAAGTCACAGAGCTGCATGAAGGCGATGAAGGTGTTATTGTCTTAGATCGCACGCCCTTTTATGCCGAAGGGGGTGGTCAAGTTGGTGAAATGGGTGACATCCATACCAGCTCTGGTGTATTCCATGTCGAGGATACCAAAAAGTCAGGTCAAGCCATTATTCATCATGGCGTCGTGAATATGGGAGATATCAAACCCAATCAATCTGCTGAAGCGCATGTTGTCTCAGCGATACGATCGGCGAGTGCAAGAAACCATTCTGCAACTCACTTATTGCATGCCGCATTACGTAAAGTACTGGGTAATGACGTGACTCAAAAAGGCTCGTTGGTCTCAAGCGAGGTTCTTCGTTTCGACTTCTCTTATGATCAAGCCGTCAGCCAGCAAGATCTGCTAACCATTGAACGGTTGGTTAATGAACAGATTCAAGCCAACGTTGAAACCCAAATTGAGTTTATGAACATTGATGAGGCGATGAAAAAAGGGGCGGCAGCTTTATTCGGTGAGAAGTATGGTGAGACCGTCCGTGTCTTGACAATGGGAACCCATGACTATCAAGACGGGGTAGATAAACCCTTCTCTATCGAGTTATGCGGTGGCTTACATGTTCAGCGTACAGGCGATATTGGTCTATTTAAAATCACCTCAGAGTCGGGTATCGCTGCGGGTATCAGACGTATTGAAGCGTTAACCGGTATGGGCGCCCTACGTTATGTGCAGCAAGCTGATAATCAACTGACAACGCTTGCCAACCAGCTTAAAGCCAAACGTCCTGAAGTCGCTGATCGTGTGCAAAGTATGGCGGACAAACAACGCGAACTTGAAAAAGAGATCGAACGTCTCAATCAAAAAATAGCCAGCGCCCAAGCTGCTACTTTGGTGGATGACGTGCAAACGATTGCAGATAAAAAAGTATTGATTGCCAAAGTAGCGGGTATTGACGGCAAGGCTATACGAGGTCTTATGGATGATATCAAGTCCAAGTTACAAGACACTATCATCATACTCGTTGGCGAAAAAGACGATCAGTTAGCATTAGCTGCCTCAGTTAGCAAATCGTTAACAAGCGATATTAAAGCGGGTGATATCATCCGTCATTTAGCGAGTGAACTGGGCGGAAAAGGGGGTGGCAAGCCTGACTATGCGCAAGGTGGCGCGCCTAATAGTGACAATCTTGAGTCAGTTATGACTAAGCTACCAGAATGGCTTGCTACACAGCTTAGCTAATCTAACTTAGTAAAAGCAGTTAATATCTATTACCACATTGACTATCGCTTAATTCATCATTTACTGTGATTGGCATTTTACTGTGGTCTTAGTGTCTTAGGTTGTTAAATATAAACTGACTAATCATGTTAATATTAGCTCTATCCCTAGTTCTTATAACTGGGTATAGTGCGTTATTTTAACGAACTTGTCATCCCTCTTGCTAACGGCGATAGCGATATTAATATTAGCTACCTTAATAGTAAAGTGAAGACAACCAACATTTAATTTGAAGGGTTTATCATGGCGTTGATTGTACAAAAATACGGCGGTACATCGATGGGAAGTATCGACCGCATCAAAAATGTTGCTAAGCGAGTAAAGCGCTGGCATGACCATGGACATCAGGTTATTGTCGTCGTTTCAGCCATGAGCGGTGAAACGAACCGATTAATCGATCTCGCCAATCAAATTAGTAGAATGCCTGATCCTCGAGAATATGATCAAATGGTATCAACTGGGGAACAGGTCTCTATTTCTCTATTATCTATGGCGATCCAAGAGTTGGGAATCGGCGCCCGTTCATTTACAGGTGGTCAAGTCGCTATCCGTACTGATAACACCCACTCTAAAGCGCGTATAGAAGCTATTGATGATAAGAAAATCAGAGCTCAGCTTGATGACGGTAACGTTGTGGTAGTGGCAGGATTTCAAGGTATCGATGCTGAGGGCAATATTACGACTCTAGGTCGTGGCGGTTCTGATACCACAGGCGTGGCTCTGGCAGCTGCTCTAGATGCCGATGAGTGTCAAATTTATACCGACGTTGATGGGGTGTACACAACTGATCCCAGAGTTACCTCTAAAGCGCGCAAATTAGATAAGATAACTTTCGAAGAAATGCTTGAAATGGCAAGCCTTGGCTCAAAAGTATTACAAATTCGAGCTGTGGAATTTGCTGGGAAATACCAAGTACCGTTGAGGGTACTTTCAAGCTTTGATGAAGGTCAAGATGGTAGCTTTGATGAAGCATTCCGCCAAAACGTTGGCACACTGATTACAGTAGACGAAGGAGACGACATGGAACAGCCCGTTATTTCAGGTATAGCATTTAATAGAGATGAAGCTAAAATTGTAGTGCGAGGCGTCCCTGATCACCCCGGTGTTGCATCGTCTATTTTAACCCCAATTAGTAACGCTAATATTGAAATAGATATGATTTTACAAAATCTATCTGATCAAGGCATGACAGATTTTAGCTTCACGGTCAACCGTCCAGATTTCGAAAAAGCGATTAGTATTCTTGAAGATATCAAACAAGATATTGAAGCTAAGGAAATTCATGGTAATAGCGATGTGGTAAAAGTATCATTGGTAGGGGTTGGCATGCGCTCTCATGCAGGTGTTGCCAGTAAGATGTTCCAAGTTTTGGCAGAAAATAACATCAATATTCAAATGATCTCAACCAGTGAAATCAAAATATCTGTGCTGATTAAAGAGCAGCATCTTGAAAAAGCGGTTAAGTCACTGCACACCGCCTTCGGATTAGATAGAGCAGAAGGGGAAAGTAAAGTAGCAGGTATCTAGCTACTTGTTGATTAAAGTCTTTAAAATATATAATAAATACCATTCTATTCAATTGTTTAAGTGTTTTAACCATGAGCTATTCAAATGTTTAAACAGTTATAAACTGGTATAATATTTGTGCTATCTGTTAGATTTAATGCGTTATCTAGATTTAAAGGATTTTTATTGTCATTTAAACAACTTTATCACTTTTTTGGAAAATAAAGCTTAGTTTTAAAATGCTCAGTTTTAAATCGCTAATCTCAGTTAAGCGTATATATAATGTTACAAGTTTAGAAAGCTAAATGACAGATGGCATTTAAAGACTTATAATAATCCGTTTGATTACGGCCTATATAGATGTATTTAAGTAAAGTTTAAATTCGCTGTTTTGCTAATATAAACTTCTACTTAGGGCAAATACATCATTAACCTCAATGCCACTTTGAAATTACTACGTACATTAATGTCATAGTATTTAAAACATGTGTTTTATCGTTTTGATATTTCAACAGGGCTTTTGAGGTTAAAGGTCGCCTCTATTAAGGGCAAACTAAATGGGCAACGTTATGACTAATTTATTTTTTGGCATTCGCCAATATTTTTTATTGCGACATAAGGAGTGTGACGCATGTTAATTTTAACTCGTCGTGTGGGTGAAACATTAATGATTGGTGACGAAGTAAGCGTCACTGTTTTGGGCGTAAAAGGCAATCAAGTCCGTATTGGCGTCAATGCTCCCAAGGACATTGCGGTGCATCGTGAAGAGATTTATCAGCGTATTCAGCATGAACGTGCTATGCAATCGCAAATGAAACATTTAGAGCAAGGTAATTTTCCGACGTCATTTGATGATGATGACTTCTTTAATAGATAGCATTTTTATTAATATTTTTAATAAAAGTTAGTATATTAAAGGATTGTCATTTACATCTTAGTTAATAAATGGTTAATGAGGCGATTATGAGTATTCGTAGTTCTGATGTGTCTGCGCTATTAAATGGACTAAGTAAAAAGGCTATAAGTTTTAACGATGTGCTAAATTTCATCGATGACTTCTACCGTTACACCCCAGTGAGCTTTACCAATGGTGATGTTCATAATGACATAGGGGAAAATGAAGGTAGCGCTAAAGTATTTGGCTTTGCTAAACTGCATAATCTAAATCAGCTCGATACCTTAAAACTTTTTGGTGAGCATTACGATTCTGTATTAGCGTCCCCAAATGGTACCGATCATCCCAATATTAGAAACTTTATTCACTGGGGTTGGCAGGCATTCTTAATGGAAAAAAATCCATTAACCCTCCGTCCTAGCGTCGATGTTAAAAATATCTAATCGTTTACTTAGCGACTAGTTTTCAATTCACGCAAAAAAAGACTAACTTTAAATAAAGTTAGTCTTTTTTTTATTAAGGCGTGTGGAACATTCGCAAATTAGCACTGCTGATAGCCATGGTCGAATGTTCCACACGCCCTATATTATTAAGTCGCTTATACAATGCTTCACATACCTAACGAAACTTAACGGGCTGAATATTGCCAGATGGGTTAGGTAAATTAGGGTAATGTCGGTCATGTTCGACATCACACTCCTCGCCCACCACACTGCCATCTTTTTTGACAGGCTTATGAATATAGCCAATACGCTCTTCAGGCGGTAGGTTTTCATGTTCCCAAATCATCACCGCTTGCAAGCAAGTTTCACGTTGCTCAGCGGTAAGTTTGCGACCATCAGGCCACTTGCCTAATTCTATTGCAGCACGAAATGACTCTACCAACTCCGGTGTCATTGCCGCTAAAACGTCTTCTTTATTCATGATAAACCTCTCTACAAAAAAAGGAGCAAAAATGATAGAACTTAAACACGCTTATTTAATACCATTTGCTGAAAATTTAAACGAATACCAAATCTAAAAATCAACCGAACAAGAATGTCCAATACCAACGCTACAAAATGTAAACACTACAATAAGCAAGTTAAGATAGCCTAAATAAGTCTAACAAGGATGAAGTATTTCGTAGAAGCGGTATAACCAACTTTGAGAAGACATTTCTGATATTCAAACAGATTTTAATCATCTTCTCCATCTAACGTGAACTCTTCTGCATGAACATTCCAGTTCAACTTAGTACGACATGCCTTATAAAAGTCAAATCCAGGTGGATGCAATAATGTCAATTTGTCAGGGTGTTTGCGAATATGTAACCGATGGTCTTGCTCTAAGGGAATACTTGGCTTACCATCAGCACTAACCATAGGCTGCGTTCGGTTATCTTTATGAATACGAATGATAATTTCACTCTTATCACTGACGACAATAGGTCGACTTGATAAGGTATGAGGGTGCATTGGCACCAAACATATGGCATCAAGACTAGGATGAATAATAGGTCCACCTCCTGATAACGCATACGCAGTGGAACCGGTTGGCGTCGCAGCAATCAACCCATCACTGTGTTGGCGATACACATCTAAACCATCAATTTTTAACTGAAAATCAATCATATGAACTGATTTTCCCGCATGTAAAACCACATCATTTAAGGCCATATCTTGATGCAGGATTTCACCATCTTTACGCACTTCCATAGTTAATAAAAACCGCTGATCCAACTGATAGTCGCCCATCAGAACTTGGCGAAGTTTTATATCCACCTCATCTGGGTTTACATCCGTTAAAAACCCTAAACGTCCTCGGTTCACTCCTAAAACAGGCACTTTGTAGCGTGATAATGCTTGGGCCGCTTGCAATATGGACCCATCCCCACCCACCACGATGACTAAATCACATATTTGACCTAATAAACTGCGCTTCACAATTTGAATATTATTTAGCTTTTCAATGTCTAAGTCTGGTAATCCTGCGGTTTCAGCATCAATCATGAGATTAAGTCCCATTTCATTGACTCGCTGACTAATTTCATGAATGGTGGTGATGACACCGCGTTTACGAGCTCGCCCCATCAGACCTATCTGCCTAAAGGCCGGATTTTTTACAGAATGAGAATGAGGTGTAGCAGATAAGTTAGGTGATATATCGGACTGCAAAGAGCTTTCCATAGAATTCAGCTTATAAAATAGGTCGTTAACAGTTTCAATAGAGTTTAAACGTTCTTCGAGCAGGCATCTATAAATCGTACCCTAATCATTAACTGTCGCTAAAAGCAGCAGTATACGGTTAACGAAAAAAAGAGGTTAGGTTCTTATTAGGTGCATCTGCCGACATAAAGAATTGCGTTACGTCACTATATTTGACGGCACCATAGTCTATATTTGAATCACGTTTTTTTATCCTTACTGGTTATCCACACTAGGATTTTAAAAACCTAATTCAGTCTCCTTAATGTTAGGTCGTAGCGTACCACATTATTGGATTTACTTCACTAATATCAGACCTACTTAGCACCTTTAAACCGAATCGTAAAGTTGTATCTATCTTCAGCCGCTCGATTTAATTCCAAATGGCCCTGGGTTAAATGTCCGTTATGTTTAGTCAAGTCTATGAGCAATTGAATATTTACTGACTAATAGCAAAATAGTATGGATTTGAGGTTATTTAATTTTGAAACTTAACTCTTTGCTTAGAGAAGATAATGGTGCTGCAATAGCCCAACATATGACAGATTCAATATATCTTTACTAGACTTATCCATATAAGCTATTATAGTCAACAAATATGCTTATTAAACTTTAACTTATTTTTTAAAACTATTTTAGTTATGGTTTAAATAGTATTCGTGTCATATTTAAGATAATTATCAGCTTTTAAAGGAATCAAGATTATGGCAAATCCTATTGTCAGTCGTACTGAACTTGCCGTCGGCGGTAGAGCGATGACCGTCAAAGGCGTGGTACACAAAACCAGTTTCTTGTTAGGTTTAAGTGCCATCGCTGCATTAGGCTTTTTCTTTTTTATCATGAGTGGTGGCATGAGTCTTGGCATGGCTCACATGGTTTCCTTCGGTAGCATGTTTGCTGCCGTTGGCTTAGCATTGTACATGGCTTTTCGACCACAAAAGGCCAAATCTTTAGCAGCGCCCTATGCCATATTGGAGGGTATATTTCTAGGCGGTGTCTCCTTATTATTTATGAGTATTGACCCTAGTATACCCGCCAATGCATTAGCGGCTACCTTTGTAACGGCTGCAGTCATGCTTGGCTTATACCGCTCTGGTATGATTAAAGTCACTGAAAAGTTCCGCTCAATTATGATGTCTGCTATTTTCGCTATTATGCTCATCTACATCGTTCAGTGGGGCTTCATCTTATTTGGTTCTACTCTGCCTTTCCTTTTCCAAACTGGTGGTCTCATCGCCATTGGCTTTAGTTTGTTTGTGGTGGTGATTGCCTCATTTAGCTTACTTTTAGACTTCGATAATATAGAACGTGGTGTTGCAGCAGGTGTTTCTGAAGAGTACGAATGGATATTTGCTATCGGTATCTTAGCCACACTAGTATGGATGTACTTTGAATTCATGCGTCTATTAAGTCACTTCCAAGATTAAGCTTGATGTGACTTTGATTTAAGCTTTAGATCTATTGCTAATACAAGTTGCTAATACAAAAGGGTGGCGTTAATTCATTTAATGCCCCCTTTTTTTATGAAAAACGCTCACGCTGATTCACTTTGTCATCTATTTTATTCATTATTCTGCCTGTCAAAATTTCATACTTTTTTTACCCCCTAGATTTGCTTATTATCCAGTACGTCACTACTCCACGTGACCATAGAAATTAAATACTTAAACATAAAAATTAAGTACTTAAATATAGAAATTAAATACTTAAACATAGAAGTTAAGCACGTTTTAACCGTAGGGCATTTAACACAACTACCAGTGAGCTAAAGGACATGCCTATAGCAGCCAACCAAGGCGGTACATAGCCGAAAGCTGCCGGTAATAACACCAATGAATTATAGCCAATGGCCCAGCGTATGTTTTGTCCGATAATGTTATGCGCTTTATCTGCAATGCGTTTGGCATCATAAACAGAGGATACTTTACCATTTAAAATCACACTGTCACTGGAGACTTGTGCCAAATCAGCAGCACCCGCTATTGCAGTTGAAATATTTGCCGCTGCCAATACCGGTGCATCATTAATGCCATCACCCACCATCATTACCACGTGACCTTGCTGCTGAAGCTGCTTAATATGATTTACTTTGTCTGAGGGAGATAGACCATAACGAACATCAAAAATACCCAGTTGCTTCGCCACTATTTGCGCATGTTTACTGGGGTCACCTGTTAAGACAACTGTTTTAATATCTTGAGCGTGAAGAGCTGATATCATCTTCCCTACACCATCACGGGTCTTATCGTTAAAATAAAACAAGGCGATAGGTTGCCATTCTTCTTCATTACTAGCTTTTTCATCACAAGGGTTTGTAGTCAAGCGACAAGTTAACATAACCGCGGTACTCGCCTGATGTTGATCTAGCTCTAAGGGATAGGTCATATTTCCAATGTCATCTACATGTAGACTCTCGTCAATATCTTTGATGTCTTTATTCAAAGCAAAATCGACATGACCCAATCGATACTTATAATCACCGCCAATATCACTTACCACTGCCTCAACGCCTCCTGCTGCATGGTGTTGCAACTCTGTTACAGCAGGCAGGTGCAGTTGATAGGCAGCATCTAACAAGGCACTGGCAATAGGATGCCGACTACCAATCTCTAACGCAGCAGCAATGGATAGTACCTCGTCATGAGTCAATGTAAGGGATTTAGAATCCTGAGTTGCGCGTCCTGCATAGACGTTAGTATCTCTTGTTAGATTATCGATATATTGAAGATTTGGTTTACCATAGGTTAAGGTGCCCGTTTTATCAAAGGCCACATGGGTTATTTCGGCTAACGTTTGGATAGTATGACCACGAGTCGTCAAAAACCCATAACTTGCCAGCCTATTGGTAGATACGGTTAGCGCTATCGGTGTGGCTAAGGATAATGCACAAGGACAAGTGGCGACTAACACTGCTACTGTCGACCATAGGGCTTGTGACGGATCGACAAAGTACCAGCCTATAAAGACAAAGATGGACAACAATAATATACGAGCCACAAACCACCGCGCCCATCTATCCGCTTGCTCTGCGACTTGAGGCTTTTCACTCATGGCCCGATTCATTAAGCGATCTATTAGGGCAATCTGACTGTTCTCTGGTAGCTCTGTGACCACCATTATAAAAGGCTGGCTGTCATTTTGAGATCCGCCGATAATTTTATCACCTCTGCGCTTTACGATTAGTAGACTCTCACCAGTCAGTAAGCTTTGAGAGACGGTGGCAGTCTCACTGCACAATATGCCATCTGCCACTACCTCACTACCCGCCTCAATCATAATGACATCGCCAATATTTAGCGCATTAGCAGTGACTGATTTAGTTTCTTTTTTAGTTGCATTTTTGATTATATTTTTAGTTTCTTTTTCGAGGTCACGATCGCTATCACTTGCATGAGCGTCTGCCTGCTTAGATCTTTGAGCTAACTGTATTAATTGACCTAGCTGCTTGAGGTGTTCTGTTTGAGAGGGCGTTAATAATACTGCGTTTTCATCACTAGTACGTGCTTGAAAGTAGCTCGTTTCAGAGTCACTGAGTGTTGTGCTGGGTTCTGATATTCTGAACGAATTTATCTGTGCGACAAGCTCTGGGACACTGGTAATTTTTTGTACTAAGGTGGGCTCCACCACTACCAAATCATTGGCCATGTTGGCGGCTTTTAGACGGGCATTGTGCTCTATATAACGACCCGCTAATAAGAAAAATACAAACATACTGACGGAGTCGTAGTAAGTCTCACCACTGCCAGTAAGTGTGGCATAAAGACTGGCAAAAAAGGTTACAAACAAGGCAATACTGACGGGGACATCCATATTAACTTGGCGCAATTTTATTGCCGTCCAAGCAGATGAAAAAAACGGCACAGCGCAATAGAAAAATACTGGAATGCTGACAAATAAGGAGACCCAACGTAAAAAGTCACGTTGCTCTAAAAGCATGCCCCCATAGCTACTATAATTACCGAAGTACATACCAACGGCGAACATCATCGCTTGCATGGCACCCAAGGCTGCAATACCCAAGCGTATCATCATTTTTTTATTATTACGCTCAAGCATTGCTTCATGGGTATCTTGCCGATAAGGCTTAGCTTCGTAGCCAATTTTATTGACGGTGGCCAAGATATCACTAATCGGCAGTTTATCTTCGTCCCATACCACACGCATACGCTGATTGGTTAAGTTAACTTGGCACTTATCTACGCCCTCTAATTCATACATACGACTTTCAATTAGCCAAGTACAAGCTGCGCATCGCAAGTTACTGACAGAAAGCTCGGCAACAGATTTCCCTTGAGAGTTATACACAAATTGCGATTTAATATCATCATGATCATAGGCTTGCAAACGTTCAAGCTCAGTTGGCAAGCTGGCAGTACGATTTATCTCTGAGCGATCTAAGTAATATTGTTCGAGACCGGCATCTACAATACTTTCTGCCGCTAGCTGACACCCCATACAGCACATTAAACGTGATTCACCCAACACGTTAGCCGTAAACGGAGGGTTAGGAACTGGCTCTCCACAGTGAAAGCAATGTCCGTCAGGCGGTAACACCAACTCATCAATATCTTCTGAGAAATTATGATGTAACTTATCAACTGGCTGTTCTTTTACACTATTTTGCTTCAAGTTATCTTGTTTCCTACTGGTTGTTGCTTGCTTAGGGGCTATATAGAATTGATTAATTAGGACTGCTGATAGCTAAAATTGACCTAGACTAGGCGCAAAACGACGATAATGTCTAGACCTTAGCTAGATTTGCAACACCGTCTGGAGCAATTTTAGCATCAGCCTAACTCGAGCATAGCTCTCGCCTTGCGAACGGGCAAAGCAGTGCTTTGCTTAATCCGTTCTCAGAGGCGGAACTATTTTATGCCAATTTATTGCGAAATTGTCTAACTTAGACTGACTAATCGTCAAAAATTTCACTGCATATTGTCTATAAAATAGCCGCCGCCTGTACCATGAATCAATTCTATACAGCCCCTATTGTTTCTCACTTTTTAAATTTGGTCTTGCGTCAGTCCTATGAGTTCGTGTCTTTACAGGTTCTCATACAAATTATTGCACTACCGTAGCCTATGCAATGTCACTATTTAGTCACCTATATTGTATCAGGAATCTCACTCCTAAGACCTTCTGCTAACTGTCATTCTTTCATAACCATACATCGTTTCAGTTTATTGTAAGGATAGTGGAGCTTATTTTTATGACGCGATAGTTTGACATGATAGTTTTACAAGATAGTTTGGCGCCATAGCTTAATACACATTGAAGGCTAGGAATTGAAGACTGTGTTGACCAAAGAATCTGTATTCATACGCTGAATTTTGAAATTTTTAGAATAAAATAGATCATTGCGAGGATATATAAGGACCTCATTATCAACTCTTAACGTAGGCGGTGGTTTTAGCCCAGCGTTTTTAATTAAAGGTCTTTATTTGCACGGCTAAAAGGACCAGCCTAAATTGAATGTTAATAAGTTGAGAACGGGGTATAAGGCTAAATAGTCATTCTATTTAATCCTACTTTTTAAGAAATAGTGTCTTATTTAATACGAAAATAGCAATTAATGATTGTGAATACGAGTTTCTAAGTTTATTAATTAAATATACCAATTCATTGTTTCATTGATTAAGCAATTATAAAAGTTATGGAAAAAGAATGAAAATAAGGTTAAAACACCAGTTAAGTTACCTTTTACTCGCCATTAACGTTGAAAATTTACCTAATTTACGTCATTATAATCAGGTCTTTTTTATGTTGGTAAATCAATCGTGCAACAAAAGCCCTTTAACTCAAGCTCATTTCTTAGCAACCCTAAAGTAAATAACCCTAATTCAAGTACAGATTTTAATTTAAGATCTGGCAAAATACCCAACCCTCATCATCAGCAGGGTTCTGTTATTGGGTTTATATTACTGATTATTATCATTGTTGGTATGCTCGTTCTGGCAATGTATTTAGTTAAACAAGACAAGGTTATTACCACCAAGTTTGAAGGGAAACGCTGGAATATACCCGCTAAAGTATTTTCGCGTCCCTTGGAGATATACCAAGGGGCGACGCTAACCACTAAAAATCTAGACTCGTGGTTAGAGATGCTGAATTATAAATCCAGCTCTAACTATGATCGAACGGGCACCTATAACAAGTCTGCAGGTCAATATACCATTCATACCCGTGGCTTTAAATATAGTGCCAATGATACAGATCCTGAACAAGTTATTAAGATTAAAATTGACAACTCTAAAGTTGTTACCATTCAAAGTACCCAGCCCAATGACACTGGAATAGTCCGTATTGAGCCGGTAACGATTGGTGGTATATATCCTGACAATAACGAAGACCGCATTGTATTACCTCTTAAAGATATTCCGCAGCCACTTATCGACGCATTAATAGCTACTGAAGACAGGGGCTTTTATGAGCATAAAGGAGTGTCTATTAAAGGGATTGGTCGTGCTATATACAATAACCTGAAAGGCGGTTCAATGCAGGGTGGCTCTACGATTACCCAGCAGTTGATCAAAAACTTTTATTTGAATTCTGACCGGACCCTAAAACGCAAAGCTAATGAAGCGGTGATGGCGTTACTGTTAGAGCTGCACTACGATAAAGATGAAATATTACAAACTTACCTTAATGAAATTAACTTAGGTCAAAATGGCAATCGTTCCATCAATGGATTTGGATTAGCCTCACAATTTTATTTTAATCAGCCCTTAAAAGAGTTACGCATTGACCAACAAGCTCTGCTAGTTGGTCTCGCTAAAGGTACCAGCTACTACAATCCTCGTCGTAATCCCGAACGCGCTCTTGAAAGACGCAATACCGTCTTAGCTAATATGCTTGCCACAGGTAAAATTGATCAAACAACCTATGAAGAAGCGATTGTCCAGCCTTTAGATGTCGTTGAAAAGCCGAGCGTTGGTAAAAGCCGTTTCCCCGATTTTCTAGATATTGTTAAACGCGAGCTTCAAACCAATTATCATCAAGACGACTTGAAAAATGAAGGCTTGATGGTATTTACGACTTTAGACCCTATTGCACAGTTTGCAGCAGATGCCGCAGTGGAGAAGCAACTGAGCACGCTTCGCAAACGCAGCAGTAAAACCAAGCCATTACAAGCAGCCTTGTTGAGTGCAGATCCTGCATCAGGTGAATTGATTGCCGCTGTTGGTAGTGGTAGCGAATTTACAGGGTTTAACCGTGCAGTGGATGCCAAACGTCAAGTGGGCTCTTTGCTAAAGCCCTTTATATATATGACGGCTCTTGAAAGTGGCAAATACAATCTTGCCAGTCCCGTTAATGATAGTCCAGTGACAGTAACCTTAAAGGATGGCACGACTTGGAGTCCAAAAAACTATGATGGTCGAGATCATGGTTATGTGCCTTTAACCACTGCATTGGCAAAATCATACAATCTTGCAGCCGTTAATACAGGTTTAGAATTTGGTGTGGGCACCTTTATAAATCAGCTTCACCGCTTAGGTATAAAAGAAGAAATACCAAACTACCCTTCTTTATTTTTAGGCTCTGTTGAGCTTAGTCCAATGGATATGCTTGGTATGTATCAAGTAGTCGCAGCTGGAGGGTTTCGTACGCCTATCTTCAGTATTCGCTCAGTGGTCGATAACCGTGGTAAAATATTGCAACGCTCTGGGCTTGAGACCATGCGTAGTATACCACCTGATGTCAATTATTTAACAAACTATGCCATGCAAGAAGTTGTAAAAAATGGCACAGCCAGCTCCTTAAAGTCTTTAGGTAGTAACCTAAATTTAGCAGGCAAAACAGGCACTACCAATGATTATCGTGATGCATGGTTTGCCGGTTATAGTGGTAATTATGTCAGTGTCGTCTGGGTCGGTCGAGATGACAACAAACCTATTGGCTTAAGTGGAGGTAGTGGTGCTTTGCCTATCTGGAAAGACTTTATGAGTCGCCTACGTTTAAGTCCTGTTGATCTGGTGCAGCCAGACTCAGTCGAATGGTTATGGCTTGAAAATGGTACTGGGAAATTGTCTCATGAATCTTGTGAAAGCGCCCGTTATCTTCCGGTATTAACAAAGAATCTACCCGAAGAAGCCAGTGCTTGTGCCCTTGACGTTTATCAAAGAGAACAAGCCCGCCGACAGTTGCAGTGGTTTAATGATCAACGCGATTCTCTCATTGAACAAAGCCGCCAAGACCCAGCACAGAGCACTGAACAAGGCGAGCAAAGTGCCACTGCGCCAGTAGGCCCTGATGGTGCTATAGACAACGGTCAACCTTCAGATGAAGAGCCTTCTAATGGTCAAGGTAACGCTAATGAAGGCGATACTTGGTATGACAAAGCTTTAGAATGGTTTTAAATAACGCTTACTGTTAGCTTTAGACCCTAAAATATTGATTTAGCTGTGTTACATCGGCCGCTACGCATTTTCATACTACCATTAGTGTTTGACTATTTGAGTTTGACTATAAGTGACTTACTATTAAGTGACTTACTATTTTGTCTAAGTAGTTTGTTCGTGCCTTATCACACTCTAATGATAGATTTATCAGTACTTAACAGTGACATTATAGTCAAAGAAGCCTAAAATGGTTACAAGGCAACCGAGTGCAAGTACTACTCGAGTAGGCTTAACGAGGTTAACACTGTAACCGTTTAGTAGTTCGTTGACTATAGTACATGAATAGTACCTCACTCGGACTTAACCCATGAATATGTACAGTTTTGCCCAAACCAAATCCCTACAACTTAAATCGATTTTAACGGCGTCGACTTTAGGGATAGTCATGCTAGGGGGCTTAAATGGCTGTCAAACTACCAGCACCCTACCCTACCCTACTCAAAATACTCCTAAATCGCAATCGACAGCAACTGGCCAGTCCACTCAAGATAAACTGCCATCAACACCCAATCAAAATACGCAAATTAATCAGACAGAGCCAGTAACTCATCAGACAGAGCCAGTAACTCATCAGATAGAGCCAGTAACCACCTCATCGACAACAACACTTGAAAATGGTGACTATAATGGTGGTTATAGTGTTAATAGTGATGATGAAAGTATGGATGATGACGTCGATCTGAATTATCCTATCGATGAACCAGAGACACCAGACTCTTTTGAGTCTAACCCTCCCTCTGCTGAGGCACCGGTAAATCAAAATGATGACAGTCAATTTGGTACATCAAATGCTCAGTCCCCCTCTTCGAATACAAATACTGACACATCTCCAGTAAGACCTCCCCCTGTCATTATAATCACCCCACCTAAACCTGATGCCCGGACAACTCAACAGCAGCTTTTAGAACAAGCGCGTCAAAATTCGCAACAAGGAGGGCGTACCAATACCTCAAATACCACTCTACAAGATGGTACGAATATTCCAGCGTTCCAAAAGCTTATGGATACAGGGGTTTCACAACTACGTCAAGGTCAAATATCGGCTGCAGAAAGTACATTTACCCGTGCTCAACGCTTAGCGCCTCAATCTTCAGCGGTTTATTTTTATCTAGGTCAAGTCGCATTGAAGCAAAACCAACCGCTAAAAGCTGAGGCAATGGCACGACGTGGTTTAGTCGTCGCGACTACACCATCCAGAAAGAGAGCTCTTTGGCAAGTTATCTTGAAAGCGGCACAAGCTCAAGGTAATGTCCGTGTTATAAACGAAGCAAACGCAGCACTTGCACAATAGCTTAAAATAGCTTGTTTTTTGACCTAAATGAAATAAGGATTTTTATGGATTGGCAACAACTACATCTACAATGCGCTAAACAAGACGTTGAGTTGGCAGAGAGCTTATTATTAGAAGAAGGTGCATTATCCATTAGCCTTGAAGACGCAGGGGATCAACCCTTGTTTGAGCCTCTACCTGGACAGTCTCCACTGTGGGATGAGGTTGTATTAACAGGGTTATTTACCGCAGATAATGCCCAAAATCTTGAAGCCGTCGCACAAATTATCGCCGTTCAAGTGAATGCACGACGGGTTTGGACAACTGCGCTGGCTGATACTGACTGGGAACGCGAATGGATGTCACATTATGTTCCCATTGAATGTATTAATAATTTATGGATTGTTCCTAAGTGGATGACCCCGCCTAATCCAGAGGCAATTAACATTATGATGGATCCGGGGTTGGCTTTTGGTACTGGCTATCATGCCACAACTCGGCTTTGTCTTGATTGGTTAACCGATCAAGAGTTAGAGAACAAAGTCATTATCGACTATGGCTGTGGTTCAGGTATATTGGGTATTGCAGCCCTATTATTAGGCGCCAAGCAGGTTTATAGTGTGGATATTGATCCACAAGCGGTATTAGCGACCAATCAAAATGCTGAACGAAATGAGGTTGATAATTCTTTGAAAGCTTTTTTACCTGAAGATTTTGCTAAAGAATTTGAGACAGGCAAGATTGCTAAAGCAGATATTATTACGGCCAATATTCTTGCTAAACCCTTGATGGAACTAGCGCCTTATCTAGCAACTTTAATCCAGCCTCAAGGTCGTATAGTACTGGCGGGTTTAATCTCAGAACAATTAGACGATGTCAAAACTGCTTACCAACCTTGGTTTGATATAGACGGTCATCATGCTTATTCAAAACAGGAAGACTCACACTGGCATCGTCTTTCGGGTAAATTTAATGGCGAATGATTGAGCATTATTCTTAGCAACTCTTTGTAAATTATACCTTAACCAAACATTCACATTGAATAAATAGTGCCTTTTATATATTAAACGTTTTATATTAAACCATGGTTCTAGGCACTATTCTAATGATAGAATGAGGTTTAAACCACTTGCTTTTATATCCGCACTAAACTGACTTTTATTATGAATAACCACCTCTCCTCTTTCCCTAGTAACGATCCTGATACGTCTTCATTAGAAGCGATAAGTCATTCTCTATCTGATAGTCGTACTCCGCTTCGCCATCATGTCCAACATGCTGTTGAACAATACTTTATTGAGCTTGAAGGTCAAGTACCAACCAATCTTTATCACACTATCTTACAAGAGATTGAAAAGCCCCTATTGCAAGTTGTTCTCAATCAAACGGAAGGTAATCAATCAAAAACGGCAAAGATATTGGGGCTTAATCGAGGCACTTTAAGAAAAAAGATGCAACAGTATAATTTAATGTAATACCCAACTTGACTTTAAATCTACTACCACCATCTGTTTAACTTTTTTATCCAACTATAGGAAAAACTATGTCTGAAAAGCCGTACGCTCTTATTTCTGTTTCTGACAAATCAAATATTGAAAGCTTCGCTAAAGGTCTGGTTGAGGCTGGATACGACCTTCTATCAACTGGTGGCACTTATCGGCTTTTGTCTGAAAACGGCATCCCTGTTACCGAGGTTGCTGATTACACTGGATTTGCCGAGATGATGGACGGCCGTGTAAAGACCTTACATCCTAAAATTCACGGCGGCATTTTAGGTCGCCGCGGTCAAGATGACGCTGTAATGAGTGAACATGGCATTCGACCCATTGATTTAGTCGTAGTAAACCTATATCCCTTTGCACAAACCGTTGCTAAGCCTGATGTTAGTAAAGCCGAGGCCATTGAAAATATTGATATCGGTGGGCCTACCATGGTTCGTTCTGCTGCTAAAAACCATGAACACGTAGCAATTGTGACCAGCCCTAAGGATTATGATGCCATTTTAGACGAATTAAAATCATCTGGCAGCTTATCACAAAATACTCGTTTTGATTTGGCGGTGAAAGCATTCGAGCATACTGCTCAATACGATGGTATGATCGCAAACTTTTTAGGTAGCCGACTTAAGTCATTTGATGCCCCTGATAGCTTCGCACGTACCTTCAATATACAGCTGCAAAAGGCTCAAGACCTTCGCTATGGTGAAAACCCTCATCAGCAAGCCGCTTTTTATGTTGAAGCTAATAACTCTGCCACAGGGAGCATTTCTACTGCACAGCAACATCAAGGTAAAGAGCTTTCTTATAACAACATTGCAGATACTGATGCTGCCTTGGAGTGTGTTAAGTCTTTTAGTGAGTCTGCGTGCGTAATCGTCAAACATGCAAACCCATGCGGTGTCGCAATCAATAGTGATCAGACTCACGCTTATAAAACGGCTTTTAGTACTGATCCAGAATCTTCATTTGGCGGTATCATTGCCTTTAATAAGCCATTAACAAAAGCGACCGCACAGGCTATCGTTGATACTCAATTTGCAGAAGTGATTATCGCACCCAGTCTTGAAGAGGGTGTGCTTGAGATCACTGCAAAGAAAAAGAACGTTCGCGTTCTAACCTGTGGTGAGTTACCTGCACCACAAAATAGAGCACCACAATTTGATTATAAACGTGTCACAGGTGGCTTGTTAGTTCAAAACCAAGATTTAGGACTGATTACCGCAGACGATCTAAAAATAGTCACTGAGCTTACGCCAACGCCACAGCAGATGAACGACTTATTGTTCACTTGGACAGTTGCAAAATATGTTAAGTCAAATGCGATTGTCTATGGTAAAGATCAACGTACTATCGGTATTGGTGCAGGTCAAATGAGCCGTGTCAACTCGGCACGTATTGCTGCTATCAAAGCGGGTCATGCCAATCTACAAACTGAGGGGGCAGTAATGGCCTCGGATGCCTTTTTCCCATTTAGAGATGGTATCGATAACGCAGCTGAGGTAGGCATCAAAGCTATCATACAGCCTGGCGGCTCTATCCGTGATGACGAGACTATTGCTGCTGCAAATGAGCATGGTATCGCTATGGTGTTTACCGGTATGCGTCACTTCCGTCATTAAACTTTGAGTCTAAGGCCAGACGTGAATTTAAGTCCAAGTTTAAGTTTAAGTCTAGGCCTTAGTATACGGATAAAAGATGATAAGCTAGACCCGCTTACGCATCAAATAGTCCCTTATTGCTAGATCATAAAAAACCGCTTCATACCAATATGAAGCGGTTTTTTTAGAGATTTACGATAATCATGCAAAACAGTCATTTATTTTTTACTAAAGCTTATGCTTATTAATCTTTCAGCTTAGTAAAACAGGTGTGAGCAAACAGCTATTGGTAGCATCATTACAACCCACCTACCTCATTGATAATTGACTCGTTTTGTTCAATAGGTGTGGCTATTTTTAAATACTCTAAATAGTCTCTAAACTGCTCTTTTCCGCGAATATCTCTCATATCAAACATCGCTTGGGAGAGCTCTGACGCTGGCACATCTTTTATAGATCCTTTTGAAACAGGACCTAACATCAATACTGTCGCTCCTGTATTAGTCTCAGTGGCTACCGCAACCGGTTTCTCCCCCTTACTTTCGTAACTAAAGGCAATCGCCTTTTCATCTGCCGCTAATTGCGTAGTTTGACGATCGACATTTTTAAGCGATTTGAATGATACGTTAGTCGCTTGCATACCTTTGTTGTTACCAATATCAGCAATACGATTGGCTTCAGCCAGTGCCATATCAGTGGCCTTCTGCTTAGTAAGTATATTTTTAATTTGTGGGCTTGCTTGTTGTAAAGACAAGGGTGCTACCGGTCTATAGTTACTAGGCTGTACCCAAAGTGTTCCTGAATTGACTTTTATACTGGGACTAACAGATTCATTTTGAATCGTAAAGTCATCAAATGCCGCCTCGATGACCGCAGGCTGACTAAGCTCCGTCTTATTGTTAACTTTAGTGTAGTCTTTAAGCTGGTGAACTGTCAGCTCTTCTTGTTGAGCAATATCTTCAATACTGACACCATCCGTTGCCATATCATTAATTCGGGTGATTTTATCAGCAATTATCTGCTCACGTTTTTGACGCTTTACTTGATCGACTAACTCATCTCTGATGCTATCAAGCGTTGGCATATCGTCGCCAGACACCTCATTAACTTTAAATATCTGATAACCAAAGCTGGTTTTAATAGGTTCTGAAACTTGTCCCTTACTTAGTCCCTCAATGGCCTTAGCGACTATTTGTCCATCTCCTCCAAAAGCTTCAGGATTGAAAGTACCTATATCACCACCTTTTGACTTACTCACTGGATCTTCAGAATACTGCTTAGCCAAGGCTTCAAAACTTTCACCTGCTTTAAGTCGTGACTGTATATCATTAATAGTATTTTGTGCATTATTACCTGTAAGAAGAATTTGGCTTATTTTTTTGGTGTAATTGCCAACAAAACTTGCTTTATAGGCATCATACTGAGCCTTTAGCTCCTCATCCGTTACCTCATCTACTGGTATTTTGGTAGGATCGAGTCTTACATAAGCTAAATCAACCATCGCCACACTATTTAGCTCATTTTTGTGTTCATTATAATAGTCTTCAATTTCAGCTTTTGATACGGAAACGTTATCTGCATACTGCTCCCATGGTAGTCGGTACACCCATACATCTCGCGTTTCTAATTGCAAGGCAAGTAAGTCGTTGATTTCCTTTTCAGGATACAGGGCAGTTTGTGCCACACTGGCATATAACTGCATGAGATTCAACTGTTGGCGATAATCTGCAAACAATTGATCCTTAGTAATTCTTTGCTGCTGCAGTGCAAAGGCAAACCGATCATTCGAGAAATTGCCATTTTGATCTTGATATTGAGGATCTTTTAACAACAGGTTATTGATCTCAGCATCCGATACGTGCATACCTAATTGTTCGGTTTGGTTTCTTAATAAGGCCCGGTTTATTAATCCTTCAAGTACCTCTTTATTCAAAACATGCGTATTGATCGCACTAGGTTCCACACCCTCTTCTAATAGCTGAGTTCTACGTGCGTTAATACCGTTTTGATATTCCATTCGGCTAATGGATTGATCACCTACCTTAGCCACCTCATTTGCGCTAGCGCCACCACTAAAATAACTCTCAAGCCCCAAAATCACAAGGGGTGATAAGCAAAGCATCAAAAAGATTCTTCCAGGCCAACTTTTAAGAAAATTTCGTATCGATTCCATAGTACATATCAGTCTTTGGTTAATTAATGGGTAACACCATATCATACGTGAAAATAAGGTCTGACACAAAAAAAACGCACCCTAAGGTGCGTTATGGTCTACTATTAGAAACTTAATTCACTTAACATAGCATTGCTTAGGCTTAGTTTAAACGATCTTTAAGACCTTTACCTGCTTTAAAATGTGGTACGCGGCTTGCTGGAATTTGTAACTCTTCACCAGTTTTTGGATTGCGGCCAGTACGCGCCTTACGATCTTTTACGCTAAAAGTACCGAAACCGACCAATGAAATAGTGTCATTATTTTCAAGAGCTTCGCCAACACTCTCCATCATAGCATTTAGTGCATCTGAAGCTTGAGTTTTGTTTAGGCCGCTTTTTTCCGCAATGCTATCAACCAATTCTGATTTATTCATAGAAAATTCCTTTAAAGTTTAAAAATTCAGGGGTAAATTTTACCGCTTAACTACTCATTAAGCAATAATTTATTAAGCAATCACCAAGCCTTTAAATACTACACAATAGCGCAAAAAAATGCACCTATTAAATCTAAAGTATTTTTTGACAAGGTAGTTCATAAATGCAGTTATAACAAGGGGACTCGAAATGTGCAAGAGAAATTTACACTTTATTTTCGACAAACGCACTAAACATACCTCGTGACACTACTTATAATAACTTTATACCCTCAATATCATGTTTTTTCAAGCGCTATTGTATATTTTGCCTATAATAAGCTAATAATAAGCAAAATTATCAGTATAAATTATGGTCATTATCACCGATATTAAACTAAGTCACACACATTTAAGACAATCGAACCTATGGCCTAAGCGATTCTTTATGCTATTATTTACCCCGTTTAGCGATTAAAGAGTGCTCAATATCAGTGGCTTTTTAGACTTATAGTGCCCAATCTTAGCACCTCATTTAGTAACACCTTTTATAGTAGCACCTTAGACGACTGCTTATGTGGTAGTACTCTCATAGTAGTTACACAAGCTCTTTTATAGTTAATACCTCTATATATATTTCTAATATAGGTTTTTAAAAATAAATTCTATACTAGGGTAAATCCAGTAGTAACCCTTAATTTTAATTCTTAAATAGGTTTAGTATGAGTCAAAATTCAATTTCTAGCTCTTTACTTAATGTTGTACTGGTACTTGCAGAGTCCGTCATTACCCTTGTATTGAGGTTTGATCCTAACCTTCGAAAAGCGGTATATCCTCTTGCACAAAAAAATACTGTGGTTTGTGTTCGGAGTTATCTGCCCCACACCCAGTTCTATGCCACCTTTACGAACAAGGGTATATTATTGGATACTCACTTGCCACAACAAGTTTCAGAGCCTCATGTCATCATTAATGCTTATAGCCACCAAATTATTAATTCATTCATAAGTAATGATGCCACTCAAATTAATAAACTCACAATGCGCGGTGCTACTGAAACGGTTGCTGAAGTCCGCCACTTCTTGGTACAGCTTGGCTTAGCGAGCTTAATTCAAGGTATTATTAAAACTTTTAAGGGTAAAGACAACTCAAAAAAAGAAGAAGCAAGCGCCCCGGTTCCAAACTACAAAGCTCGTATAGAAGAGCAGCAGAAGCAATTAAATGTCTTGAGTACTCGCAATCGGGCGCTAGAAGTTAGCCTGAAAGAAGCACAAAGTAAGCAAAAAACCACGTTGATCGCCTTAGTCATCGTTTCAATAATTGCAGTTGCTGCGGTTATAGGCTGGTTGACCTAAATATTATTCTTTTTAAGCCCGAATTGTGTGTTTACTTTGTTATACGCTATAACTATTACCCTGTTATCAACTTATTGAAATTCACTTTATGCTGGTGCTTTTAGCCCAGTTAATCAAGGCCTTTAATCAAAAAATGCTGGGCTAAAGCCGCAGCCTACATTAAGAGTTGAGATTGAGGTAACTAATTTAATTATTGTAGTTATAGCGTTATATAGTTATAGAGCTTTATGGTTAAAGCGTACAACTAACCTTAGTTTGTAGAGCATATTATTCTAAATCTGTCCAATCCCATAAAGACATTACTAGTAAATTAATGACCCTCTATTTAAGCTCTTAACATCTTAGGCTCTTAACATCTAATGACTAAATTTTTGTAGTACAACATACTGTGCACATCGTTACTTATTACTCATCTTCTTGCATTATTCACCTCGCATGACTCACTTAATCATTCTTTATAGCCAATATACTTAATCTAATACTATGGATCGATATCCTAGCCTTGTATTAACCTACCCTATTGTCGATATTTTTAGCACCCTAAAAAAGGCAATTTTTTAACCGTCAACTTATTGTTTTAATTATATATTGCTGCCTTACAAATTAGGTACTAATTAATCTTGACTATTTTACTCAGGATTAACTATAATAGCACTCACATTAACCACTAGTGATCTTGCGGAGGCTTGAATGCGCTTAACAACTCGAGGAAGATACGCAGTAACGGCGTTACTTGATCTGGCTATCCAAGATAGTGAATCATCAAGTGCTGTCTCCTTATCTGATATTGCCAAACGCCAGTCAATATCGATTTCTTATTTAGAGCAGTTGTTTTCTAAATTAAGAAAAGCAGGATTGGTAACCAGTACTCGAGGCGCATCAGGTGGCTACCATTTAGCAAAACCACTTGCAGAAATCGACGTCATGGCTATTATTACAGCCGTTGATGAGTCTGTTAATGCGATGCAGTGTGAAGGTAAAGGTAACTGTCAAGGTGGCGCCATGTGCTTGACGCATGATCTATGGTGTGCACTATCTAAACACATCGAGCAATATTTAAAAAATATTTCATTAGAACAATTATTACAGATGGAAAATGTAAAAGATGTCTCTCATCGACAACAACTTATTTATAAGGTTGCCACTGAGTCATCTGATCCCAATATTATATTCTCAGCCAGTGAGGTTAACCCAGCATGAGTAACATAAACCGTCCTATCTATCTTGATTATGCAGCCACTACCCCTGTAGATCCTGAGGTAGCAAAAAAAATGACCGATTATATGACCTTTGATGGGATGTTTGGTAATCCAGCATCACGTTCTCATGGTTATGGGTGGCAAGCAGAAGAAGCCGTTGAAAACGCCCGTCAGCAAATTGCAGATCTCATTAATGCCGATCCACGTGAAATCGTTTTTACCTCAGGTGCTACTGAATCGGATAACTTAGCGATTAAGGGTGCGGCTCACTTCTATTCTAGTCGTGGCAAGCACATTATCACCAGTAAAATTGAACATAAAGCTGTGTTAGACACGTGTCGCCAATTAGAGCAAGAAGGCTTCGAGATTACTTACATCGAGCCCCAAAAGAGCACAGGACTTATTTTACCTGAACAAGTGAAGGAAGCCATGCGTGAAGATACTATCTTAGTGTCTCTTATGATGGTTAATAATGAGCTTGGTACTTTAACCGATGTGAAAGCAATTGGCGAAATTACTCGCGCTGCAGGTGTTGTCTTCCATGTTGATGGTGCTCAAGCTGCTGGTAAGGTAGCCATTGATCTTGAGCAATTAAAGATTGATTTAATGAGCTTCTCTGGTCATAAAGTATATGGACCTAAAGGGATTGGTGCTTTATTTGTACGCCGTAAGCCACGTATTCGCCTACGTGCAGAACAACATGGCGGCGGTCACGAAAGAGGGATGCGTTCAGGTACTTTAGCTACCCACCAGATTGTGGGTATGGGCGAAGCGTTTTCGATAGCCGCAAAACGTCTTGAAGAAGATCATGCTCATGCGCAAAAGTTACGTGATAAGCTTTGGGCAGGCGTTCAAGATATTGAAGAAATTTATCTGAACGGAGACTCAGAACATAGTATCCCTAATATCATCAATATTAGCTTTAACTTTGTTGAAGGTGAATCATTAATGATGTCACTTAAAGACATGGCAGTATCTTCAGGCTCTGCTTGTACATCAGCTACCTTAGAGCCTTCTTATGTATTACGTGCCATTGGTCGTCCAGATGAGTTAGCTCACAGCTCTATACGTTTTAGCTTTGGTCGTTATACCACTGAAGAGGATATTGATATTATCTTGACTCAAATTCACGAAGCTGTCGATAAATTAAGAGACTTATCGCCACTTTGGGATATGTATAAAGATGGTGTTGATCTTAACTCAGTCGAATGGGCGGAACACTAATTGACAACTGATTAATTTTAGCAGGCATTCATTCTAAAGTTCTTTATTTTTAATTAGCTATTAATCAGGTATAACGTCTCTTAATTAGTTAGACAGTTATTTTTTAGACATTTATTTAGGTAGCTGTATTGATTGAAGGATTGATAGAAGCATTGCTGTGCTGATTTAAGAATTGGCTGGTATGATTTATTAGTTGGGTTGATTTAAGAGTTGGCTGGTATCATTTGGTTGTTAAAAGGTTAATTATCATTGATTATCCAGCCTCCAACCCTCATTAAAGACTTATAGATCATTGAATAAATAGATCAATAAATAGATCATTGAATAATTAGCTCATTGATTCATTTATATCACTACTAAAAAACACTTTAAAACTATTTTATTGAAATACGCTTAGCGAATAAGCTTAATAGTACAATTTATCTAGGTTAAACCCGAGGAGTAACACCATGGCTTATAGTAATCAAGTAATTGACCATTATGAAAATCCACGCAACGTTGGTAATTTGGACAAGGATGCCAAAAACGTCGGTACAGGCATGGTAGGTGCACCCGCTTGTGGTGACGTTATGCGTCTACAAATCCAGGTTAATGACGACGGTATCATCGAAGATGCTCGTTTCAAAACATACGGTTGTGGCTCTGCAATTGCATCAAGTTCTCTTGTTACTGAATGGCTTAAAGGTAAAACTTTAGACCAAGCGGGAGAGATTAAGAATAAACATATCGCTGAAGAATTAGCGTTACCACCAGTTAAAGTTCATTGCTCAGTGCTTGCAGAAGATGCGATCAAAGCGGCAATTAATGACTATCGTGTTAAAAGTGGCAGCACCTCTACGGAAGCATAAATTAGTTTGACCACAAGCTGTTAAGTTTGACTAGAAGCCGTTAAATTTAATTAGTTAATCCGTTACGTTTATTAGCTGAGTATATTAATAAGGCCACTTGATGGGCAATAATAGTAGACTTTAATATGAGTAGCTATTTAGATTATTAGTAATTAACGAGTTTAAGTCCACCGAGTATACGGTCTTACTTGTATCAACAAAAGATCAATTAAAGTAATTTTTAACAAATAGGAAAGTCTAAATGATTGAACTGACCGAACGTGCAGCAAAACACGTCTCTGACTATCTTTCAAACAGAGGTCATGGTGAAGGCATTCGAGTTGGTATTCGTACTGCTGGATGTTCTGGACTGGCCTATGTGTTAGAATTTGTTGATCAACCTGATGCTGCTGATCAAAAATTCGAAAGCCAAGGGGTTAATATCTTTGTTGACCCCAAAAGCATGGTTTATCTTGATGGTTTACTGATGGATTATGTAGTAGAAGGATTGAACGAAGGCTTTAAATTCAGTAACCCTAATCAAAAAGGGGAATGTGGATGTGGAGAATCATTTACCGTTTAATATAAACGACTAAACCATTTTTCTTTGCAATCCTAGCCATTCAATATACACAACTTTACTTTTAGCTGACGACATTGTTCGTCAGTTTTAACTTTAGCATATTTTAACTTTAGTACATTGTAGTTCATATAGTATGCCTAAATATTCTATGCTGACTTTTACCAGTGCATGAATAAAAGTTTTATACCTTTAGCCAATTAATAGCACCCCAAGCCTATGTCTGAAAATACGCCTACCTTTGCCAATTTTTTTGCTCTCTTTGAGCAACCAGTTTCCTTTGATGTTGATAAAATAAAATTAAGTAACCGGTTAAGGCAACTTCAGCAACACTATCATCCAGATAAACTATCTTCAAGCTCTGAGACGGACGATCCTTCGTCAAGGCAAAGTTCTGCGGTTATTAACCATGCTTACGATATTTTAGTAAATCCAGACAGTCGCGCCAATTACTTACTCGAGCTATCCGGTCAATCCTTAAATACTGACCACTCTATTGCAGATTTAGATTTTCTTGATGATGCGATGGACATGCGTATGGCATTAGATGATGCAGAGTCATCGGCTGATTTAGCAACCATAAAACAATTAAAAACAAAAGTAGACCAGCGCATAGAGGCTCACTCGACACGCTTTAATGATGCCTATCTCAATCAAGACTGGCCAGTAGCGATGGATGCGACTCAGAAGCTTAAGTTTCTCGTTAAACTCAAAAAAGATATGGATACCTCTATCGACAATAGTCAGCAACAAGACAACGATGACGACCTCTATCTATAAGTCTTTATAACATTATATTATCGCCATTTTAACCTCTACAACCAATTGAGTGTGTTATGTCTCTATTACAAATTGCTGAACCCAATCAAAGCGCCAACCCTCATGAACATCAGTATGCCCTTGGTATAGATTTAGGCACTACCAGATCTATGGTGGCGGTTGTACGCTCAGGTAAAGCTTCACTCATCGAAAATTCAGCTTCTGATGAGTCAAATGCTATCGACACACTCCTACCTTCCGTCGTGTACTACGGTAATAAAGAAAATGACAACTTACCTTTAGTGGGTAGTGACGCACTCGCCTATTTTGAAACCGACCCTGAAAATACCATTATTTCTGCAAAACGTTTTATGGGTCGTAGCCTAAAAGATATTAAATTTTCGCATCCTTATCAGCTAAAGTCGAGCGATACAACGACAGACTCAATGCCGTCATTTGTCACTGCTTCAGGAGAGTTCTCGCCTGTTGAAGTTTCTGCCGATATCTTGCGGACGCTTGCGCATCGTGCTCAGTCTGCGTTACCGGATGATAGTATTCAAGGTGCGGTGATTACGGTGCCTGCCTACTTTGATGAAGCTCAGCGACAAGCAACTAAAGATGCGGCTAACTTAGCAGGTTTAACCGTACTTAGGCTATTAAATGAGCCTACGGCGGCGGCTGTGGCTTATGGACTCGATCATCAAGAAAATAATAATGATAACGGCGAGAAAAACGAGCATATCTATTTGATATATGATCTGGGTGGCGGTACTTTTGATGTGTCTTTATTAAAGATGACAGAAGGGGTGTTTGAAGTATTAGCCACGGGCGGTAACAGTGCATTGGGGGGTGATGATATCGACCGTCAAATTATGGGTTGGATATTAAAGCAAGCGGGCTTAAAACCAGCCGATATGACCGCCCAACAGCGCACCCATATTGCTCGTCAAGCTGAATCCTATAAACAAGCCTTGACCCATAAAGACAGCGTAGAAGTCTCTTTATCTATTGGTGATAAGCCGTGGCAAGGAACGTTAACGACTACGGATTTACGTCAGATTATTGAGCCCATAACGCGTCGTACTTTAGCCGCTTGTGAGCAAGTGATGCGAGATGCCAATGTCGAAATATCACAACTGGATGAAATCATACTGGTTGGTGGCTCTACACGAATGCCTGTGATTCAAGAAGCCGTTACCGCCTTTTTTAATAAGGCGCCCCTGTCACATCTAGACCCTGATCAGGTTGTGGCCCTAGGCGCCGCTCAGGTTGCTGAACAACTTATTAAACAAGATAAATCCAACAATGTGTTGTTGCTAGATGTCACACCTCTGTCATTAGGTCTAGAGACAATGGGAGGACTCGTCGAAGTCATCATCCCTCGTAATACCCCTATCCCAGTAGCGAAAAAACAAACCTTCACTACTTATCAAGATGGTCAGACAGGTATGGTCATTCACGTAGTACAAGGTGAGCGTGATACCGTCGCCAATAACCGTTCTTTAGGGCAGTTTGAGCTATATGGCATCCCACCTATGAAAGCTGGACTTGCTCGCATTGAAGTCACTTTTGAGATTGATGCCAATGGTCAGCTCTCTGTGAGTGCTTATGAAGCTACTTCAGGCGTACAAAGTGACATTAAAATTAAGCCATCATACGGTTTAAGTGATGAGCAACAAGAGCAGCTGTTACGAGCTGGATTTGACAATGCTGAAAAAGACAAACTCTCTCGTAGTCTGCTGGAAGCTAAAGTTGAAGCTGAACGCGAAATCCTAGCATTACAATCTGCTATGGAAGAGTTTAATGCGTTACTCTCAACCTCCGAGCAATCAGACTTACAACTCGCAATGAATCAGCTGGGTAAGGTCTTAAATGAAGTCTCAACATCACAAGTATCAAATCTAGAAGAGCAAGACTTGATGGCCTTAAAAGCAGATGTTGAAGCCAAACAAGCTCTGCTTAAACCCTTGAGTGACTCCTTTGCTGCTCGAATTATGGATCTAAGCGTTAAACAATCTATGGCGGGCACTAGTACCGATACTTGGTCTGAATAAACCAAACTAATACCTTTTAAAAAATTTATAACGAGAATGTCATATGCCAAAAATCACATTACTGCCTCATCATGAGATATGCCCAGAAGGGGCCGAAGTTGAACTTGAAAGCGGTGAAAACCTATGTAAAGGTTTGCTTGAAAAAGGCTATAAAATTGAACATGCTTGCGAAATGTCCAAAGCCTGTACTACCTGTCACGTAATCGTCCGTAAGGGCTTTGATAGCTTAGAGGAGATGGACGATATCGAAGCAGATTTGCTTGACAGAGCTTGGGGGCTTGAGCCTGACTCTCGACTATCTTGTCAAGTTGACATCGAAGACACAGACTTGGTGGTAGAGATTCCTAAATATACACTAAATCATGCAAAAGAAAACCATTAAACAGGGTGGTATAGAAGTACGTTTGGAATTTAATACCTAATCAGGAATAACAAACACATAATTAAAGGCGCCTCTAATGGCGCCTTTAATTATGAATCTAACAAAGATAAGTTATGATATTAAAAAGTTATAAACTACCCTATTTCTGAGCTTGAAACCCTATTTAATCCGATAATTTGTTAGCTTACTGCATCTGCCAGTCAAACGGCATCTGATTGTGACCTCGTAGTGCCATCATCAAAGTCTGCTGCATGGCGAGATATACTTCTTGAGTATAGGGCACGGTAGGCGTTCCCCAAACAGGATTAGGCCATGCCAAATCGTTTTTGTAGCGCACAATATGATGAAAGTGTAACTGGGGCACTTGATTACCGAGGGCTGCCACATTCATTTTGTCAGCATTGAAGGTTTTATCCATTTGACTCGATAACCAACTTGACTCACGTAAAAACTGTGCTTGATCCACAGCGGACAGCTCATAAATTTCTTGTACACCAGCCACTCTAGGCACCAAAATCAACCAAGGAAACTGACAGTCGTTAATAAGACGACACGTTGATAACGGAAAATCTCCAACTAAAAATGAATCTTTAGCTAGGGTTGGATGAAGTTGAAACATATTGGCTCTCTTAGTTATTTTAATATTTCTGCAATCCAATATTTTATCAGGTATTGCATAGATATTATAGATGCTAAGTCATGTTTAATCTTTTTTGTACATTTGCCCTTATTAAAGATTTGGTTGTCGGTATTAAATTAAAGCGTTTCCCAAAAAAAACAGCCTTAATCTCTTAAGGCTGTCTTACTATTTAGTCTGCACAGACTCAAATAGTTATGTATATAGCAAACGCACTATTTTATTGTTATTCTCTTCCTGTTGTTTTACTCATCATCCCTAATTATTTAAACAATTTTTTATTATTATAAAAAGTTTATTATTATTAATTCTAATCTTCTTATTAATAACTATCTTATTAACAACTATCTCATTAACAATATCGAGTACCCGATTGATTTACATTTCAACGGCGTCTTCAGCCTCGTCATCGAACCACTCTGGTACTTGTAAATCCTCAAGATCTACAGCCAAATAAACGTTATTATTACTCTTTGTTATCATTATGTCCTCTCCTCTTTATTTCATTCTCCTCTATTGGATGGGTATACAATACGTGTCTTAGATGACATCTGTATTAAACAAACATGACGCTTTTATGATATAGCTCACACTTTGACATATTTAGATAACTCAAAGAAATTTATATTACTTGACTAAGTAAAAGGTACTTAACCTTTACAATTAACCTTCACTCATTCACTTTAACAACGCTTTACGTGTTATCTTTTGAGACATGCTTAGCAAAGTGAGTCAATAATTCACGGACGACTTCGACTCGCTTTTGCGGGGTATCTAACTTGTCAGGATTAGTATAGCGTATGCCTGATGCCCCGTTCATGCGATAGCGGTTACCATCCGATTGAATCAATTGAATGATGGCTAGCGCATCTACAGGGGTATCTGGTGCAAACTCTAAAACCACACTGTTAGATGTCGCATCAATCTTAAAGATAGACAACGGTTCAGCTTGCACTCTTAACTGATGTATCGCAAACAGCTGCTTAGCTTGATCAGGTAATCCGCCAAAGCGGTCGATCATTTCCGTACGAATGTCGGTTAGCATCTCTTTATCATCGGCGTTACTAATACGTTTGTAGAATAAAAGACGCTGCGGCACATCATTGACATAGTCCTCTGGTATAAGCGCTGAACAATGTAAATTAATATCACTGGTCAAGGACAAGGGTGTGTTTAAATCAGGCTCTTTACCTGCTTTAATGGCCTTAGTCGCACGCTCTAGCATATCCATATACAGACTAAAACCAATGGCCTGCATGTTGCCACTTTGCTGTTTGCCTAAGATCTCACCAGCGCCTCGAATTTCTAAATCTTCACTTGCCAGCATAAAGCCTGCACCCAGTGTATTGGCGCGCTCAATGGCAGTTAGACGCTTTTTAGCATCGCCTTTAAGCCCTTTTACGGATGGCACTAACAGATAGCAATATGCCTGATGGTGACTGCGTCCCACACGGCCTCTAAGCTGATGCAACTGCGCCAAACCAAACTTATCAGCACGTTCAATAATGATGGTGTTTGCATTTGGAACGTCAATACCCGTTTCAATAATCGTGGTACACACCAGTACATTAAACTTTTTGTGATAAAACTGCTGCATGACTTGTTCAAGACCACGCTCATTCATTTGGCCGTGCGCCACCCCAACCCGAGCCTCTGGTACCAGCTCACGAATATTTTCTGCCATGCGTTCAATACTGGCGACATCGTTGTGCAGTAAGTAGACTTGCCCGCCGCGCAATAGCTCACGTAATATCGCCTCCTTCAACAGCTGATTAGACTTTTGCATGACAAAAGTCTTAATCGCCAAACGACGGGCAGGCGGGGTTGCAATAATAGACATATCACGCATACCAGTAAGTGCCATATTGAGTGTTCGCGGAATCGGTGTCGCTGTCATTGATAAGCTATCCACATCGCTTTGAATGGCTTTTATACGCTCTTTATGACGTACCCCAAAGCGATGCTCTTCATCGACAATCATCAAGCCTAAATTGGCAAATTTTACGTCTTTTTGCAGCAGCTTATGAGTACCAATCACGATATCTACTTTGCCCTCTGCGAGCTCCTGTAACACTTTATCTTGATATTTTTTACCGCCAAATCTCGATAAGGTCTCAACCCGAATCGGCCAATCTGCAAACCGATCCTTAAAGTTGTCTTCATGTTGGCCGGCAAGTAACGTAGTGGGCACTAGTACAGCGACTTGATAACCACTGTTAACCGCAATAAAAGCGGCTCGCATCGCCACTTCAGTCTTACCAAATCCCACATCGCCACAGATTAACCTGTCCATAGGTTTGTTTTGCTTCATATCGTGCATCACCGCATCGATAGCATTGGCTTGATCTGGAGTCTCTTCAAAGGCGAACTGACTAGCAAATAGCTCATATTGAGCAGTATCAACCGTAAAGTGGATGCCCTCTTTGGCTTGTCTACGGGCTTGAATATTTAACAGCTCAGCGGCGACATCGTGGATTTGTTCCATCGCCTTTTGTTTGGCTTTATCCCATTTACCACTACCAATTTTGTGCAGTGGTGCCAACGCTGGATCTCCGCCACTATAGCGACTGATTAACTGTAAATTGGCTACTGGTACATAGATACTAGCGTCATCGGCGTATTTTAAATGGATAAACTCTTGTTCGCCCTCCCCGGCATCTAAGGTAATCAAGCCATGGTAACGTCCAATACCTTGATCGATATGCACAACCGGACTGCCTTCAGTCAATTCAGTCACGCTTTTTACCAAAAACTCTTCTGAGACATCGCTTTGACGGCGCCGGCGAGTCTGTAGCACCTGCCTGCCGAATAGCTGAGTTTCACTGACAATAGATAGATGCTGGTCGATTACAGCGCCACGCTCAATAGGAGCAATGGTCAAGCCCACGGTCGGTCTTGTCTCGCTCTTTAATGAGTCAGGATGTTGATACAATTCACTGGTTAAAAACTGTTGTAAGTTCTCAAACGCTTGAACCGTAAGTTTACCCTTGAATACTTCTAATAAGATCTCTCGACGTCCTGCCGTTTCTGCAACGACCAATATCGGACGTCGCTTTGAGTTGTCTTCCTGCCATGTTCCATTTGCATAAGCGAGAAGCTCTTGAAGTGGCTCTGCTTTTTGATGTTGTACGGGAAGCTCAGGTGGCATAGACACTGGTAGGCGTACTTTACCACTTTGGGTGTTGTCTGCTGAATTTGAGTCTGCTTGTGATAAATCACTTTGACTCAAAATAATTCGCGGATACGCATTGAGCTTCTCATGAAGCTCATTGCTCGGTAAATAAAGCAGCTTAGGTTCAACTATCGGCTTATCTATATCATGACGACGCTCTTCATAGCGCCGTTGAATCTGTGACCAATAATCGGCTTGTAATTCGGTCGTATTTTCATCAATGATAAACAACGTATCTTTAGGAAAATATGAAAATAAATGCCCGGTTTGCGACCAGTCCTCTAAATCGAAAAATAATGGCTGATAATATTCAAGGCCACTGCTGGCAATACCCGCCATGACATCTTTGTGGACTTCAACTTTGCGACTACTGGCTTTAGGGTACATAGCAGCGAAGTTATTCCGAAAGGTCTCACGGCCTTCTTCTAAAGGAAACTCTTTGGCAGGGAGCACCTGAAACTGGGTAATAGGCTTTGAGACATCAGGTAGCTTATGTAATAAAGACAACGACTCTACTGTCAGATCATGTTGATTGGCACTGTCCGAATCTGATTTGCCAGCGACTAAATCCATTAGTGTTTGCGTCGATAACGTACGCTGTGTTTGCGGGTTAAAAAAGCGTATGGTCTCAATTTCATTATCGAATAGATCTAGTCGTAGTGGAAACGGCTGACCCATCGCAAAGATATCAACCACACTACCCCGAACAGCAAACTCACCCGGTTCAAAGACATTATCAACCGCACGGTAGCCTGCCGATGCCAATAAAGACCGTTGAACGTCGATGTCAAAGATTTCGCCCACGCTTAAGTCAAAGTGCTGCCCGATTAACCAACTTGGTGGTGCGACACGCTGCATTAAAGTTTGAATGCTAATAAGTAATATGCCGCTTTTGGGCATATCGGTTAGTAGATTAATACGCTCGCTGACGATGTCTTGATGCGGTGAGAGCTCATCATAGGTCAGTGTTTCCCAATCTGGGAAAACATAGGCATCCACACCGCAGAACGCCAATTCAGTTTCTATTTGATTGAGCTGATTTTGATCCTTTGTCACCATGACTTTTAGTCGGTTTTCTACATTTGCCACTGGACAATCTGTGAGACTGGCTAACCATAGGCTGCCTGCCGCCGCGTGAGCTGGATACAGCCAACGTTTTTGATTTTTATCAATCGGAAAAATCTTTTCGTTAGTTGGGGTAAAGATATCGGTTAAGGGATGCTCAATTAGGTTAGGCATAACGGGTGGTTTTTATCCTTGTGAAAGGCCAGTCTGTCAAATAAAGTAAGGTTTAGGGGCTTATAGTAAAGCGCTTTTTAGGGTGTCTATTATACGAATAAAAGTGATAAGTACCAATTCAAATTGGCGTGGTAATTGTTCATTATAGTCATAGCCATATAAAAAAGTTACGGTGTTAATCTTGCTTAGCCTACACCAGTAGTACTTACACTCGATTGCCTTGTACCTCATTTATCTGACTACGACTATAGTTTGGTAGTCTGAAAAAGTATTCTGCAAGAGTCATCTTCATAGGCAAAAGTCTAACTTGCATGAATGGTTTGACCACAAACGCGGTTTAGCCATGATTGAAGCGGATATACTTGGCAATGCACTGTGGTGCGTGCGCTTGGCAAGTGACGGTATCGTGGCAGCAGGAACGGCACATGCCTTTAGCGCACGCCACAGTGCGAGTCAAGATAGTAGCGACAAGCATGAATAGCTCTACATTAAGTAGTCTATAATAGATGGCATAGAGAAAACCAACATAGCAAGTGTTGAGCTATGTTGGCTTATTAGATTTTAACTCAATAAGTTTTTACGGGTGTAAAGGCGTCATATATACTCTCCAGTCGCCTTAATTATCAAAATCTATTTGTTTAAGATCTCGCCAAAACGACCTAAATAAGGGGCTTGTCACTGGCGATAATACCGTTGTTATCGGCGTAAACAAACATGCCAGAATTTAAACTCAAGTCACCAAAATTGATTTCGATATCGGTCTGTCCTTCACCGCGGCGCGTTGATTTGCGAGGAATACACCCTAGCGCCATTACGCCAATATCCATTTGCGCCATGTCATCAACATCACGAACACAACCGTAAACGATAACCCCTGCCCAGCCGTTTTTAATGGCAGATTCAGCAATCATATCCCCCAATAACGCGCAGCGCATTGAGCCACCACCGTCTACCACCAGCACTTTGCCTTCCCCATTGGCATCTTTTCCATCGCTATTTAATAGCTCTTTAACTCGGCTGTTGTCTTCAAAGCATTTGACGGTTACGATCTCGCCGCAAAACTTATCTTTACCGCCAAAGCTGTAAAATGACTTACCTTCTATATTGGGCAAGCATACTTGGCTTTCAGGATTGGCATCTAGTAAGTCGCAGGTTACAAAGTTTGTTTTGGTCATCTCGGTCATTGTTATTTCCTTATAGGCTATGGCTTAAGTAAAAGGGGCATGAAAAGCTCGTTTATGAATTTAAACCTCTAAAATCGTATGAATCAGTTATGTAGTACTCACGTTCAAATTTTTTGCTTAAGACTTTAATTGAGTCATCATAAGGAGTTCTTTATTCTCAATCACGGTAACAGTGTTAATCGTCTTATCTCGCGGCATATACTTATGTCGCTCATGAATATTTTGAGCGCTCAGCGCTATCGCAGCAGCAACCCTTTGGGCCTCAATAGGTCGTGCCTTCATCGTTTTTGGTACAAGTGGTGATATCAGTTTATAGGCTCTTTGGGCACTGTTTTCTAGTATTAGCCCTTTATGTTTGCCGAGTAATAAAGACGGTCTAAATATGACCAATTCATTAAACCCAAGTTCTATGATTGCGTTTTCAAGCTCACCTTTAACACGATTATAAAAAAACCGGCTTTGGGTATCAGCCCCTAAAGCAGACAATAAAAAGAAACGCTCTACGCCTTTGTTACGACACATCTTAGCAAAATTTAAATTATAGTTATAATCTATATTTTTAAAATTGTCGTCACTACCAGCTTGTTTTTTTGTGGTTCCTAAGCATGTAAACGCATCGGTATCAGTACCTATCGATATGTTAGTAATCATCTCATCGAGGTTTGTAAAATCCCCCAATTGATAAAACTGCATCTTTGCCGAAATTTGTTTGGGTGGTTTTCTGGCGATAATAATCAAACTGTCATACATTAAGCTCAGCTGATTGACTAAGTTTCGTCCGACTAGACCAGTTGCGCCTATTATTATGGCTTTACGTTGCATATCTATGGTTACCTATTTTTCGATACTTCATTGACGCTTTGATGACGCTTGAATAATACTTATAAGAAAGCTCTTGATTATATCTAAATATAACCTTCCTAAAGACAATTTCTTTTTGTTACTGTAAACCCTTTTAGTTAAGGGCTCAATCGATAATTTACTCTTGAAATCATTTGATACAAAGCTTGTTAAAATGACTAATTACTGATATAATCCGCCGCTTTATAGCAATAAGTAAATGGTTTGTTTGTCATTTGACGATTTATCCTTTAAATATGGACAAATATAGACATAAATACAGACAAATAGTTATTTAGTTCACTAAGATACCTACTGTTTTATTAATTTGTAATAACATTGGTATCTGTTATAAATCTCCTTGCTGTTGACATGGGGTCAATGGCTACTAATCCGTAAGGAGTCTTAAATGCGACATTACGAAGTGGTGCTTATCGTACACCCTGACCAAAGCGACCAAGTTGTCGGAATGGTTGAGCGATATATCAAATTAGTTCAAGACAATAGTGGTCTTGTACACCGTCTTGAAGATTGGGGCCGCCGTCAATTGGCTTACCCTATTAATAAAATCCATAAAGCTCACTATGTCTTATTCAATATTGAGTGTGATGGTAAAACTTTAGAAGAGCTTGAAGAGCTATTCCGTTACAACGACGCGATTATTCGTAGTCTGATTGTTCGTCGTGACGACGCGATTACTGAGCCTTCTCAACTAGCTAAAACTGCTGATGAGAAACGCGCTCGTAAGACGCCACGCAGCGAAGACTCTAGCAACGATCATGATGATGAGTCTAACGACTATTCTGACGATTAATTTAAGCTCATTTAAGGAGAACATCCATGGCACGTTTTTATCGCCGTCGCAAATTTTGCCGTTTCACCGCTGAAGGTATCACTCACATCGACTATAAAGATGTTGAGCTACTAAAACAATACATCAGTGACAATGGTAAAATTGTACCAAGCCGTATCACTGGTACATCAAACAAATATCAGCGTCAACTAGCAACTGCTATCAAACAAGCTCGTTATTTAGCATTGCTACCATACACTGACAATCATCAGTAAGCCAACTTAGGAGTGACTCATGCAAGTTATTTTATTACAGCGTATCGTCAACCTTGGTAAGCTTGGCGAAACTGTAGATGTAAAAGCTGGATATGGTCGTAATTTTCTTATCCCGCAAGGTAAGGCTTTACCTGCTACACCAGCAAACCTTGAAAAATTTGAAGCACGTCGTGCTGAACTTGAAGCGATTGAAGCTGAAGAATTAGCTGCTGCACAAAAACGTGCAGATGCGCTTACTGACGTCAACGTCATTATGCGTGCTAAATCAGGTGAAGATGGTAAATTATTTGGTTCTATTGGTACTCGCGATATCGCTGATGCCTTAACCAAATCTGGTATCGAAGTTGACCGTTCTGAAGTTAAGTTACCATCTGGTACTTTACGTCAAGTGGGTGAATACAACGTTGATATCCAGCTTCATCATGACATCTTTGCTAATATCTTAGTCACTATCTTATCTGAAGATGGTAACGTTCAAGCTGCACAATCATCTGACGCTCAGGAAACTGAAGAAGAAGAGTAAATTGTATTAGCAAGCTATTAAGCTTGTTAAGATTCTAAAAATAAAAGTCAGCTTCGGCTGGCTTTTTTAATCTCTAAAAATATGTTATTTAGTGTAATAGCAATGGCTATTGACTTGTTCTACCTATTATTCCACTGTATAATATCTCGTTCTATTGGGGATGTTCTGGCTTCGACGCTGGTGATGAAACTCAATGATGCATGTCGAGAGTATATGTCCTCTCGTTAATCAAACATATATTGTTATAGTCGCAAACGACGAAACTTACGCTCTAGCAGCTTAAACCCTGCTTACTCCTCTGCCCTTTACCCATAGTGGGTTAGATGAGTTGAAGCGCACGCATATGGGTTCGCTTAAGTGACTGCCTTAGTCACTTAGGTTCAAACTTAAAGGATCGCCCTATCCAACCTGACTGTCGGTTCGGTGCGGGTTAAAGCCAAAGACAGACCCTAAACATGTAGATTCATGAGCGTAGTGCTGGCGGACGCGGGTTCGACTCCCGCCATCTCCACCAAATACTAGTATTAAAATCAAAGCCCCTCATTCGAGGGGCTTTTTTTATGACGTAATTTTGACAGAATTAAGCTTAGCGAGGCTAACACCGTAACTTTTTAGTAGTTCGATATATATATTTGATATTATATTCTAATTTGATGGTATATTTGTTAGCTTGTCAGTATTAATAGTATAGTCATGATGAAAGACACTATACTTATTATAAATTTAAAACAAAAAAAATTTCTAAACAAGCTGAACATCTACCCAAATATTCAAATCCCCCACCATTTAATCACTCACACAAAAAGGCTATTTCTTGTCAGCGAGCTATAAGGCGTTCAGTACATTACTTATTGCGATCATTAAGATTGTTACACCTCCTTTTGTCGGCATCTTATTCTTTACCCTATTTTTTATGTTTTCCAACTATATTATTCACTCACAACCTTTGTATTCATAGCTTGGACCCAATTGGTTTCACGTATTTATCGAAATGCTAGGTATTGGGTATCTCTTTTCTTTAGCCTCTTATTTTTTCTCACTTATACCACTGGCTTTTCTCAAACAAACTCAGTATTACACGTTAGCTTTAGTCGCTTTATTTGGTCATATTTATGGTTTTTTGATATTTTATTTTTTTATCACCCATGTTGCGCCCATCATCTATTATTTAATGGCCGGACTAAGTAGTGTGGTTGGCACTGCCACTTACTATAAACTGGACAAGACGTTACGGTTGAACAGCATTTAGTGCATTTCAACTTAAAGGTATGATACTTTTGACTATAAGGGAACAAAAATCAGCAAAATCCGAATGAGCACTTGCTATCCTTAACGCTTCTTTGACTCGGGTCGTATTATCGCCTAACAATTAGCAAAAATTATTAATGCCTGGTTTTTTATATCATTTATCATTTTTAATAAAAAAAGCTTGTCACTAATGCAGTGACAAGCTTTATGATAATAGGTACGACAAATTTTAGGCGAAAAAAAGATGACCCCATCAGCACATCCTCGGCACACATTGTATCTACTACCGTTGCTACCTTCCGGTCCTGGCGGGGTTCATAGTACAATGTTGCGAGGCTACCAATAGAGTCACCAAGCACGTATTATACATCAGCTCGCATTTTTATCAAGTTTATTCATCAAATTAACCTATGATAGATAACGCTGAGATGACCTTTATTAGGACTTTCACAGCATTAAGATTTAAAGCAACTGGGGTATATTTATTATCCCTGTTTGCAAGGTGGCGCCAGACGTTTAATAAACACTCCTAAATCAACTATAAGCGCTTAAATTCAGTTATTTTCGGAAGTTGTAGTTAATATTAAGGTCGAATATATTAAGCATATTTGCTAGTAACATTATTCACAATGATTGCACTTATTGTATAAAAAGTAATTGATATGATGTCGTTAGTCGTTAATAGAGAGATACTTTAAAAAAGTCTACTTTAAAGTTGCCTATAATGACATTCATAGTGTTATTTTTATATTAAAAGGAGTTTAACGATGATACATTCACCCGTACAACCCATATTACGTTTAGGACTGTTAGCGGTTCTTGCCTCTACAGTGTGTTTCAGCCTCACGGCTCATGCAGAGCCTACAGGCTATAATCAAATAAGTTTTAGCGTTGATGCTGAACAAGACGTTGAAAATGACGAGGTAACTGCCACCTTATCTAAAAACGCTCAGGCGACAACCCCTAATCAGCTTGCAACAGAGCTTAATAAAGCGATCAATAATGCGCTTAATATAGCTAAGCGCTATCCCACAGTTACTGCTACTACAGGTTCTCAAAATACTTACCCCCAATATAATGATGAGGGAAAGATTACTGGCTGGACAGGTACGGTTAATATTAACTTAAAGAGTAATGACTTTGCCAAGACCAGCGAGCTGGTTGCTAAGCTACAAGACACCCTAGTTATTCAAAATATTAATTTTGGCGTCTCAGAGAAAAAACAAAAAGAGCTCGAAAAGGAGTTAATTAAACAGGCTTCATTAGAATTTAAGGCACAAGCGTCATCATTAGCTCAAACGTGGGATATGAGTGGTTATAAAATTATAAATGTCTCAATCAATAATAATAACCATTATAACCCGCCTATGTTAGCGGTATCTGCCACAGCTATGGAACGTTCAAATAATAATGTGCCTGCCCAAAACTTTGAAGCAGGCAATAGCCGTTTGAGTGTCACTGCTAATGGTACTATTGAGCTAATACCTTGGCTGAAATAGAGAAATGACATAGCGTATAAGTTTTATTCAATCCTATTCTAAGAATTTTGCCAACTTAAAAGCTGTTCGGTAAGCTTTTGAAGGTTTTAAACCTAATACCTCAAAAACCCAGACCTCTAAGAGATCTGGGTTTTGTTTTTTAGTATCTTTAACTTTTAAAGTCACTTTTTAAATTAAACCATTGCCTACATCAAAACATAACAATGCAGATAATCTAAAGTGATTTTTAATTACAATTAGCAGCTGTAGTACATATCAAATTCGACAGGATGGACCGTGGTATTCAAACGTTGACACTCTTCTTCTTTCAAAGCAATAAAGGCATCTAACATACTCTTAGTGAATACATCGCCTTTAAGTAGGAACTCATGGTCATCTTTAAGGGCTTGAAGAGCAACATCTAAGCTTTCAGCAACCGTTGGGATTGAACCCTCTTCTTCTGGAGGTAAGTCATATAAGTTCTTATCTGCTGCATCGCCTGGATGTATTTTATTTTGAATACCGTCAAGGCCTGCCATTAATAGGGCAGCAAATGCTAAGTAAGGGTTAGCGGTTGGATCTGGGAAGCGAGCTTCAACACGAACGCCTTTTGGCGAGCTCACGTATGGGATACGAATAGACGCTGAACGGTTACGCGCTGAATAAGCCAACATAATAGGCGCTTCGTAATGAGGCACTAAGCGCTTATAACTGTTTGTTGATGGATTAACAATCGCATTAAGTGCACGTGCGTGCTTAATAATACCACCAATATAGTATAACGCTGTTTCAGAAAGTCCAGCATATTCATCACCAGCAAAAGTGTTGACGCCATCTTTTGAGATTGACATATGGACGTGCATACCTGAGCCATTATCACCAACGATGGGTTTTGGCATAAAGGTTGCTGTTTTGCCAAACTGATGCGCGACATTATGAACCACGTATTTGAATTGTTGAACTTCATCAGCTTTACGAACCATTGTATTAAAAGAGACACCAATCTCTGACTGACAAGATGCTACTTCATGGTGATGCACTTCTACACGGTCTGGGCCCATGATATCTTCGATACGCTGACACATGACTGAACGCAAGTCTTGTGAGCTATCAACGGGAGGTACTGGGAAATAACCGCCTTTAACACGTGGACGATGAGCCATATTGCCCCACTCATAGTCATTATCAGTCGACCAAGCTGCTTCTTCAGCAGTGATACGGTGACGAGCACCTGACATATCGATTGACCACTTCACATCATCAAAAATGAAGAACTCAGGTTCTGGACCAAAGAATGCGGTATCGCCAATACCTGTTGATTTTAAATATTCTTCGGCACGGCGAGCGATTGAACGTGGGTCGCGCTCATAGCCTTGCATGGTCGTTGGCTCAATGATATCGCAGGTAACGACCACAGTAGTTGCATCAAAAAATGGATCAATAAATGCCGTTTCAGGATCTGGACGCAATATCATGTCCGACGCTTCAATGCCTTTCCAGCCTGCTACTGAAGAACCGTCAAACATTTTGCCATCTTCAAGGACATCTTCATCGATGGTGTCTGCAGGGTAGCTGATATGTTGTTCTTTACCACGGGTATCCGTAAAACGAAAATCTACCCATTTAGCATTAGACTCTTTGATTAGGTCAAATAGTTTGTTCGACATTGTATGTCTCTCCATTTATTTATTAGTAACAAGAAAACTTGATAATGAGGTTGATAGTAATCAACCAAAGTAAAATTAATATGCTGTACTTAGGCTTATACTTAGGCTTATAAGTTATGGAAACTTGCACATCATCTTCATTTTATCAAAAATCAGTATAGGTGACAGTGTCCAAAAATAATAGTAGCATTAAAAAATCTACCCATCATCCTAAAACACGTTTCTCATCCACGCATTACTTTGATATATTATAGTAATGCAATAGACGTGCCATTTTTAAATCAGCAGATTTAACTTTTAGTGATTTGGTAAGAGTGTTCGTTCTTTAGATTGTTGTTCAGCCAGTTAGTTAATAGATAATTATAAATTATAGCCAGTCACAGTCAGTGCGTTGGTGTACCCTTATAAAACTTAGCTAATAAGAAAAATCTCTATCATATGAGCACATTCATTAGGCTTTTGTATTAGCCCCCATTTAGGTACAGTGTACATAAATAGTGCATAACAGAATAGTGCGAATCTTTAATTAACGCACTATTTTGGTTCAATTTACATAACTATAAAACTTTATAGTGCATTTTTGAGGTCTTTGCAAAAGTCACAATGTGCCATACTGCTCACTTGCTATAATTATTGCGACCCTATTATATGATTCTACTTTTAGATAATTACGACAGCTTCACCTACAATATAGTGCAGTATTTACAGAAATTGGGCGCAGAAGTAGTCGTCTATCAAAATGATAGAATTGAGTTGACAGATATTATCAGTTTACAGCCTACAGCCATTGTACTTGGTCCAGGTCCCGGAACACCAAATGACGCTGGCATTACGCTGCAGTGTATCGAATACTTTGCCGATAAGCTGCCTTTATTAGGAGTATGTCTAGGACATCAGGCCATTGCTCAAGTGTTTGGGGCGAGTATCATTCGTGCTCAAAAAGTCATGCACGGCCGTACTTCTCTCATTTATCATGACCATTTTGGAGTATTTAAGGGGTTAGACAATCCGACACCTTTTACCCGATACCATTCCTTAATTGTCGATAACAATACCGTACCAGATGATATCGTTGTGACAGCCTGGACGACTGTGAATCAAAATACTAATAAAACGACAGAGTATAAACTTCAACAAAATCACCAAAATACTAAAGCTTTTGAAAATGAAGCATTGGTTGATGGATTATTAATTAAAGATATTTCTAACAATAATACATCAACTGACAGTATGAGCAGTTGTATTAGCAGTTTTCATGAGCTGCCAATGGATCAAGTGGAAATTATGGCCCTTCGGCATAAATACCTCCCTATTGAAAGCGTGCAATTTCATCCTGAATCTATACTAAGCACAGCTGGGTTACAGTTATTTAATAACTTTTTAACTCACCATAACTTATTATAAGATTTTTGTATTAGCCTCTAATACGGTATGTTGGGCAAACTCCTAAAATAAGCTTCTTAAACAAATAGGTGTAATTTAGACCTTTTAGACTCATAAATACACTTGCGATAAAACATGACGGTTCCTGAGTATGTATAATAGAAAACCATTAATAGAAAACCGTAATAGAAAACAATAAATACATAGCCTTCCATTCCATTAAACCATGACTGAAATAAAATTATGACGATAACAACCCCTACTACACCCTACTCCACATCTAATATGACGGATGATCAAGTTCACGACATTTTAACTACCGCACTGTCTCGTATTCTAAGACGTATCGACTTAACCCAAGCCGAAATGCGTCAAGTTATGACAATCATTATGGATGGTCGATGCTCTGAGGCTATGTTAGGCGCCCTACTCACTGGCCTTAATATGAAAAGTGAGTCTATTGATGAGATAACCGCTTCAGCCAGCGTCATGCTCGACTTTGCTAATAAACTTGAGATTAACGGCCGTAGCAATATGGTTGATATTGTCGGTACTGGCGGGGATGGTAGTAACTTATTTAACGTATCAACTGCCTCCTCTTTTGTGGCCGCTGCCGCCGGCGCAACCGTTGCCAAACATGGTAACCGTGGCGTTTCTTCTAAATCGGGAAGTTCTGACTTATTGGAACAAGCGGGCATTGACTTAAATATCAGCTTAGATCAAACCCGTCAATGTATTGAAGACAAAGGAATTGGCTTTTTATTTGCACCGAATCATCATACCGCGATGAAATATGCGATTCCGGTACGACGCGCTTTAAAAGTACGCACTATTTTTAATATATTAGGTCCTTTAACCAATCCAGCGGGTGTTGAAAACTTAGTGGTCGGTGTCTTTACCGATACCATGTGTGAGCCGCTTGCGCATGTCCTAAAAAACCTTGGTGCGAACCATGTTATGGTTGTGGGTTCAAAAGACCGTCTTGATGAGATTAGCTTAGCAACAAGTACCAAAGTGGCAGAATTAAAAGATGGTGAAGTCACTATCTATGATATATTCCCTGAAGATGCAGGAATTGAATCTCAAACATTAGTAGGACTCAGTGTCGACTCTTCCACACAGAGCCTTCAGCTTATCCAATCGGCATTATCAGGAAAAGACACTAATGAATTCGGTATTCATCAAAACAAAATTAATAAAGCCCGCGATATGATTGCCCTAAATGCCGGCGCTGCTATATATGTAGCAGGTTTAGCCAGCAATTTTCCAAATGGGGTCAATCAAGCTCAAAACATTATCAATAGCGGTAAAGCATTAGAGAAGATGCAAGAATTGGCTGAATATACCCACTCATTTAAAGCATAGGTTTATCTACGTTTGGAGTTGTGCACGTTATGTTTACAGCGACTACGTACTCTTAAACCCCCTACGTTTATCACTATTGAAAATACTTTTTTTATTTTAATTTTATTGACAGATAACGAGCAAAAATATGACACAGGATGCTATTCCCTCTATACTAAAGCAGATTGTCATTACCAAACAAGCTGAAATTAAGGCGTCTAAAGCAAGTAAAGACAGTGACACTATTGAGGCGGAGGCAAAACAGTTGTTTGCCTCTAATACTAGTCCTAGACGCGGCTTTGCAAAAGCGCTACTTAGTAAACAAACTGAGGGAAAGCCGGGCATTATTGCTGAAATTAAAAAAGCCTCACCGTCAAAAGGGGTTATTTCAAAAAACTTTGACCCAAGCTTGATTGCCGAACAATATGAAAACGCAGGGGCGGCTTGTCTCTCAGTGTTAACCGATGAGCAGTATTTCCAAGGTCACCCACACTATTTAAAGGAAGCCAAAGAGGCCTGCCAGCTTCCTGTACTACGTAAAGACTTTATGATCGATGTTTATCAAATGTACGAGTCTTATCTGATGGGTGCAGACTGTATATTGTTAATTGTAGCCTGTTTAGATGATGCGACGTTACTGGAGTTACATCAAGTTGCAACTGGTCTTGGTATGGATGTGTTAATTGAAGTACATACTCAAGCTGAGCTTAAGCGGGCGTTAAAGTTACCAGAGTCTGAGCACAATATTTACGGTATCAATAACCGAGACTTGAATACTTTTCATACTGATCTGCAAACGTCCATTAAACTAAAAGACATCATTGATAATCACGTGTCAACTCACTCACGACCACGTCTGTTAGTCACTGAAAGTGGCATTCATAATACTGAGGATATGCAGCTGATGTTGAATAATCAAATAAACTGCTTTTTAATCGGTGAACAATTTATGAAAACAGATAACCCGGGTCAGACTTTAGCGACACTACTACAATCACTTTAAATTTATGACTTTACACTATTTACTTTAAGACAAAGTCCACTTATTCACATATTTAATCTAAGCGGTACATACTATGGCAAACTCATTATTTTCAAAAGAAGTTCAAGAACAACTCAAGTCACTAAAAAGTGAGCTAAGTAAAGGTCGAGCCACGTCTCCGTCTGATCCAGAGAACGAAAAACCAACGGATCCAGTTCCCCTACCAACTAAAAAACAAGTCGAAAAAACAGTCAAGCAACTAGACAGTGCCCATATCGATGATGACAAGGTTCTGTTTATGCAAGCGATGGCAGGGGTTGAACCTATAAAGGACAATAACACCATATCAGATGTGACTAAACCCAAAGGCACTAAGCCTGATGTTGCTACGTTATCAAAACGTGCAGCTGCACAAGGGGCTGAGTCTGATACTCTTGAAGCTGGCTTGTCAGATATGCAGGCACTACTTAATCCCGTTAGTGGAGATTCATATCTTCTTTACAAAACGCCTACCCTCCAAAATAAAGTTTTTACCCAACTTAAGCAGGGTAAATTACGTTGGTATGATGCAGTAGATATTCATGGTTGTACCATTGATGAAGCGCGTGAGGCGATGACATCATTAATCTCACAAGCTAAGAAAAACAATGAGAATGTGGTTAAAATTGTTCACGGTAAGGGTGCTGACGCCGTCTTAAAAACATGTGTCAATGGCTGGCTACGTCAATTACCTGAAGTATTAGGATTTTGTTCCGCACCTCCTAAAGATGGCGGCAATGGCGCGGTACTGGTTTTGTTAAAAAAGAAAAAGCCTGATCTAAGCTAATACATGTTTGATACGAGTATTAAAAAGCCATTATGTCCTTTTAACTGTAGGACGTAATGGCTTTTTAAATCGCTGCTTTTTAGCGTTCTAAACCTTGTAGTCTGAATTAAGTAGTCTGAATTAAGTAGACTGCTTAATTTAATGGCGTTGTATTAACGCTATCAGGATGGTCATTAGAAATTGGCTTATTCGAATCTGTAGGTTCTACCACTACCCTTGAAGTCGCTAATGCATGCTCAACTGGATACTTTTCTACTTCTTTTAATATCTCAATGATAAGCTGTGACTGCATTTCATAAAACTCCATTAGTCCACCACTGGCATAAACATAAGCACGAATCTCAATCATCATAGAGTCTTGACGTAGCTCTGCTATTCTGACCTGATTCCATTCAGAGTTTGTATATTCATGATCAATAATAAATCGATTCATTCCTTTCAAAAACTGTTCAATAGTGGCGGCATCAACATCTCTTTTTATATAAATATTATGTAAAAAATGGAACATATCACGTGACGCAAAATTCTCAATCGACATGGATGAAAAGTCGCCATTTGGCACGGTTACCACAGTACGGTTTAAAGTACGCAGCCGAGTTGAGCGTATTCCGATATCTATCACCGTGCCTTCAAGCTGTCCAAACTTACAATAGTCCCCTACTCTAACTGGCTGATCTGCAACGACAACCACACTACCGACTAAGTTTTCAATCATCTTTTGCGCACCAAGGGCCAGTGCCAAACCACCCACACCTAAGGCTGCAATACCTGTTGTTAGATCAAAGCCTAAATTCCCAAAAATAAATATCGATGCCAGTATCAATAATAGCGCTTTAACTATTTTATGCATTAAGCTTAGTATCGATACTCTTTCCGTCAGATTGCGTTTATAACTCTGGCGTTCTGCGCGGTTGAAAATGGCATCCACAATTCTTAATAGCAGCCAAGTGGAAGCAAACCAACCAACAATATCTTTTATACGGTTAACTGGCTCTCGAACCGTCACGGATACTCCCGCATAGACCATAACTTCATAAAGTATGATTGAGGTGGTTACCAAGGCTAAAGGGAGAATGAATTTGGCATTAATAGGTAGCGGTCTATGACGAACTTTTGGATAGTAGTTTTTTAAGAATAAATATAAAATTCCAAAGAAAATATAAGACACCGAGATACAAAATAGAGCCAGCAAAAAAACCGCAAATATATCGGCAAGATTATAACCCCCTAGCATCTTATTTTTTAAGGGATCTAAGGTATATTTATCAATAATAGTCGAGTTAGTCGATAAGTTAGCATTTTTAATAGACTGTAAAGTCTGCGCTGACATCTGCCAATAAGAGTTACCATGCTCTGCTGTTTTACGAACAAGTACAATATCTATAATTTGGTTTTGTGTGGTTATTGTGCCTACTTTTTCAAGTTCAGGAGGTAATTGATCCGCTAAATTACCTGTTGGTGTATTGTTAATTTGTAATTCAGCATCAAGTCTACCGCCTTTATCAAGCGCCAACTTAACCTGACGAACCACTTCAACAGAGTTCTCGCCCGGATTAAGACTTAAGTAATTAGAGGCTAATGTCGTATTATTTTCCCCTAACGCTTTGATAAATCCTTGAATAGTGCTCCTTGGTGTTTGCCTGCCAAAAGGATCTACAATCTCTTCAGTAACTGAGTTATTTTGTGTTGATGCATCAGGGTCTGCTGCTAAAGCACTTATGGAAGAAATTAACGAAATAACAAGGCATAATACTAAAATAAGTATTTTAAATATTAGATTTGGAGTACCGTTTTTGACACTGTGCTGTCCAGTCGCGCTATTAATAAAAGACATTTTGGCAACCTAATGCTTTTGTTTTAGAGATAAGAATAAGAATGATAAGAATAATCGAAATATAGTGATAGGGTACTAAAATCAGATACATATTCAGAACGACAATTTTAGCATGAGTTTAATACCTGACAAGCTTATAAAATGGTTTAGTAAAATACTCTTCTAAATTCGCACAATCTTGGATTGTTTGAAAATAGCTTTAAAACGGTCACTTTAAAACTATCAATAGCGCAAAACACGCTAAAAGAAATCGAGATGAGTGTAATTTAATAAACCATGAGTAAAATTCGTCTAATTAAGGTTTATTTCTAGCATTAATAAGAGATAATAACGCCATTATTACTTAATGGTTAACTTATTTACTTTTTGGGTCTGATTATGAAAACCTCGTACAACAACTTATACAAAAGCCTTTTTTGTTCTTCAATACATATAGCGCCATTTAATAAGAAAGCCATCGCTATATTAGCCAGCTCTTTTGCCTGTACTTCAGTCTTCGCCGCTACCTCTGACATAGATGCAGAAGCTAACTATCCTACTGCAGAATTCCCCGCTATAACGGTTACAGCAACGCGTACGCCTACTGCGGTTAATAATACCATTGCTCAAGTACGTGTAATCGATAGTGAGGCGTTAAAGCGCTATCAAGGTCAAACTGTACTTGATGTCATCAAACGTCAACCAGGTTTTAGCTCTTTTACTAATGGTGGCATGGGCACTACTGATAACTTCTATCTACGTGGCTATGGTAAAAACAGCATATTAGTATTGATTGATGGTGTTCGTTATAGTGCTATTAGCGGAGGTGGTGCGAATTTAGGTCTATTACCCGCCAATCAGATTGAACGTATTGAGGTACTATATGGTGCTTCTGGATCAAGTCTCTATGGTACTGATGCTATGGGCGGTGTTATTCAAATTTTCACCAAAGGCAGCAATGTAGATCAAAGTAATTTTTCGGTGACAGCGGGTGCCGGTTCACATGACCATTACTTATATGGTGCAACCGCTCAATTTAGTAATGATCAAGGGACAAGCTTAAGTCTATCCGCCAGTCATAATGAAACCGATGGTTTTAATTCACTCAAGCCAGAAGTTGGTAACTATCATAAAGATGAAGATGGCTTTGAGAGTGATAACTATAGCCTACACCTTAAGCAAAAACTAAATGATACGATAACAGTTGGAACCAGTGGCTTATACTCAGAATCTACTACGGATTTTGATGCTTATAGCGACTGGCAAACAGGTGCAGCTGCATTAGACAATGCTCATGCAGACCAAAAAAATGGCGCAGCAAATGCCTATATCCAATATGCAACAGAGGATCAAACTGCCAAATTGTCTTATGGGTATAGTATCGATGATTCTAAATCATATGGAAATGTTTCTCATCTTCATGACCCAAGCCAATACAAAACTAAGCAGCAACAAGTCAATTTAACGGGTAGCTATAATCTTCCGGTTGGCACAGCTATATACGGGGCAGAGCACTTAAAACAAGAGCTTGACTCGAATGTATATAATGCTGATGATCGAAAAGTTAACAGTGGATTTATTGGCTATAATGTTTCTGAATCAAATTTTGATGCTCAAGCGAACGTACGTTATGACGACTACTCAGACTTTGATAGCGAAACAACCTATAACCTAGGTGCTGCGTATCACTTTACTCCAGAGTTACGTGTTGGTGCTAACTACGCCAAAGGCTATCGAGTACCGACCTTTAATGATTTGTATTATCCTGGATCAGGTAACCCAAACTTAAAGCCCGAAACCAGTGATAACTATGAGGCCTTCGTTGAATATACTACATCAATGCAGTCAACACGAATCACTGGTTATCATAATAAGGTTGATGACCTAATCAGTTTTAAAAGTGTGCCTACTAAAGAAAATCCGTGGGCAGGTGTTATGGAAAATATTGAAAAAGCCAAAGTTGAAGGGGTAACCTTTACCTCAGACTGGAACGTTGACGACTACCTATTTGGCTTAAGTTATGACTACCAAAAAGCTAAAGACGATAGTGGCAAGGCAAATGATGGTAACTTTTTACCTATTCGTCCTGAACATAAAGGATTGATCTATGTTGGTTATCAACTTGCCGACTTAGATGTCCGAGCTGAATATCAGTATGTTGATGATTACTACTATGATATCGATAACTCCGCAAATCAGAAAGTTGATAGCTATAATTTAGTTAATATAAGTGGTAACTATCAGCTATCACCAAACTTATCTATGTCAGCTCGTTTAAATAACGTATTTAATGAAAAATATGTGACGGCACCAGGTTATAACACTGATGGCACAAACTTTATGACATCACTGACTTATAACTGGAAGTAAACACCTGTATTTATAGCGAAATTGATTTGAAACTACTACAATGTAGACCTAACTAAGCTTACAGCAGTAATATTTAGATTCGGTCACATTGTAGTACACTTAAATTAGATTCACTATACGCCCTATTATTAGCTATTTTCACCTAAAAAAGCCACTCATTAAATGAGTGGCTTTTTGGTTTTATACTTTTTCTAAAAATAACTTATCTTTTTCAGGCTCATTAAACCTACTATTTGCAGCGTTTACATTCATCTTCCTTGATAGGTCAATTTCGATATTCAGTATTTATATTTCAACAAAAAGACCTATATAAAATAGATTCAAAATCAACCTCAACGATTTAATTTAAATTTATAGTTTACGGGGTAAATGCTCAGGTAAATGACAACGTAGATAGACCTTAGACACGAGTAATGCCTCCTTTGCCATTTTTTCAGTAATTTTATTATATTTCTTAAATGATAAAGAGAAAATACTATGTATCATCACATAAGTAATTAATACATGTTCATGAATATCTTTATATTCAGATACATCGTAATAATTTGAGATTTTTTCGACAATCGTTTCGATAATGTTAATATCGACTAGATCCTCAAACTCACTAACGTCAAAATCTGGCAAATTTGCACTGTACATAAGTTTCAATTTAATAGGGTCAAGATTGAACAATTCTACAGACTGTAAGATTATCTCAGCGATATAATCATGCCACGTATCCAGTTCTGCTACGTCTATTTTCTCAAGGCTCTGATAAGTTTCCATATAATTTAGAAACCGTAAGGCTAAAAAAATAGACTCTACATTGGGAAAGAAATGGTAGGCAGACGCCCGTGGTATGCCAGCCTCCTTACAGACTTCTGCAAGACTTATGGTAGTAATATCACGAGACTTACCAAGCTTTTGAGCGCTTAATAGTAGCTTTTGACGGCGAACACGTCCCTGTTTACTGGTGTGCTTAAATTTATTGGGAACAAGAGTTTTAGCAAGCTCTGAATCAACTAATATATCTTGAATTAAATCATCTGGATTGGATAACATTAATGTCCTCTTAAACTACTTACGTAAATTGGTCTGAATAAAGAAATTAATTGGTTATACACTCACTAAAATTCTATTAAAAATAAATTAATTGGTTGGTAATAAATACTTTAAAATTAGTTAAAAAGTAAGGGGTATATAATGATAACATTATTTAATAAAATTAATCATTACTTATAATTTAAAGCTTAATATTTAATTTGTCAATATTATTAAATTATATTAATTTAATCTTAGCTCTCACAACACCGTGATCGGTAACCCTCTCCTCATACTCTTTTTTAAGATGATCATTGAAATAGTCAACACGCACTACTTCTCCTAAAGAGTACTTACCGTCTACAATAAACTCCTCTGACACAAATAGTTGATCAATGACTTCAGGCATTCCTTGATATAAATGAGTATAAGCAACGCCTTTCATCCACCCATAGCTAGTCTGTACACGAGCAGCATCGAACAAAGCAATGTCACGCATCCCCTTATCATAATTCACTTCACTCGTTTCTGCTAAAAGCTGGGTGGTCACACTATCGGTCACATCATTCATATCGCCTAACAGAATCACCGGATGTCGAGTACTTTTTAAAATATCTATAATATATACCCTTAATGCGGTTGCCTCTGCCGCCCGCATACACAAGCTTCTTAGTTTAGCACGGACTCTTAATTGAGGGTCATCGTAATCTTCAAGACGATTGCCCTGAGCATCACGTAGGTAATGAGGTCGTTTACTTTTTAAGTGTGCGGTTATAATTGTAATGGGCTGACCATAAATATCTAAAGTGGCGACTAATGGTGGTCTATTAAATTGCTGATACAACCCCTGATCTGGTACATCCACCACCGCTAAAGGATTAAACTTGGTCAGTAACTCCCAGTTTATAATTTTAAATTTTGAGACAATGCCCATAGCCGGAGTCTGTTGTGCACCTTTACCTAAAGTCAGTGTGCTTGAGACATCGTTACTGGCCAAAGGCGCTAAAACTTGAGAAGGTTCAAATCCAAGCCTATGTGCTAAGTCTTGTAAAGCTTTTTCATCCCATATTTCTTGGAAGGCATATATATCTGATTTGGCATTGTTTAATAGCTGGTATAAGCCATTGACTTTACGCTCGTATTCACTATTACTATAAGGCTCCATGTTTGAATAATAGTGCCGATTGGGTAGTGCTAAGTTTAAGGTGTTATTGGTCGCAATATAGAATTGTTTTTCGTCATGTTTTTTATGATTATTTGACATTTGGTTTATCCTTACTTATTGACATTGATTTGATTTGATTTGATTTGATTTGATTTGATTTGATTTGATTTGATTTGATTTGATTTGATTTGATTTGATTAAATTTAATTTAATTTGATTTAATTATTTATCTAAGGTCTGTTGAATATCTTAAATTACTTAAAAAGAAGCTATTGATAATTTTACTTAAGTGCGAGTTTCAATTTTAGCGGTATGTATTGAATGCCATATATTGAAGAGAATCTATCGAGGAAGGCAAGTCCTAAAGCAACAAATCAATCGCTATGATTAGCAGATTTGTTGAACATGAACGAGTCTGATAAGGATAGGTTATTTTATAGACAAGGGTAAGTTATTTTATAGACAAGATATAAAACGCTTTAAAACGCTCAGCTCCTTTTAATGACTCTAGTAAAAAACGAGCCCTTATTGCAGCGTTTTGCCAATGGCTTGATGCCAATGATGCAAATAGTGTTCCCGCTCATCTTCAGACATCTTAGGCTCAAAGCAGTGGTCTAGATGCCAGGAGTCTTCAATAGTAGACTCGTCATATAGCCCTGAATTTATACCCGCCATAATAGCCACCCCTTTGGCGGTAATTTCAGTATCTTTGGGTCTCAAAACTGGTACGCCAAGCATATCAGCTTGAAATTGCATGAGTAAGTTATTATTGGACGCACCGCCATCTACTCGAAGCTCTGTCAAAGGACTTGGACTGTCTTTTTGCATCGCTGACAATACATCATAGGTTTGAAAGGCAATAGATTCAAGCGCGGCACGAGCGACATGGGCCTTTGTAGTACCGCGGGTCATGCCTGATATACTGGCAGTAATATCAGAACGCCAATAAGGCGCCCCTAGACCTGTAAAGGCAGGAACTAAAACAACCCCTTCACTACTTTTAACCTCATTGGCTAACTGCTCAATATCTTCAGACTTATAAAACAGGCCAAGGTTATCTCTTAGCCATTGTACGATTGCACCCGCCATGAACACACTGCCCTCAAGAGCATACGTTACTTCGCGCTTGGACGGGTTTAAGATACGTTTACCAGACTTCATTAACTGAGAAAGTGATTTATGTTCGCTCGTCGCTGATCTTAACAGTGATGCATTTGAGCGGCGTTGCCAGCTGACAGTGCTAAGTAACTGATGTTGACTGAGCTGCACCTCATGACCGATATTCATGAGCATAAAACATCCTGTGCCATAAGTATTTTTAGCCATACCTATCGAGACACACCCTTGCCCAAATAAAGCGGCCTGCTGATCTCCTAACACTGCTTGAATGGGTATTTGCTTAGCAAACAGCCCTTTTTTAGTTTTACCAAAGTCCCCATCTGATGGCACGACTTTAGGCAGTATTTGTTTACTAATATCAAAGCGGTTGAGGAGATCCTCAGACCATTCAAGCTTGTTAATATCATAGATTAACGTTCGTGACGCATTGGTGATGTCTATCACATGCTCACCGCCCGTTAGTTTAAACAAAAGCCAACTATCAATGGTTCCTACAGCCACCTCACCTCGTTGCGCCTTATCTCTTAGATTTGGATGATTGTCTAACATCCATACTATTTTACTGGCGCTAAAATAGGGATCTATACGTAGCCCTGTTATAGATTGCACGTATTGTTGCATACTGACGTCAGACTCTGGCACACGCTGTTGTTGCAGGCTCTGACACCAACTGTCTGATCGTCTATCTTGCCACACTATGGCAGGTGCCAAAGGCTTGCCCGTTCGTTTATCCCAAATGACAATGGTCTCTCGTTGATTGGTGATCGCAAGGCTTGAGATGTCAGTTGCCAGTAGTCCGGCTTGGTTAATCGCATCATGTGCACAACTTATTTGTGTGTGCCATATCTGCATCGCATCTTGTTCAACATATCCAGCTTTTGGGGTTAGCAAAGTGGTTGGTTTTTGGGATATTTGAATAGGTCTGGCTTTCTCATCATAAATAATGGCTCGGCTTGAAGTGGTACCTTGATCTAAAGCTAATACATAACCTGCCATAATATATTCTCCCTGAAATGACACTTAACGATGAAGATATTTAAACAATAATTCACTTTGTTATAAAAAAGCTTGCAACACTTGGTTTAAATAACGGCGTCCAAGTGACGTTGGTTGGATTAAATCCTCTTGATTGACCAGTAGCCCTTGCTTCTTAAGCTTATTAAGGATGGGTTTTATCTCAGAGACGCTAAGACCTGTTCTTGAGCGATACATATCTAACGGCACGCCTGCGGTTAGACGCAGCGCATTAAGCATAAACTCACTCGTTAGCTCATTTTTCGCAATGCCATTAAATCCAACCATTTTTGGATAATCCGTATAGTTGATATAATCTTTTGGCATTCGGCTTTTGCTAAACCGATAAATACCTGAGTTCTCTAAATAGCAAGAATTATGACGACTCGTCAAGTCACTGTGTCCACCTTCAGAAGGAATATTCTTTATATCTTCTGCAAGTGTTATTTTGCCATGTGCTCCCGCTCCAATGGCTAGATAATCTCCAAATTGCCAATAGTTTATATTATGTCGACAGCCAGTATCGTTAGGGCTTACCCAAGCGGATATCTCATAATTTGTATAGCCTAATTTATTCAATAGCAGACTACCCTGCTCTTCGATATCCGCTAAGTGCTCATCATCAGGTAAGATTGGGGTGTCTCTAAAAAAAACCGTATTAGGCTCTATGGTCAACTGATACCAAGATATGTGGGTTGCCCCCACCTCATCTGCCATCGTAATATCATATAAAGCATCCGCTACTGTTTGCTGTGGTAGACCGTGCATAAGGTCAATATTTAAGCGGGTAAATCCTGCTTTTTTAGCCGCTTGAGTTGCCTTTTTGGCTTGTTCAGCGTTATGAATACGGCCTAAAGCCTTAAGTTTACTATCTGAAAAAGTTTGTACCCCGATGGACAATCTATTTATCCCTACTGCCAAATATTCTTCAAACGGGGCATGTTCTAGGGTACCAGGATTTGCCTCCATAGTGACTTCGATATCTGAGGCAAATGGCAAGACTGCTTTTAAATGTTTAAACAGGCGTTGATATTGATTAATCGGCAGTAAGGATGGCGTACCTCCTCCTATAAAAATTGAAGTTATCTGACGATTTTGTATTAACGCAAGCTGAGAGTCTATGTCATCGATTAACGCATCCACGTAAACGTCAAAGTGATTACTGTTTATTTGACTGATTTTTTCTTGTCCTGTTAAAGTGTTATTTCCAGTTAAATTTTTGTTTTCATTAAACTTATTATTGTCTGTAGCATTATTTTTACTCTCAATAGACAGGGGTAAGGTATGGGAGTTAAAATCGCAATAAGGGCATTTTTTAACACACCAAGGGATATGAATGTATAGCGCCAAAGGGATTTCATTTACATTAATTGATGAGGACATAAGGATATAGTATTAAACTCTTTTACAGATAGTGATATAGTCTCGACTTTATATAAGTCGTATTCGGTATGTGAGCATATTTTGCAGCCAATGTTGGGCTTATTATACGTATTCATTGTCTAGTTAATAGAACTATTAGCTTAATAGCCCTATTAGCCAAATCATATTTTATCGTTTCTCATGATAACCCCAAAGTCCTAAAACCCTATTTAGAAGTTTCCTTATGTTGCCAGATTTATCATTCAATGAATTTAAACAACACAGTAAGCGGCTTAGCACCTTAGTATTACCCATTTTAATAACTCAATTTTGCCAAGCTGCATTAGGCGTAGTAGACGCTATCATGGCAGGCGCAGTATCCGCACTAGATTTAGCAGCGGTCTCTATTGGTTCTGGTATTTGGTTGCCTTTATTTTTATTAGCAACCGGGATTTTGATCGCTACCACACCTTTAATTGGTGAGAAAATAGGTCAAAGATCTCATCACCATATCCCCCATATCACTCAGCAATCGTTATGGGCAGCTCTTTTAATTGGGTCTATTGGATTGATTGTTGTCTCTTTAATGCCCAATATTCTAGGCATAATGGGTGTCCCTGACGACATACAACCTAAGGCAGGACAATACTTACGTTTTGTAGCTTGGGGGTTCCCAGCTATTGCGTGTTACGCCGTACTGCGCAGCTATTGTGAGGCATTAGGTCGACCAGAGCCTGTCACTGTTATCAGTTTGATTGGTCTACTAATCAATATACCTATTAATTATATTTTTATCCACGGCTTATTTGGCATGCCTGCTCTAGGTGGTGCGGGATGCGGGCTTGCAACCGCTTGTGTACTGTGGAGTAATGTACTCCTACTATCCCTTTATTTGAAACTATCGAATCATCAGACATTTGATGAGACCCGCTTCTTTTACAATTTCTCACGACCCGATCGTAAACAAATCGGTAAATTATTCCGCTTAGGTATCCCCATCGGTATCTCAATATTTTTTGAAGCCAGTTTATTTAGCTTAGCCTCGATCGTCATTAGCCCATTAGGGGCAGTTGCCGTCGCTTCTCATCAGGTAGCTCTGGCAGTTACCTCCCAATTATTTATGATTCCATTATCAGTTGCCATGGCATTGACTATCATGGTTTCTAATAGATATGGTGAACAAAATTGGCTCGCTTTAAAACAAGTTCAGCGAACAGGTTTATTTTGGACGGTTTGTATTGCCTTATGTAGTATGCTTGGGGTTTGGATATTTAGAGAAAACTTGGCTAACGCATTTACTGATAATCCAGCTGTCAAAACTCAGGCGATGCTTTTATTACTATTTGCAATTGCTTATCAACTGGTCGATGGCTGGCAAGTTAACATGGCAGGTATTTTAAGGGGTATGCAAGACACTCAATTTACGATGTGGATTACTTTATTCTGCTATTGGCTAGTAGCCCTACCATTAGGGGTTTATTTGGTTCGCTATACAGATACTGGCGCCAAAGGCTTTTGGATTGCGTTAGTTGCTGGATTGACTTTATCTTCGGTGTTATTAACCTGGCGACTCATCCATCGCCAACGTCAGCTTTTTAACTAGGCATGAAGACCTCGACCTTATTGATCTATCGAAACCTTTATAAACTGAAAGTATAAAATAGTTAGTCGTTACCCAATTAAGTTAAGCGCTGGTATAAAACAGGGCATAATGTATAAAATTTAAGGTATGAATAAGTTATTTAAACCTAAATACATCATTTGTTACTCATCAGAGGTGACAAAATTTGTTACAATATGGGCAATATTATAAGAATACCGGTAGGCAACCGTATGGACATTGAAAAAATTCGTACGCTCATTGAGCTAATGGAAGAAAAAGACCTTGTTAATCTTGAAGTTAAAACTGGGGATGACAGTGTAAGTCTAACGAGACACTACAACACCCCAATACCTTCAATGATGGCTGCTAATCCAGCATATATCACTGAACCCCCTGTAGAAGCAGTGCACCCAGGAAGTATCGAAAATTCGCCTATGGTCGGGGTATTTTATGCTGCACCTAGTCCAAATGATCCCCCTTTTGTCACACCAGGTCAAAAAGTTCAGGCTGGTGATACCTTAGGTATCATAGAGGCCATGAAAATCATGAACCCCCTGGAAGCGACTCAAAGTGGCATTGTTGATGCTATCTTAGTTGAAAATGGTGACGTCGTTCAATTTGGTCAACCAGTCATTCGTTACAAAAGCTGAGGCAAAGGCAACTAAATGATAAAAAAATTGCTTATTGCCAACCGTGGCGAAATTGCTCTTCGCATAGTACGTGCCTGTAAACAGTTAGGCATCCAGACAGTCGGTGTCTACTCGACAGCGGATGAAGATCTGATGCACTTACGTTTCGTGGATGAAGCTGTGTGTATTGGCAAACCGAACGCCAATCAAAGTTATTTAAATATCGGCGCTATTATTACTGCGGCTGAAATCACAGGTAGTGATGCCATCCATCCTGGTTATGGGTTTTTGGCTGAAAATGCTGAATTTGCTGAGAATATTGAAGAAGCAGGTATTACGTTTATCGGTCCCCACCCTGATCATATTCGCCTGATGGGCAATAAAGTTTCAGCGATTAATGCGATGAAACAAGCTGGTGTTCCCACTGTACCTGGTTCAGTGGGTACAGTGACTTTAAACAATGCCGAAGAGCAAGCCAAAAATATCGGTTTTCCCTTATTGATTAAAGCGGCTGCCGGTGGTGGCGGTCGTGGTATGCGGATTGTCGATCGTTTTGATCAGTTAAACGAACAAGTTCAAGCTGCTAAACAAGAAGCTGAGTTGTGGTTTGGGGATGATAGCGTGTATATGGAACGCTATTTACAAAATCCACGTCACATTGAGGTACAAGTTCTAGGCGATGGAAACGGTAACGCGATTCATTTGTTCGACCGTGACTGCTCTTTGCAACGCCGTCATCAAAAGGTATTGGAAGAAGCCCCTGCTGCTGATATTCCCGACGACATTCGTGAACCTATCTTACAAGCCTGCGTTAAAGCTTGCGAGGATATAGGCTATAGGGGTGCAGGTACTTTTGAATTCTTATTTGAAGATGGAGAGTTCTTCTTTATCGAGATGAATACTCGAGTACAAGTTGAACATCCCATTACGGAGATGGTTACTGGCATTGATGTTGTCGTTGAACAACTTAAAATTGCCGCGGGCTATGGCCTGTCTTATCGTCAAAATGAGATTAGTGTGCATGGACATGCCATTGAGTGCCGTATCAATGCTGAAGATCCAAAAACATTTGCGCCCTCCCCTGGTAAAATTACTCAGTATTTTATTCCAAGTGGCTCTGGGGTACGTTTTGACTCTCATTTGTATCCAGGTTATGTCATTCCCTCATACTATGATTCATTAGTGGGCAAGCTGATTTGTCATGGTCAGACACGTGAACAAGCAATTGCAAAAACGTTACATGCCTTAGATGAGCTTATTATTGAGGGCATCAAAACCAACATACCATTGCATCGAGACGTCATTTTAAAAGACCCAGAGTTTGCCTCACAAGCTCAAAACATACACTATCTAGAGCAGTGCTTACTTAATATAGAAGACAAGTGATAGCTGATGCTATTAAAAGCTTCATAAAAAAGCAGACGTTATGTAAACGTCTGCTTTTTTTTATTAGGATCTGTTTTGTTTAATAAAGTAAAGTCTGAGTGATAACCTAAAACAGGTTTAATATCATAAAAACAATTTCTAGAATCAATCATCTATCATCTATCATCTATCCATTATAATTAATGATAATAGATTCATGATAACATTATGACAGATCACGATTATGACAAATCACGACCTCTACTGGCTTCAATAGAAAGACGTAAACCGTTTAAGCGAATGAAACCTTCGGCGTCTTTTTGATCATAGGCACCTGCATCATCTTCAAAGGTCGCAATTTTTTCATCAAATAGCGAGTAAGGAGACTTACGACCCACCACGCTGACATTCCCTTTGTACAATTTTAGACGTACCGTACCTGTCACATACTCTTGAGACTTATCGATAAGAGCTTGTAGCATTTGACGCTCTGGACTAAACCAGTAACCATTATAGATAATTTTGGCATAGCGTGGCATGAGCTCATCTTTTAGATGCGCCGCTTCACGATCTAGCGTTAAGGACTCAATACCTCTGTGAGCTTTTAACATTATTGTACCCGCTGGTGTTTCATAACAGCCACGAGACTTCATGCCGACATAGCGGTTTTCTACAATATCCAACCGGCCAATACCATGCTTACCACCCAGTTCATTGAGCTTAATCATCACTTCATATGGTTCAAGCTTTTCGCCATCAATAGCAACAATATCACCTTTTTCGTATTCTAATTCAATATACTCTGGCGTATCTGGTGCTTGTTCAGGACTGACCGTCCAGCGCCACATATCCTCTTCCGCTTCAGTATAAGGATCTTCTAGAATATCACCCTCATAAGATATGTGCAGTAAGTTGGCATCCATTGAGTAAGGAGATTTCTTCTTATTGGCGGCAAAATCAATGGGGATATTATGCTCTTTGGCATATTGCATTAAGCTTTCACGGCTTGATAAGTCCCATTCACGCCAAGGCGCAATTGTCTTGACCTCTGGCGCTAAGGCAATAGCACCTAACTCAAATCTGACTTGATCATTTCCTTTACCAGTGGCTCCATGACTGATAGCATCTGCATTGTGCTCTTTTGCAATCTCTACTAACCGTTTTGCAATCAAAGGACGAGCAATAGAGGTGCCTAGTAGATACTCACCTTCATAGATGGCATTTGCACGGAACATTGGGAATACATAATCACGCGCAAATTCAGCACGTAAATCTTCAATATGAATATGTTTGATACCCATAGCCTGTGCCTTAGCGCGTGCAGGCTCAACCTCTTCACCTTGACCAATATCTGCGGTGAAGGTAATGACCTCAGCATCATAGGTATCTTGCAACCATTTAGCGATAATTGAGGTATCTAGACCGCCTGAGTATGCCAAAACAATTTTGTTAATATTGTCTTTATTCTCTATCGACATAGTACATCCTTTATTAATATATGAGTGAGTCAATTAGTGTATAAAATAAAAGGTTTAGGATCTTTTATAGTTTATTAAATGTATTATTGTGGCTAATATAAAGCACAAATGACAATCTAAATGACATTTAGCATTAAACATTTCAGTTTACACTATTTAAAGTTGCAACAAAAGCCTATTACAGGTCGTTTCATTATGGCTCTTATCAAATGATAGCATCTTATTCGCTGAACAAGTCACCCGTTGTCGTTTTGTATCGTCATTTTAGCAAATATGGGGTTGAATAACCGATTTAAGCACTAAAACCTGTTATTATTAGCATACTTAATTTTTTAAAAATAATCCTTTAATCACAACACCTTAATTTTGCCAGACATTAATAAAGTTCCAACTAAAAAATTTTTAAATAATGGCTGTTCACTATGACTGATAACACTCCAAATCTTAAAAAATCAACTATGCCAATGACGACTCAACAATCAAGCCCCGTTAAGCAGATCACCATTTCTCGTCCTGATGACTGGCATATTCATCTGCGAGATGGTGCCTCTTTAAGTACGACTGTGGCACATGCTGCTAAAAGCTTTAGCCGTGTTATATGTATGCCAAATTTGGTTCCTCCTGTTAAAAATGCGACTGAGGCACTTGCCTACCGCCAGCGTATTTTGGATGCGTTGCAACACGCCAATATTGAGAATAAATATAAAGACGCGTTCAATCCACGTATGACTTTGTATTTGACAGACACTACCACTGCCGAAGATATCAAACTAGCTGCCGAAACTGGTATTGTGCAAGCTGTGAAACTCTACCCTGCTGGAGCGACTACTAACTCAGATGATGGCGTTACCAATTTAGCCTCACGAGCTGACGTCTTTGATGCGCTACAGAAGCATGGATTGCCGTTACTCATCCATGGTGAGGTGACAGACTCTCATATTGATATATTTGATCGTGAGAAGCAGTTTATTGATACCACGCTCAATAATATGGTTCGACAATTTCCTGAACTTAAGATTGTGGTCGAGCACATTACTACAGGGGACGCCGCTGACTTTGTACTGTCTCAAAATGAGTTGGTAGCGGCCACTATTACCCCTCAACATTTACTATTTAATCGAAATGACTTACTGGTAGGTGGTATAAAACCTCATTTTTATTGTTTACCTATTTTGAAACGTCAGCAACATCAAAAAGTACTGTTGGATGTTGCTACCAGTGGTAATCCTAAATTCTTCTTAGGCACCGACTCAGCGCCCCATGCCACTCATGCCAAAGAAAATGCTTGCGGCTGTGCGGGGTGTTATTCTGCATCAATCGCCCTTCCTCTATATGCAACCGCTTTTGATAGTGTGGGTAAGATTGAGAAACTTGAAGGGTTTGCCAGTCATTTTGGGGCTAAGTTTTATGGCTTACCTATTAATGAAGACACCATTACTTTGGTTAATGAACCGATGCAAGTCCCTGAAAGCTATCGCTATATGACTGATCAAACTTTAACGCCTTTAATGGCTGGAGAAACGATTCCTTGGTCTATAACACAGTAGCTTTAAATGGAACAACTATTGATATACTAAAATATTAGTTGAATGCTAATTTTCTAACTTTGGTTTAAACGAGTGAGTACTAATACTCTAACCTATCTTAGTTCTCACTTATTTTTATAATGCGATATCTGATCTATGCCTGACTCTAAAATGACTCCTAGTAATAAAAATATAAATGATAGTGATCTGAATAATAAAGAGAACACTGATGCGAACTATGATATGAACCCTAATCATACCTCTGAAATCGACACAAAAGTAGGCGATTCCACTATTCTAGTCTCTGATGATAAAGAAATTAAGTCGAGAACTGATTTATTAAATACGCCTAAAGCGAATGAAGCTAACACTGAGTCTAGTATTTCAAAAGCTGACACACCAGCCGATGGATTTGCCGAACAACCTGTTATAAAACTGGTCGATCGATTTCGTAAATTCTTACCTGTCGTCGTCGATGTAGAAACCGCAGGCTTTAATGCGGCAACCGATGCACTATTGGAAATTGCCTGTATTCCTATTTTAATGGATGCACACGGCACGTTTTATCCAGGTGAGCCACTAAACGCGCATCTTCAACCTTTTGAAGGTGCCAATCTTGAACCGCGTGCGTTAGAATTTACTGGCATTGATCCGAACAACCCATTAAGAAAAGCCATAGCTGAAGAAGAAAAACCAGCCCTTCGCCGTATATTTAAAGCACTAAAAGAAGTGCGTAAGGACAATGGCTGCCAAAAATGTATTTTGGTCGGTCATAATGCGCATTTTGATTTATCATTCTTAAATGCCGCTATCGAGCGAACCAACAGCAAGAACCACAATCCCTTCCATCAGTTCTCAGTACTTGATACGGTCAGCTTATCCGCCCTAGCGTTTGGACAAACTGTACTGGCACGTGCTTGCAAAGAAGCGGGTATTGACTTTAGTGGTTCAGAAGCTCATTCCGCACTGTATGATACCCAAAAGACTGCCGAGTTATTCTGCCATATTCTCAACAGTTACCCTATGTTAAAAAGCTCGTTATTAGAAAGCCAAGAGCAAAACTCAGAAGCTAATGCGATTGCAGAATAATCTTGAGTGAAGCATTATCAGAACGAGATCAGGTTGTTATCCATCATAACTCTCATTTTACGCTTAGTATGAGGTTAAATTATTTTCCGAATAGCACTAATTATAAATCTGTTGCTAGTTTCTTAATTTATTTCAAATAATTTTAATAAAAAGGTTGACACGTCTATCCTTTATTATTAGAATACGCACCACTTCGACATTAACGGTGAAAGCGGTCGAAGTGGTCTGTGTCCCGTTCGTCTAGAGGCCTAGGACCCCGCCCTTTCACGGCGGTAACAGGGGTTCGAATCCCCTACGGGATACCACTAATTTGTGATATCTTATACCAAATCTTGAAATTAACCTATCGAAGAAGACGGCTGCAAACCCTACAAAAAGTAGGTCCAGCGAGACTGACAAAGATAGGTTATTTTATAGAAAAGGTATTTTAAGCGTTATCCAGTTGATACTGCTTATATTAAAAAAGCCTGATTCTAACGAATCAGGCTTTTTTTTATTATATTTTTTGGGTTAGTTTTGCTTAGGATGTCAGTCGCGACTACTTAAAATAGTGTGAATCAATGACAAATCTTCAGCATAAGTGAGTTTTAAATTTAGACGGCTACTTTGTACCATTTGGATAGGATAGCCTAGGATCTCAAATGCGCTGGCTTCATCGGTTATCATCAGCCCTTGTTCTGCAATTTGTTGCAACATCTTATAAAGCGTGCCCGTTCTAAATACCTGTGGTGTTTGTGCCTGCCACAGTCCACTTCTATCCACCGTGGTATTAATAGTTAGGTTTTCATCTACCTTTTTTAGAGTATCCGCCACAGGCACACCTAAGATAGCCCCAAACTCAGTCTGTTTAGCCACCTCAATAACGGCATCGATATGTGGCCTGAGCACACAAGGTCGAGCCGCGTCGTGAATCAGTATCAAGTCATCAGCTTTAGCACCTGCACTTAGGATAGCCTCGACACCTGCCCGCACCGAATGCCAGCGCTCAGCACCCCCTTCTACAAAATGAATCGGTAATGTAAAGCTTAGACCCTTTGCATAGCTATCCTCTTTTGCAATGACTAAAAACAAGTCATTGATATGGCGACTTTGACTCAATGCTGAGACAGTCCACTCTAAGATAGTTTTATTATGAATTTGAGTATATTGTTTAGGTATCGATGCACCAAAGCGACTACCCTTTCCGGCTGCCACTACCATGCTATAGACATGCGGAAAATGATTTAGGGCATTATCAGAGACGTCTTTTGTAAGATTTTCAGTACTATGATCTTTACTTAGATCTTTACTTAGATCTTTACTGAGACCGTTAAGATTACTAGTTATAGAAACCATAAATTACTTAATGAATGAATTATCAGGTTAAAGTTTGGATATTGCTACTATCCAATTCGTTCAAGGAATTATTAAAAGAGGAATAAAACTGATTTTTTAGACTATGGCACACTTTCAATGGCATCATCAGGATTGATAGGAGCTTCTGACTGAGTCGTATGAGTCACAGGGGCGGTAGATAATTGGACAAATGTCTCACCCGGTTTTATTAGCCCTAAGTCCAAACGTGCATGCTCTTCTACTGCCTCTAACCCTGTTTTAAGATCATTGACATCGGCACGGAGTACCTTATTATCATTAAGTTTTTTATCATTAAGCTGCTGTTGAGCATCAATCTGAGCATGCAACGCATCCAAGCTAGCACGTCCACTTTTGCCCATCCAATATTGATATTGCAATCCCAACAAAATTGAAATTGCAATTAAAAACAACATGAATTGGCTAAAATATTTCATAGTAAGACTTATGATAATGACGAATGAGTATGGGCTAAGATAATGACTTTTTCTATTCAGATAAAGAGATCTTTATAACTAGCATTTTAAAATATATTATGCCAATCTCAACAATAATAATATACCTTAAAAACATAAAAAACACTGAGCCAAGCAATCAGCTCAGTGTTTTTATTGACTAAACGCTATTAACCGCGCAGTCCGATAAACTCGTCACCACCACGGTAGCTGGCACGAACTTGTTGTTCAATACGTAATAGTTGGTTGTATTTAGCAACACGGTCTGAGCGACACAAAGATCCAGTTTTGATTTGACCCGCTGCTGTTCCTACTGCCAAATCTGCAATGGTGCTGTCCTCAGTCTCACCTGAACGGTGTGAGATAACGGTGGCATACCCATTCTTTTTAGCCAAATAGATGGCATCCAAAGTCTCTGATAACGTACCAATTTGGTTGAACTTAATTAAGATGGCATTGGCTATATTTTTATCAATACCTTCTTGTAAAATAGCAGGATTAGTAACAAACAAATCATCACCAACTAACTGAACTTTTTTGCCGATCTTACTGGTCAAATAAGCCCAACCCTCCCAATCTGACTCATCTAAACCATCTTCAATAGAGATAATGGGATACTGCTCAGTTAGCTTAACGAGGTAATCAGAAAATCCTTGGCTATCAAAGGTCTTATTCCCCTCACCCGCTAGAATATACTGACCATTGTTATAAAACTCACTAGCAGCACAGTCTAATGCAAGATGAATATCTTTACCTGCTGTGTAGCCTACTTTCTCGATAGCGTGTAGTATCACTGTAATGGCTTCTTCATTACTACGAAGGTTGGGGGCAAAGCCGCCCTCATCACCCACTGCTGTATTTAGACCTTGAGATTTTAAGACAGATTTTAAACTGTGGAAAATCTCGACACCGGCCCGTAAGGCTTCAGAGAAACTGCTAAAGCCCGTTGGTTCAATCATAAACTCTTGAATGTCAACCGTATTATCCGCATGTTCGCCACCATTTAAGATGTTCATCATGGGTACTGGCATGGTTAAAGAGGTTTGATTACGTAGATTGGCGATATACTGGTGTAATGGGATATTTTGCGATACTGCCGCAGCTTTTGCGGTTGCTAATGATACTGCTAGCATCGCATTTGCACCTAGGTTATCTTTATTCTCAGTACCGTCTAATTCAATTAATTTATCATCAATAGCCTGTTGATCAATGGCATCGCTTTCAATTAAAGCAGTCCTAATCTGACTGTTGACATTTGCAACCGCTTTTTTGACCCCTTTACCCATATAGCGTGATTTGTCGCCATCGCGTAATTCTAATGCTTCACGAGAGCCTGTAGAAGCGCCACTAGGTGCGGCGGCACGACCCATAGAGCCATCCGCTAATACCACATCCGCTTCTATGGTAGGGTTACCACGTGAGTCTAAAATCTCACGAGCACGGATGTCTTGAATTTCAGTTGCATTATTAAATTCTTCTGCGTACATAGCGTCTACAAGCCTCTTTGAATGAGTAGTCTTTAGGGTCTATTGAACATTCAAATGTGGAACTGGCAGAGGCTGTTTTTTAGGCAATATGCAGGGAAATTTTTGACGCTTAGTCATCCTAAGTTAAAAAATTTCGCAATATATTGACAAAAAACAGCTCTGCCCCGCAGGGCTGATGCTAAAATTGCCCCAAACGTCGTTATAAACCTAGCTAAGGTCTAGACATTATCGTCGGTTTACGCCTAGTTTGGAACAATTTTAGCTATCAGCAGTCCTAATATTTGAATGTTCAACAGACCCTAGTATGGAAATTATAAATAGGATCTTATTATAGGGTCTAATTAATAGAGCCTATGATGTGACAAAAATGACAGATACCGCCAATTGAATCAGAGCATAATCATAGCATATTTTGGCAATTTCTTGGGAGCTTCCGCTCTATTGATTTAAATTTTAAAAGTCTCTATTAAAAACTTATGACCTTGTACTAAAACGTTAAAAAACTAACTTCGTAATCGGTAATTAAAGTTCTCTATTGTAGTAAGCATCTGTACTATTTCTAGATGACGAGTCTAAGTAATGAGTCTAAATAATGACTCTCAGTATAAATTTTGAGGTTACCTCTTAAAAATTAAATCCTAAATAATTAAATATCACGTTATTTGATACAGCGTCAATCTATTATACTTTATAACGGGTTAAACGTAATGCATTCATAAGGACTGAAATTGAGCTTAATGCCATAGCGGCAGCAGCTAACATCGGATTTAAGAAACCAAACGCTGCTAATGGAATACCCAAACAGTTATAAATAAACGCAAAAAATAGATTTTGTTTAATATTACGTACAGTGGCGCGGGCTATATCTACCCCCGAATGAACCTGCATGATCGAATCACCCATTAAGCGAGCAGAGGCACTATGCTTAGCAACCTCTGTGCCATCAAGCATCGCAAAGCTGGCATAAGCAGTCGCCATTGCTGGGGCATCATTGACACCATCGCCCACCATAGCCACTTTGTGACCTACCGCTTGATGAGCCTCAATCCACTGTGCTTTATCCCGAGGTTTTAAATGACCATCTGCCACATCGATATTCAACTGCTTTGCCACTTGCTCAACCACAGAAGGTTTGTCACCACTAAGTAATACGACTTCCAAGCCATCGTCTTGAAGCGCTTGAACGGCTTGCGGACTTTCTTCTTTTAGCTCATCTGCTAAAGCAAATATACCAAGGGGGATACCCTCTACACTGACAGCAATAGTACTGGCTATTTTCCAAACTTTAGGTAACTTTTTCGGAAGGTTCAGGCCAACGAATTCTGGTGTCCCAACCTTGACTGTCCCAAAGTCAGCCACCTCTGCTTGGATACCCATACCCGCAACGACGTCCACTTTTGTGGCCTCTAATAATGTCAGTCCTTTGGCCTTCGCCTCATTAACCACTGCTGTCGCAAGAGGATGACTGGCATGTGCTTCTACACTGGCCGCTAATTGCAACACATCATCATTAATGATGGTTTTATTAACCATCATTTCATCGACAATATGCGGTTTACCTTTGGTTAATGTTCCTGTTTTATCAAATACAACCGTATCGACACTCCCTGCGACCTCAAGGCTTTGGGCATCTTTAAACCATACCCCGTGACGCGCAGCTACTCCCATGCCCGCCATAATTGCAGCGGGTGTGGCTAACCCAAGCGCACAAGGACAAGCGATGACCAATACAGAAACCGCATGCAATATAGCGGCATCTGTATTACCGGTTATCCACCAAGTCAAACCAAAAGTTATCAGCGCAATCGTAACGACAACCGGTACGAATACGGCTGCAACCTTATCCGCTAAGCGTGCTAAGTTAGCCTTACTACCTTGCGCCTCACTCAGTGCTTTGACCATATCACTAAGCTGCGTTTCACTTCCGGTAGCGGTCACTTTATAATTTAAACTGCCATTATCCACCATAGCACCCGCCAATACGATATCACCCACTGCCTTACTGACAGGTACCGACTCGCCTGTTAAGTGACTTTCATCACACCAGCCTTCACCTGATATCACTACCCCATCGGTTGCGATACGAGATCCTTGCTTAGCCCGCAAGATGTCACCTTTATGAACATCTTCTAAGTTAACTTGCTCAACATTATTGAGTGACTTATGTTGTGACTTAGAAGCCTTCTCTTTATGACCGTTCGTTTCAAGGTCACTTACTTTTTGGTTACTATTATGGTTACTATTATGGTTAGTATCAGGGTTACTATCAGAGCTACTAACTTTAGGGCTACTGATGAGTCGTTCAACGGTGGTTGGTGTCAGCTCAAGCAGCATATTGATACTGTTTAGACTATGTTTTTTAGTACGGTGCTCGAGGTACTTACCCAGTTTCACAAAGCCAATAATCATAACCCCAGCTTCAAAGTAGACGGGGACATGGACACCATGATGATTGATGATATCAGTGAGACTTAATGCAAAGGTGCTGCTATCAGCAAAATGAACCCCTAAACTTTGTAACCATACGAAGGTAGAGTATGCCCAAATGGTAAACGTACCGATGACAACCAATACGTCCATATTGGCCAAGCCACCTTTTACCGATGCCCAAGCACTGCGATAAAAAGGCCCTGCCAATCCAAACTGTACGATGGTGGCCAAAATAAACTGTATCCACAAGGGGGGCATCCAGTGCATACCTTGTCCAAACAACATACCCGCCATCCCAATCAAAAAAGGAATTAAACACAGCCAAATCAGCAATAAACGCCAATCCATGGCTTTATCTTGAGGCTGGGATATTTGGTTATCTAACAAAGGTAGTGCGGTAAATCCGGTTTTAGTTACCCACTCACTAATTTGATCTTCATTGACCTGTGTCCCATCATAGGCGACATTTAGCGTTTCTCCTGCGAAACTCACGCTAGCCGAATCGATAGCTGGTTTTTTGTTCAGCACTTTTTCTATACGCGTAGCACACGCTTGACAAGACATCCCTTCAATTTGAAATTGGGTTGTTTTTAAGGAGTCAGGTGCTATTTTAGGTTTGTCATTGTGGGTTGGAGCGTGCTGCGCTGACATAGGATCACCTAGTTTAGATTGGCATGAGAATACTAATAATTTTAGATAATGTTATTTATATTATGTCTATGGGGACAGGAGATAGGGATTTCCAGCCTATATAAATAATGCGTTTTAGCTGATATTTGAAGATTAATATAACAAAAAACCAGCTTGCAAGCTGGCTTTAGGTTGATATATTAACGCAATAATTAATCAATTAAGCTAAGTTTATGGGTTAAACGTATGGGTTAAACTTATTCGTTAATCCAGATTAGCCGTTTATTAAAGCTGATCTGCGCTAGCGTCAAAACCGGCATCTTCAATAGCTTCCATAATACTCTCTATTGAGGTAGCGTCAGTATCGTAGGTAACAGTTGCTTTATTGCCATTAAGATCAACGTCAATGCTTTGGACACCATTGAGCTGCGAGACGGCATTATCGACACTTTTAACACAGCCTCCGCAAGTCATACCTAATACACTAATAGTACGCGTTTCAGTGGTCATTCTATCCTCCTTGTTCATTTAAATTTATGAAAACTAACACTTTAGTTGTTACTCGTTATCTGGGTTCTGTGGCGCATCTTCTGGAAAGGGCTGTGTTACATAATCTACCGTATTCACTGCCGCTTTGATCGCATGGAAGGAGGTATCAGTATCTTCATACTTGACCAGACCGGTGTTTTTATCTGTCATGAGTTCAACACTGCTCACTCCATCAATATTAAGTAAAGCGGTCATAATACTTTCTATACCCTGCTGATCATCAATATTTTCAAAATTAAACTGAACCTGTTGTACCGCCATACCTGTTACCCTTTATGTTTTCTACCTTGTATGTTTTTTACCGTGTATGTTTTAAGTTTTAAGACAGTCGTTTGAGTATTCAATAGCCCCTATTTTTCATTCTCTCTTTTACTCCTAACGTTTAATCTTAACTTTTAAACCTAACTGTTAGTAACTATCTTGTTTAATGAGTATCTAGTTCACTAAAGCCCTTAACTAGGTCATCAATTTGTTTTAACTGTGCTAAGAAAGGCTCTAGTTGACTAGTTCTTAGTGCACATGGGCCATCACATTTGGCTTGATCTGGATTAGGATGCGCCTCTAAGAATAGTCCGGCAAGTCCCGTAGCCATACCTGCACGTGCAAGCGTCGTAATTTGTTCTCGTCTGCCGCCAGCGCTATCACTTCGTGCCCCAGGCTGCTGTAAACTATGAGTAACATCAAAGAAAACAGGAACTTCCATTTTCTTCATAGTATCAAAGCCCAGCATATCTACTATTAAATTATTGTAACCAAACGCCGTTCCTCGCTCACACAATATCAGTTTGTCATTACCCGCCTCTAGGCATTTATTGATAATATGATGCATCTCATGCGGTGCCAAAAACTGAGCTTTTTTAATATTGATAATAGCGCCTGTTTTTGCCATAGCTTGTACTAAGTCCGTTTGACGACTTAAAAACGCGGGTAATTGAATAATATCGGCCACTTCTGCTACAGGTTGTGCTTGATAGGGTTCGTGGACGTCTGTAATGATGGGTACATTGAATTTCTCTTTAATTTGACCCAACCAGTCCACCCCTTTTTCAAGACCGGGGCCACGATAAGAGTGCAGGCTTGAGCGGTTGGCTTTATCAAAGCTGGCCTTAAACACATAGCCAATACCCAGTCGTTCACAAATATCAATATATTGCTCTGCAATCTCAAAGGCCAACTCCTTGGACTCTAAGACATTCATGCCACCAAACAATACAAATGGCTTATCATTACCGATGTGTATATCGTTAAGTTTTAAATGAGATTGTGCTTTGATGAATTCACTCATACTTTTCTCTTAGTTGTTTTAATATTGGGATCGATGCATCTTCAAAATTATATCGAGTTGTCATCGACATTGAAATATTGAATTTATGAAGAAGCCCTGAAGATGTTTAGGCTTTATTCTGTTAACACATGAAAAACTATACTTAATTTTTAAACGACAAATGATACAAACTGGCTTGAATAATTGTAACTAACTATGTGTTTAATTAAATAAAACACCGTAAGTATCTATTAATAATACAAAAAAGGTTGGGATAACCCAACCTCTTTTAAAACGCTTCATATTTAATACTCAAAAAATTTTGAATAGGTAAGTCAATACTATAAAAGCTACTTATTAAACGTTTTTCTTATCGATTGCTGCTTTGACAAAGCTTGCAAACAAAGGATGACCGGCACGTGGTGAGCTGGTAAATTCAGGATGGAACTGTACCGCAATAAACCAAGGATGCTCTGGTAACTCAACAGACTCAACTAAGTGCTGCTTCGCAGAATATCCAGAAATCATCATACCTGCTGACTCTAAAGGCTCTATATAGCGATTATTCATCTCATAACGGTGGCGATGACGTTCCTTTATTAAGGTAGAACCATAGATTTGGTGCAATTTAGTGCCTTGTACCAGTTCTGCTTTTTGACTGCCTAAGCGCATAGTGCCACCTAAGTCCGACTCATCGCTACGTATTTGCAGCTCTCCTCTTTCATCTAACCATTCAGTAATCAGACCAATGATAGGCTCAGCTGCCTTGCGATCAAACTCAGTCGAGTTCGCTTCTAGACCTAAAACATTCGTCGCATACTCAATCACCGCCAATTGCATTCCCAAACAAATACCTAAGTAGGGTACTTTTTGTTCACGGGCATAGGTAATGGCACGCATCTTACCTAGTTTACCGCGTTCCCCAAATCCACCTGGGACCAATATGGCATCCGCTTGTTGCACGCGGTCCATTAAGCGGTCATCCGTTTCTAATGCTTCGGCATCGATATAATCTATTTCAACATGCGTTTTGTGAGTGATACCGGCATGAAGCAACGCCTCATTAATTGATTTATACGCATCTGGAAGCTCAACATATTTACCGACAAGGGCTACAGTAACGTTACCCTCAGCATTGAGTAAGCTGTCAACGACAGCATCCCAATCACTTAAATCCGCTTCTGGCGCATCGATGCCAAATCGCTCACAAACGATGTCATCCAAATCTTGCTCATATAAGGTACGAGGTATCTGATAAATCGTTTCAGCATCTTCACAGGTAATTACGGCACGCTCTTCGACATTGGTAAATAAAGCAATTTTTCGGCGGTTGTCTTCACCAATGGCATGTTCTGAGCGACAAATTAACACATCGGGTTGCAATCCAATAGAACGAAGCTCTTTAACTGAGTGCTGTGTAGGCTTAGTCTTAGTTTCACCGGCACTTGAGATATAAGGTACTAAAGTCAAATGTATTAGCATCGCATGGTTACGACCAAGCTCAACTTGCAATTGACGCACTGCTTCCATAAAGGGGAGTGATTCGATATCGCCAACGGTGCCGCCGATTTCAATAATGGCAATATCATAGCCTTCACCACTAGCGCGGATACGATATTTGATCTCATCAGTAATATGAGGGATAACCTGTACTGTACCCCCTAGGTAATCACCACGACGTTCTTTATTGAGGACAGTTTGATAGATACGACCACTGGTAAAATTATTGGTTTTACTCATTTTAGAGTGGCGTAAAAAGCGCTCATAATAACCAAGGTCTAAATCTGTTTCTGCCCCGTCTTCGGTAACGAATACTTCCCCATGTTGGAAAGGGCTCATGGTACCTGGATCAACATTGATATAAGGATCCATTTTAGTCATGGTAACATTTAAGCCACGGGCTTCTAATATGGCTGCTAATGAGGCTGCAGTAATACCTTTTCCAAGTGAGGACACTACCCCACCGGTCACAAATATAAATTTAGTCATAATTTTTATCTTAATGTGGCTGTCGCCAGTTGGTAAAAAGAGATTTTACTAAATTTGAGTGTAAATTTATAGGGTTGACTTTTTATTAAGTCCTATTTGAGCTTATTGGGTAAAATTAAATAACAGTCAATAAAAAAAGCTCATCCCCTAAGGAATGAGCTTTTAAGAATAATGATCTAATATATATTCAAATTAGAATTTATATTCTAGACCACCACCAACAGCAAATACCTTGGCATCATCACCATTGTAATCTGCATCATTTTGACCAACATAACCGTGCATGATCATGTTATTTTGATAGTAATACTTACCACCTACAACGATTTGATCAGAATCTAAATCGTCAACACCATAAAGGTTAGAAGTGTTATTGTACTGAGCATACACAGTAGCTGGCTTGTTGAAGTTAGTTAAGCCCATAGAAGCGCTTACGACAAAGCCTTTTTCTTTCTCAGAATTATCGTAATCATAATCAGCTTCTTGATATAAAGCGCCTAACGTCAATGGTAAACCAGTATTAAATTTAGCTAGATCAACAGTAGCAGTACCACGAATGATTTCACCACCTATGAATTCTTCATCAATAACATTACCATTAGCATCTTCAACTTCAAAGCTGTCACGGATGTTTAAATCTTTATCATAAGCCACACCTAGTGTATAACCAGTGCCTTGGTCAAACATTAACGAAGCACCCCAACCACTATCACTATTACCGATGCTATCGTCGTTACCGTACATAGCAGCAAACTCAATTGGAAGGTCTGCATACTTAGGTGCAATCCAAACTATAGAGTTTTCGATACGACCACTGTCAGCCATATTTAAAGCAGCAACTTGTTGCTCATCATCAAGCTTAGTTGTGCCTAAGTTGTCCCAAAAACCTTCATTTACGATTACGTTGTTAATGTAGTCAGTAGTAGACTGGTTGTGACCGGCACGGAACTCACCAAAAGCATTGTTTTTAACACCTAGATACGTATCACGGTTTTTAAACGTTTTGTCGTCATCAGCATCTACGTCAATACCATACTCAAGTTTATAAACAACGTCGGTATTAGCAGTCATTGGCTCAGAGCCTTTAAATCCAATGCGTGAACCATTTGAGTTAATTTGAACACCATCTTCATTATAATCAGCTACACCGGCGATCGATGAATCAAACTCTTCATCGACATAATCAGCTGTCATAAAGATTTTACCATATACGGTCGGTGCAGCGTTAGCAGCTGATACAGATAGAGCAGCGATGGCTGATGCTAAAAGTAGTTTTTTCATGGGTGGTTCTCCACTTTACAATTTTAGTTATGGGCTGCCCTAAAAAGCTAACGCCCATTGGATGATTAGTCAAAAGACCAGTTTTTCGTTGAGAATTTCCTGATTTAACTATCAATCAGATTTGATTGCAGTATGGCAATTTATTGTTACAGTTCTATTAAATTGTTTAAAACAAACTTTCTGAATTTTATATAACAACTTTTTTTAAAAAGAAATTATATACAACAATAATGCATAGAAATCTGTTACACAATTCACCAAACTCATACCTCATTCATAAGGATATCAACTTTGAAATAATTTGCAACATTTATTTAATACTTTATATTTATTTTTTCTTAATTAATGAATCAAACTAAGCTTCATGATTAGCTACAAATCTTATATTTATTACATTTTCTAATAAATTTCATTCTTGTATAAAAAAACCCACTTGTGAAGAGGGTTTTTAATACTCGATAAATTCAAAAGTTTAGAATAAATATTCTAACCCGCCACCTATAGCAGTAATATCACTAAATTTATCAATATCTTCTTTACCTGCATATAGGTGCATAATCATGTTTGGTTGATACTTGTATTTACCACCTACTACTATTTGATCGCCGTCTACATCTTTATAGCCTTTATAGTCCGTGGTATTGATATACTGCGCATATACTTCAGCTGGCTTTGCAAAACCCATTAGACCCATCGTAGCACTTATCGCAAATGCCTTTTCATCGTCATCTTGACCATCATAATCTGAGACTTGGTATAAGCCTCCAAGTTTGAGCGGTAAACCAGACATATTAGACATATCATAGGTAGCCGTTCCGCGCATTACCTCTCCACCATAAAATCCAGCTATCAAAGGATCACCTGTTATGGGATCTATACCAGTAGCAATATCAGCATTAATATTTAAGTCTTTATCGTAAGCTAGACCTAAGGTAAATCCGCTGCCCGCATTATACATTGCTGCGACACCATAGCCATTGTTTCGATCACCATTGCTATCAACAAAATTCTCATCGGCACCGTACATGGCATAAACTTTTACTGGAAGAGACTGTAATTGTGGTGAATGCCACATAGCAGAGTTTTTAACACGGCGACTGTCTGCCATCATTGTGAAACCTCTGTCCCAGAATCCCGTCCCAACGGTTACATTATTAATGTGCTGAAGCGTCGAATGTTGATGACCTAAGCGAAGCTGACCGTAATTATCATTACTAAGACCGAGATACGTATCGCGATTTTTAAACCCAAATCCAGCGTCATTATCAATGTCAATTTGATACTCTAGTTGGTAAATAACATCTGTACTATCTGTCATAGCTTCAGAACCCTTGAAGCCAATACGAGAATAATTAGAGTTTATTTGTAGAGAGTCTGAGTCATCACCATTGGTATCTTCAGCATCGACATAGTCAGTAGTCACATACGCTTTACCATAAATTGTCGGTGCAGCATGAGTCGCAGTAATAGATACAGCAGCAATAGCAGATGCTAACAGTAGTTTTTTCATAGTAATAGTCCTTTTACTATTAAGTTATTAATCGTTATCCTAACGATCTTCAATGATTAAATTTCAATACTCTCTAGCATATAAAACACTATGTTTGAGATCACTAAAACTCATCTATCCTCAGCATGCTTGATAAACGGATTAAATATATATTCAGTGTAAAATTAAACCGTCAGTTCTAGTCAAACTATTCTTATAAATGAACTATTACATATAGATATAATTAATTACTTTTTAGAAAAATAGTGTTACTAAATTCATACTATGCAAATCATCATAACAACTATGAAATAATTTGCAACACTTATTTAGAAACTTTAGATAAGGTTTCAACATCTCATATTTCCTATGTTGCTGAACCTTCAAATAAAAGCCCCACTAAATATATTATTTAGTAGGGCATAATAAAGCATAAACTTTAGGTTAATAGTCGTCATTCATTATCTTCTTAATAACGATTAACTGACTATAGAGCCTTATCAATAACCATCAGACAATAAGGCTATAAGCTATAATGTTAAGCTTTTAACTTTAGACGTGCTTGGTGCAACAAGGGTTCAGTATAGCCACTTGGCTGCTCACGACCTTTGAAAATAAGATCTTTAGCGGCTTGGAAAGCAATAGAGTGATCAAAGTTATTGGCCATAGGCATATAGCTTGAGTCACCAGCATTTTGCTCATCAACGACTTTAGCCATGCGCTTTAAGGCATCCATGACTTGCTCTTCAGTCACTACGCCATGATGTAACCAGTTTGCAATGTGTTGACTTGATATACGTAGCGTGGCTCTATCTTCCATCAAGCCAATATTATTGATATCGGGTACTTTAGAACAGCCAACTCCTTGATCTACCCAGCGCACGACATACCCTAAAATACCTTGAGCATTGTTCTCAAGCTCTTGGCGCTTCTCCTCATCTGTCCAGTTTGTGTCTTTCGCTAATGGTATCGTTAGAATGTCATCTAAGCTTGCACGAGCACGACCTTTGAAGCTTTCTTGCACTTCAGGTACGTTGACTTGATGATAGTGGATACTATGAAGCGTAGCGCCCGTTGGTGATGGTACCCAAGCCGTGGTTGCCCCAGCTTTAGGGTGATTAGACTTGGTATCTACCATCTCTTTCATTTCATCCGGTTTAGCCCACATGCCTTTACCGATTTGAGCACGTCCGATGAGACCTGTTTCAATACCAATATCGACGTTCCATTGCTCGTAAGCCGGCTGCCAAGCTTGCGACTTCATATCGCCTTTGCGGACGAAAGGTCCAGCATTCATACTGGTGTGAATTTCATCACCCGTACGGTCTAAGAAACCTGTATTGATAAAGATAACGCGCTCTTTGGCTTGACGAATACTCTCTTTCAGATTGATAGTCGTGCGACGCTCTTCATCCATAATACCGATTTTAAGCGTATTACGCGGTAAGCTTAGGGCATCTTCAACTGCCGCAAATAAATCATCGGCAAACTTAACCTCTTCAGGTCCGTGCATCTTAGGCTTAACGATATACATTGAACCTTCACGAGAGTTTGATAGCTCATTTTTGCCTTTAATATCATTTAGGGTTAATAGCGGCGTGATTAACGCATCCATGATACCCTCAAAGATCTCTTCTTGACCCTCACCTAAATCAACTAAGATTGCAGGATTTTGCATCAAATGACCCACATTACGCGTCAACAACAGCGCGCGGCCAGGCAATACCAGCTTACCACCTTCTGGGGTAGTATATTCACGGTCTGGGTTAAGCTTACGCGTTAGTTTTTTATCCCCTTTGTAGAAAGTCTCTGTTAAATCACCATTCATCAACCCAAACCAGTTATGATAAGCTTCAACCTTCTCTTCAGCATCAACAGCGGCAACAGAATCTTCATTGTCCTGAATCGCCGTTATAGCAGACTCTAATAACACGTCTTTAATGTGGGCAGGGTCATCTTTACCGACAGGATGACTGGCATCAATTTGGATTTCGACATGTAGGTTGTTATTTTTAAGCAAAATACCCGTGGGATTTGACGCTTCACCCACATAGCCAACGAACTGCTCCGTGTTAGCTAATGACGTCGACTTATCACCCTGAGCGACCTTAAGAGCCCCCTCTTCTACACTAAAGCCAGTGACATCGGTGAAACTGCCCTGCTCTAATCCAAAATGCTCATCTAAGAACGCTTTTGCATAAGCAACAACTTCGGCACCCCGTTTAGGATTGTAGCTACTGCCCTTATCTTTGCCATCAGCGGTATCAATCATATCAGTACCATATAAGGCATCATAAAAGCTACCCCAACGGGCATTAGCAGCATTTAATGCATAGCGCGCATTACGTACTGGGACTACTAGCTGTGGGCCTGGGATACTGGCAATTTCAGCATCGACATTTTCGGTAGATACTTCGAAATCATCGCCTTCTGGCAATAGATAGCCGATATCTTTTAAAAATTGCTTATATTTGGGATAGTCGATCTCGCCGTCTTTGGCAGGATTGTCTAAATGCCACTGGTCGATTTTAGCTTGTAATTCATCACGCTTAGCCAATAATGCTTTATTACGTGGTGTAAACTTTTTAACGATATCCGCAAAGTTTGACCAATAGGTATCAGACTCTACGCCAACACGAGGTAATACCTCATTTTCAATAAAATTATACAACTGGCTATCAATAGCAAGGATGCCTTTTTCAACGCGGTTTTGATTGTTATTAATATTATTACTCATATCATATGTTCCTTTTTTAATAAGGGTTAATAAGGGTTAATGAAGGTTGATAAAGTATAAATGACATTATTATTAATTTAGTCATAGATATTAATAGCCCAACTAATGGCTATCAAATGTAAAAGAAATTTAAAACGCTTTAAATGAAATAAGTTGTTATTAGAATAAAGTGATGTATTGAAAAGTATTTCCTTTTGAATTAAGTCAATATTATCACTAAATTGATGAGTGACAACTAACTGATAATTCACGTTTGGATTAGCACCGTTCATACTACTATCAATGATAAAAATAAACAAGAAACTGCCATTTCATAAAAAAATGTTTGGTCTTTTATCACTTGATGTTGTTGATAAACATTTATTATTTGGAAAGCCAATATTTAAAATAAAAGACCTAAACTTTAGCATTAACACCAATTCGTCATGATTATGGGTCACGTCCAAGCTCGTAAACGTATTACCATGATAATGGTCTTAGTAGGATAACTAAATCCTGCTTTGGCTCTAGTTTTGTTAAAATACTTGTTTTAACTGAGCTGTTTTATTTTAGCTGTTTTGAATTAATACATACTATTTTGTGTTTTAAGGCTTATTCGATAACTTAAGCAGTTTTAAAGTAATGCTATTAATGCACTCTATAACTTATAGATAACCATGAGTACCGCCATGAATGATGACTTATTCCACGATAAAACCAATACCATAAGCGCACCGGCTAAAACTGACATCTCCCACATTTTGGCGTTTTTGGGCGCTAAGACGCCAAAAAGCTGGGTAGATGCTGCGATCAAGGATATCCCTACCCTTCTTCAAGATCATGCCAACTGTGAGAAAAAAGCGGCAGGTACTGCGATGAATTTAATTTTTCGCTATGAGTTTCATCAAGATTTACAGTTAAAACTGGCACAGCTGATTCGGGAAGAGATGCTTCATTACGAGCAAGTGGTCGAAATTATGCAAGAGCGAGGACAGCAATGGCGTCACTTAACGGCGAGCCGCTATGCAAAAGGTATGATAAAACATAAACGGACTTATGAGCCCGCTGCCATGATAGATATACTCATTATCGGTGCGTTTATTGAAGCACGATCCTGTGAGAGATTTGCCGCATTAAGTGAGGTGATAGACGATGAGCGTCTTGCTAAATACTACCGCTATCTTTTAAAATCTGAAAGCAGACACTATGAGGACTATATCGCTCTCGCCCGCTCTTTAGAACCAAACCACAGTCATGATAATGATCGGAGTCTTGATAATCAGCCTAATAAAGAGATTTCTGATAACGGTAAAATTATCCCTCTAGACTTTGAGTCATTACGTCAAGCGACTAACGGCAGTATCAATCACAATCCAGAAACGCTGAATGTCGACGAGCGAATTGCCTTTTTTAGAGAAGTAGAAGCTGAGTTGATAACCAGTCCTGATACAGAACTCCGTTTTCATAGTGGCGTGCCCGCCATGTAATTTCAGCCATTATATTATTATTATAGTTTTACGTTAACTAATAAAATAAGGTCTACTGACCCAGTAGACCTTATTTTATCAATAGTATATTGAACTTATAAAGAGTCAGTTGCAGCAAATGAAGGACAACTACTTCAAATCTTCATTTAAGACTCTCGTTTGAGCATTATCAACGGTTGCATAGCGATTCATATCAGTAATTTCATCACTTTGAGGGTTTTCATTCGTTTCTGCATTAGCAGCATTCACATTCCCATCAAAGGGAGTTTCACCTTGCTGATCTCGTCTATCAGGTTGGCGTGCAGGATTATCACCGTCTTTGACATGCTTAGAATCCATCACCTCTTTATCTAAAGTAGTTGTCCCTTTATTTTCATAAGTGTGCGTATCGACAGTCTCAGTCATTTTATCATGACCGACCGTGTTATCAGCCGTTGTGTGTTTAGGGGTTTTCTTAAGATTAGGATCTTTGGTTTGCATACATTGTCCTTAAGCTAAATTTAGTGATATTCATTTATGATCAAACAAACCGTTTTATCGCAAATAAATCAGAGAGTTAATCAGGTAAATATATATAACTATTCTTTATTTTGACTCTTTATCATGACGGCCTAGATCAAATGCATTTAAATCGCCAACATTTTTTCCAGCAGGAGGTAGCTCGCTGTCTGACTCACGGTTATCTGCATAGACATCATCCGTTTCTTGAGAGTCCTGTTGGGGACCATCAATGTCCGGTTGATGTTTGCGACCTTCGTAATCTCCTTTCTCGCCTTCATCACTTTGTGTTGAATGACTTTTATCAATAGAGGGAATATTGTCATCTTCAACTCTTCCCACAGATTGATTACGATCATCAGCCACGACTTGTTCGCGAGCATTTTCTACTTTTATTGTTTTATTAATCGACATACTTATTCCCTATTAATTATCCTAAGAATTCAAACCATGACTATAAATTAAATGACTAAAAGCTAAGGACTAAGAATTTAATTATAATCTTTTGACTAAACCAATTATTTTAATTAAATCTACCAGATCATATCTTCACATGGCTGTTTATGTTAGCTCATGGCTGTTTAAACAAGCTGGTGGTTATTCTTTTTAGCTTAAGCTATTTATCTGTACGTAAATCATTGTCAATAAAAGGCGTCTTTTCGTCCTCTGAAAGATTTTCAGCTTGTGTATCTTTAGTATTCACATTATTTTGCTGTAAGTTTTCATTCACTTCACTTGGATTAACCTCTTCGGCGGCTTGTTCAACTTCAGATTTATTAGTACTCATTATTGACTCCTTATATTCGGTGATATTAAGTTTTTATGACTATTAAAGTAATATTTAATGTCATTAGATTTATAGTAATAAACCCAACAGTAATAAAAACAACTATAATTCATAGATGTTGATTGTCAATTAATTCAAATTTTTATTCAAACACCATTTAATCGCCTTATTTGTTTTAACCGTTTTATTAATAGCCGTTTTATTAACAGTCGTTCTGAGATGTTTATCTTATAGTAACGGCTTAATACGGCTTAAAGTATTATTGACTCGTAGCGTTGTGTTTAAAAATGTTGAAAAAAAAGCAACTTTGTAAATCAAAGTTGCTTTTTTAATGAATAAATTAGTTAGTAATTTGAGGATAGTACTAAGATTTTAAGTCAGATACGCCATTTATCTTTTGTAGTAGATAATCTTGAGCGATAAAGGGTGCTTCGCCTTCTTTTGGCTTGACTGGGTCCCAATTACCATCCCCACGTAGCTCCCAAGCTTGAACATTATCTTTAAGATAGCTGATTAAACCATCTTTATATACCCGTTTAAAAAGCTTAGGATCTTCAACAGGGAAGGCAACTTCAACCCGGTGGAATAAGTTACGACTCATCCAGTCGGCACTACCACAATACAGCCGTTCCTCACCGTCATTAAAGAAGTAGTAAACACGGGTATGTTCTAAAAATCGACCCACCACCGATCGTACCGTGATATTTTCTGATAACCCTTTTACTTGAGGACGAAGACAGCTCATAGAGCGTAAAATTAATTCAATTTTGACACCAGCTTGCGAAGCATCATATAACTTGTCTATCAAGTGACGCTCAGTTAAAGCGTTACATTTTACAATGATATGCGCTTTTCTGCCTGCTTTAGCGTGCTTAATTTCATCATCAATAAAGCTCATTAATTGGTTATGTAAGGTAAAAGGCGCATGAAGAAGCTTATTCACATTTGCCGCTTTACCCATCCCTGTAAGCTCTTGGAAAATCTTATGCACATCCTCAGAGATATCAGGATCTGCCGTAAACAAACCATAATCCGTATAGGCTTTGGCATTACCTTCATGATAGTTTCCTGTACCTAAGTGTACATAACGACGAATCTTATTGTCTTCACGACGCACGATAAGCATCAACTTGGCATGAGTCTTATAGCCAACAATACCGTATACCACTACTGCTCCAGCCTCCTGCAAGAAGTTGGCCACTTCTATATTGGACGCCTCATCAAAACGAGCACGTAGCTCAATAATAGCAGTTACCTCTTTACCATTTCGTGCTGCTTCTGCAAGCGCTTTGACAATTTCAGAGTTTTTGCCTGAACGGTACAAGGTTTGTTTGATCGCAAGTACTTTAGGATCATTAGCCGCTTGCCAGATGATATTGACAACAGGATTAAACGACTCAAAAGGATGATGAACTAAGACATCTCCACGACGAATCACGGAGAACATACTCTCGCCATTTTCGAACGATTCTCGTCTAAAGGGTTTTGGAACAACATGATTAAAGGGCTGATAGCGAAGCTTCGGTATATCAAAATCAAACAATAGACGTGTTAAATTGACAGGTCCATTGACTCGATAAAGCTGATTGTCATGTAGCTCGAACTCTTCTAGTAGATACTTACTTATGTCAGGGGGACAATTGGTCGTGACTTCAAGACGCACCTTGTCACCAAAACGGCGATTGTCTAGCTCTCCCTCTAATGCTTTTGCTATATCTTCGACATCATCTGCTAACTCAAGATCGGCATTACGGGTTAATCGGAACTGATGGCAACCGGTCACTGACATACCTGGGAATAGCTTGCCGACATGCTCATGTATCACTGCAGACAACATAATATGATGATTTTTACCACCCGTTAGCTCATCGGGTAAGCGAATCACACGAGGTAGGCTTCGAGGTGCGGGCACAATAGCCAAGTTAATATCACGACCAAAGGCATCTTTACCCTCTAAGCTGACAATGAAATTTAGGCTTTTATTGACCAGTCGTGGAAAGGGATGAGCAGGGTCAATACTGATTGGGGTCAGTACTGGCATGACTTGATCGATGAAGTACTCTTTCATCCACTGAGCCTGTTTTGCATTTAGCTCACTGCGTTTTAAATAGCGGATATCTTCTTTCGCTAGCGCCGGTAGAATGTCTTCATTTAAGATACGGTATTGTTCATCAATGGCCTTATGCGCCACATCTGATATCTCTTGCAACACCTCACTGGGACGCATTTTGTCAGGTTTATCAGAGATATTGCCGTGATTTAAGTGTTGCATTACTCCTGCGACACGTATCTCAAAAAATTCATCCATATTAGAGGAAAATATAATTAAAAAGAACAATCTTTCTAATAAGGGATGAATAGGGTTCGTAGCTTGAGACAAGACTCTGATGTGAAACTGTAGCCAAGACAATTCGCGATTAATATAGCTATTTGATGAATAAGTGCCGTCATCATAACGTTGCCAATCGATAGTAGTGAGCTGACCCTCAGCATTATTTGATTCTTTATTCGTACTACTCTGTTTTGGGCGATCATTTGATGGTGTTTGGTCTTTTTGAGATGCTTTAGTAGTCGATTTAGAGGGGGTCGTTGTATTAGTCATAATTATGTTTAGATCCTTATTATGATGATAATAGAGTAGATAGATTAAGAATTTATAGATGTTTTAAAACTGAACTAACGTGATAACCGTTCAAGTCACAATAGGGTGTCGCCTATATAACGCGATTAAACTATGAATCATTCGTTGCGTCTGTTTTAGCGAGCAACGTTTTATTAATATCCTTTAAATTATTATCCTAAAATTAAAAACCTCAAAATTGTTGACCTTTAATCAACAACTTCACATTAGCTATTTTCTCATTATCTATTAATTGATTCATTTGTCTTTTGATGTTAAGTCTTTAAATCAAGTTGATCTTTTTAACGCCTGCTTTATTGAGTACTTAAAGTTTCCGTCATACTCTGTTATAACTCATAAAGCTTTCAATTCCATGAAATTTGCTAGAAATTAGTTCATTTAGTTAAAATAGTCAGGATCTTTTGATTGTTCACTACATAAAGTAAATATAAATAAGGCAATCTTAGTCGATCCAAAAGCTTTCTATAAAATTAAAAGAATGCGGTAATGCTGTGATGATGAGATCACTGACGGGCTCAATCAAACCCTAATTTTAATGAATTTAAAAGGCTAATAGTGCAACATTAGGGTGAATAAACTATCAACAACCCCTAAGGTATAACCGCACTGCTCATCCGGCGCATAATAATATGCTGCTTATTGCGTAACCGCTTTGCGCCCATATGATCTTCATAATATTTTGGATTGGTTAGCATGCTGATCAGAAGAGCAGATTCATTACGATTAAGCTTACTGGCAGGCTTATTAAAATAATGTTCAGCGGCAGCCTCAATGCCGTATATACCGTCTCCAAACTCTGCCACATTAAGATAAGCCGTTAAGATACGCTGCTTATCCCACATCGCTTCTATTATTAAGGTAATAGTGGCTTCGATGCCTTTTCGCACATAAGAGCGGTGTGAGGTTAAAAATAAGTTTTTTGCGAGTTGCTGAGTGATGGTCGATCCGCCAGCGGAGACACTACCTGAAGTCTCATTTTTCTCCATAGCCGCTTCGATACCTTTCATATCAAATCCATTGTGACTGATAAAAGCTGCATCTTCACTAGCAATAGCTGCCTGCTTAGCTGACTTAGCAATATCACCGTATTCAACCCAAGTTTGCGTCACAGTGCCGCCACCTAGACGATGCGCTACCATAAACATACTGTTTTCGATAGGCTGTGTTTTCCAAACCACTAATAAGCCTGCGACAGTCAAATAAAACATAACCACAAGGATGATAAGAGAAAATATTAAACGCTTAAGTAGGGTTGATAATACTGCCATAATATTGTGACCTAGCTAGAGTTTTAAATTAAATCAATGATAAACTAACTTACAGGCGACTGGTAGCGCTCTTTTGAACTAGGGCTTACTTTTCCCCTAAATTTGATCGATAAATTATCCCATTCTCAACGCTAAACGTAGGCTGTGGCTTTTTCCCAGCATTTTTTGATTAAAGGTCTTGATTTGCTGGGCTAAAAGCACCAGCCCACAATGAGTTCTAATGAGTTGAGAACGGGGTATATATTTGGTTTTTTTAGAGCCTTCAGCAGCCCCTAACCTCAGCTCTTAAATGATAAACAACTTATAGACCAATTTAGGATGGCATTTGTGACAGATATTAAAACGATTCGACAATTGATTAAGCATCAACTGCAATCGACATCACAGCATTCTACCTTTTCGACATCTTCGAAATATAAAGATATTGATCCACAAGCTTGGTGGTTATTGGGTACGTCTGGCTGCCATCTTTGCGATGATGTTGAAAAAATGCTTAGGCTATTTTTAAGGGTTTGTCCTGTATCCGTGCAGCACATTGATATTGCAGATTTCGATGATAGTCTTATGGCACAGTTTGCCACCGTTATACCCGTCATATTGACACCTACTCAGCAACTTAACTATCCTTTTTCTATGCTAGATTTACAAAAGTTAGCCGAGCAATAGCGATGTTTATGATTTTATTATTCATAATATTTAAGTTTAAAATAAATTTAGATAATTATATACATGAAAAACTGTATGATTTTAAAGTCATTTTTATATATTTCATTAAACACTTTAATAAAAACTAAAAGTTTTTGTATATATTCTTAAATCTTATAAGTATAATGCGGACTTAAATTTTAAATCAGAAGTACATAATAGAGTTAGCCCTAAAATGCATGTATAGGTTTTAAGTCTGTATTAAAGGAATGACGCAATAGCTATAATTTAATGAAAGCAAACTTTTTATAAAAACTAGTATTCATTATTAAAAACAACTAGATTAAAAGCAATTGGGTTTAGCCTAACTGGGGATAAATTAGGAAGTCTTTATAACAGCCGTCTCTCATGCAAACTCAAGAAATTAAGGTGTCCTTGTCGCGCATCTTTAATTTTGCGTTAATCCTATTAATTAAAATTTAAGACTGTTTTTTGACCTTATACATGGATGTTATAAGGGTGGTAACTCGTAATAAGGATATTTATGTTCACTTTTCTAGCATTAACACCAATTCTGGTGGTATTTATATTATTAATAGTCATGAGACTACCTGCCAAATATGCGATGGCAGCCTCCTATATTGTAACCGCCCTACTGGCATTATTTGTTTGGAACACTGACTTCGCTCAAGTGGCAGCGGCAACGACAAATGGCATCATAGTCGCACTCACTATTTTGTTTATTGTCTTTTCAGCAATATTACTCCTCAATACCCTAAAAGAGAGCGGTGCTGTCATTGCCATACGTCGCGGCTTTATGGATATATCACCTGATAGGCGGGTGCAAGCTATCATTGTCGCTTGGCTATTTTGTTCATTAGTTGAAGGTTCATCTGGGTTTGGTACACCTTCTGCGGTAGGCGCGCCACTGCTATTAGCGCTTGGTTTTCCCGCGATGGCTTGTGTGATGGTCGTGTTGATCATACAATCGACGCCTGTGTCTTTCGGAGCAGTAGGTACGCCCTTATTAGTCGGTGTTTGGTCTGGTATTGATAATAAACAAGACTTAGCCCAATCTATTAAGCCCACTTCTGTGGCTGATTATTTATTGCAGATTACCGCTAATGTCGGTCTGTTTCATGCCCTAATAGGTGTGCTAATTCCACTTATTCTTAGTGCTTTTCTAACCCGTTTCTTTGGTGAAAAACGCTCATTTATTGAAGGTCTTAAAATCTGGCCTTTCGCCCTATTTGCCGGTATTTGCTTTACAGTCCCCTACTTTTTAGTGGCAAAATATTTAGGTCCTGAATTTCCCTCCTTGGTCGGCGGCTTCATTGGACTACTGATCGTCGTGCCCTTGACCAAACGTGGTTTCTTAATGCCAAAAGAGATTTTTGACTTTGGTCCGAGAGAGCACTGGGATAAAGAATGGCTCGGTACATTGGCGAAAGAAACCTTTGATGATAGTATTGCCCCTAGATTCTCAACGCTAAGAGCTTTTGCTCCCTATGCCATTGTCATTGTCTTACTCATTCTTAGTCGTGTCATTGCACCATTAAAAGACTTTTTGGTTGGTGATATGGCTACCATTAACTTTGCGAATCTTTATGGCAGTAGTATTTCAAGTAAGATACAGCTTTTATACTCGCCAGGTACTATTTTAATCATTACCTCCCTACTTTGTATTTTTATCTATAAAATGGATAAAAGCTCTATCAAACGTAGCTGGTCGAGTTCCGCTAAGACAATGGTCGCAGCTGCCCCTGCGCTACTTCTTTCCGTACCGATGGTACAAGTATTTATCAATTCAGGTTCTGCCACAGATTTAGCGACTAGCTTACCTGCTATGCCCATCCTATTAGCTGAAAGTGCGGGTGACGCCTTTGCACAAACTTGGCCTCTAGTATCGCCTTGGATTGGGGCTATGGGTGCGTTTATAGCGGGCTCAAATACCGTTAGTAATATGATGTTTTCATATTTTCAATGGTCAACAGCCAGTCAAATTGGGCTTGGTCCAGATTTGGCCGCTCAAGTTGTGGCTTTACAAGCCATTGGTGGTGCGGCGGGTAATATGATATCTGTGCATAACGTGGTCGCAGCTTGTGCGGTCGTTGGACTGATTAATAAAGAAGGCTTTGTCATTCGAAAGACACTGGTCGCTATGATCTATTATGTGGTGCAAGCCGGCTTCCTAGGTATGGCAGTTATATTTGGTGGATTGTTGTGGTGGATATTGGCGATTGCGTGGCCGCTATTATTTTTGTTGACGATGTCTTTAACCAGCAAGCCTGCGCTACCTAGGGCTTAGTCTAAAACAGACGCTGTATTAATAAGATAAAGTTAGAAAGTTTTTAGTTTGAATAAGTCAATACGGGACAACATTGGGTTAAATAGTCATTCTATTTAATCCTAATTTCAGGCAAAAATAACCATTTGTAGGTTGTTAATACCGCTTCTAAGACCTAGTTCAATGAGGCTGTTTAAATAATACTTTTTAAATGAGATTATTAAAATAAGATTGTTAAAATAAAAAGGTTTAATAGTATACCGCCTTGGCAAGTAATCATTCCTATTGTGTACATTCTATAATATGAGTAATGAGATGAAAGACTTAACGAAAATTACCGAAATTGAAGACTTAAGAGTGGTAGCGGAGCGTAAAGTACCGCGTATGTTTTATGACTATGTAGACTCAGGCTCATGGACTCAAACCACTTATCGCAATAATGAAACGGACTTCGATCGTATTAAGCTACGTCAACGTGTATTAGTCGATATGGACAATCGAAGTTTAGCGACTAAAATGATCGGTGAAGACGTCAGTATGCCCGTTGCCATTGCCCCAACGGGATTCACCGGTATGATGTGGGCTAATGGCGAGATGCATGCTGCCAAAGCCGCTAAAGATTTCGGTATTCCCTTCTCTTTGTCGACAATGAGCATTAACTCAATAGAAGACGTCGCAGAATATACCAATCACCCTTTTTGGTTTCAGCTATACGTCATGCGTGACAAAGAATTTATGGTAAATCTTATCACCCGTGCCAAACAGGCCAATTGTTCTGCGCTTATATTAACCGCTGATCTTCAAGTGTTAGGACAGCGACATAAAGACATCAAAAACGGTCTATCGGCGCCGCCAAAGCCGACGCTCGCCAACATTTTGAATTTAATGACCAAACCTGAATGGTGCTTTAATATGCTGGGCGCAAAACGTCGCACTTTTGGCAATATTGTTGGTCATGCAAAAGGTGTGGGTGATCTTTCGTCCTTATCGTCGTGGACTGCTGAGCAGTTTGATCCTAGCTTAAGCTGGAACGACGTTGCCGACATCAAAGATTTGTGGGGCGGTAAGCTGATTATTAAAGGTATTATGGAGCCTGAAGATGCCATCAAGGCGGCTCGAAGTGGTGCTGACGCTATGGTGATTTCAAACCATGGTGGTCGTCAATTAGATGGCGCCCCCTCCTCTATTGCTTGTTTAGCCGATATCGTTCAAGCCGTTAAAAGTGAGAATAGTAACATCGAAATCTGGCTTGATAGCGGTATTCGATCGGGTCAAGATGTATTAAAGGCCATGGCGCTAGGTGCTAAAGGTACTATGATAGGTCGTGCCTTTTTATATGGCCTTGGTGCTTATGGTGAGGATGGGGTGCGCCGCGCTCTAGAAATTCTTTATAAAGAGTGTGATGTTACTATGGCGTTTTGCGGTCATACCAATATTAATGACGTGACGGATGACATCTTAGTCAAGGGAACTTTTGAGAATTTAAAATCATCATTACCCTATACACCAGCCATACGCTGGGGCTAATACTTTAAAACGCTGGCACTTTAATAAATTTAATTGCCGACAAATTATAAGGCGACAGTATTAACCGTATTAGTAACCACGGTATCCCTAACGATAGCTAATAAGGGTTTTAGATGAGTTCTGAAACCCTTATTAATTTGAGACTTTTTTAGGTCTAGTTTTAATTATTATTATGTCTATATCCTAAAAAGTATTAGACCTATCCTTTTTTTAGCCTCTTGTATGTTCCTTTAATTGTCTCATTTATACGCCTCTACATTAAACCAGACCCTTCCTATGTTAAAATAGCGCTACTTTGTGCCACTTAACGACACTATGACTATTCAAAATTTGTTCCGAGTTGCGCCCGTGACAACCTTATTACTATTTAGCTTTATAGGGCTATTTGTGATCCAAGTTGCCACCGGTGTCGATGTCAACCAGCCCAGTGTAGACTCCCTCCTTAAATGGGGAGCGAATGCGCTACCTTTTAGTTTAGGCTACGAACCGTGGCGGTTGGTTAGCAGTGCCTTTTTACATATCGGCTTGATGCACCTATTATTTAATTGTTTTGCGATGTATTTCTTCGGACAAGTGGCTGAAAGAAATTTAGGTTCTCTTAATTTTTTGCTATTATTTTTGTTATCCGCAATAGGCGGTAATTTATTAAATAATTATGTGACATGGTGGCAAGTCTTTCACCATAATGGAGCACCTGGTATATCAGCTGGGGCTTCTGGTGGCATCATGGGCATTGGTATGGCGCTATTAGTAACGGAGCTGTTAAGAATTTATGTTCACCGCCTGCCTGTTAAAGGGGTTCAGCTTCAATTAAAACGTTTAGCTTTTGTCTTAGCGTTAACCTTAGTATATGGCTTTGCAGTACCCGGTATAGATAACGCCGGGCATATTGGTGGTGCGATAACCGGTGGTATATTGGCAATTGGGATCAGTTTAGGGTACCGCTTTTCTACATCGGACAAACCTTTGTTCAAAACGATACCTTGGCTACTCTTTGCTATCGTCGCAGGGTTATTTTATAAATTATGGCTAGACTTACATCTGCAAATAGGGCTATATTGAATTTAATGATTTTTAATGATTTTTAATGGCAAAATACCTTTAACCCCTTTTAACTAACTATCGAGTTTATTATGAACCTATTTAACCACGCTATAAAACGGACTGTGCTGTTAAGCCCTATATTATTGGGAATGATCACTATTTTCTCTCCCGTTGCCCATGCTCAAAGCACCGTTGCCCCTGAAACTGGTATTGCTAACCACAGTGCTGTTGATAAAACTGGCCTTAGCTTAGGTATCAATGTTATTGCTAACAAAAGTGCTTACGATATAGACGATGACGTTACGGTGATGCCAAGTTTATTTTATGACAATAACAAGGTATACGCCCGTGGTAGCCAACTAGGCGGTTACCTTGTCAATGATAACACCAATGAGATAGCAGGTTTTATACAGCCTGCCGGTAGAGACTTTGATCCAGATGATGCCGAGGGTAATTTAGAACTATTAGACGAAAGAAAGTGGTCAGCCCTTATTGGTGCCAGTTATTTACGTCGTACCTCTGTTGGTGGCTTTAGGGGACAGATCGCAACTGATATTTCTGGGCGTAGTGACGGAACCGTTGCTAAATTAACCTATATAGGTCGTTTAACACCCGGTAAATGGACGATTTACCCAAGTGTTGGACTTGAATGGGTAGATAAGAATTATAATGAATATTATTATGGGGTTAGCCAAAAAGAAGCCGCTAAATCAGGCGTCGCTCAATATAAACCTGACTCAAGTGTAAGTCCTTACATCAGTGTCAATGGTACTTATACCATCAATAATGATTGGGATGTATTTTTAGGACAAAGTGTTAACTTCTTATCTGATGAACAAAAAGACAGTCCTATGGTTGATGATGATGTTGATTATCGGACGACTTTAGGCGTGCTATATAAGTTTTAACACTATTTAGTTTAATACTGTTTAGCTCTAAGACAGGCTGATACCCTTTAAAAAAGGTAGCGTTTAAAAGGGCAAATTTTATAATGGATAAGCGCTAGGTATCCCCTATATACTATTTACCAAAAACTGCTAATCTAGTCGCCTTCCCGCTTTTAAGTATAATACTTTTAAGTCTAATATTTTAAGTTCGATACTTTTAAATCTTTGGCTTATATTGGAACTTTGATAATTCGAGGAATATGTGTGCAATCAACTCAACAATCTTTAATTGATACAGCAGAACCCTCTTATGCAGATATTGATGATAATTCTACTTTTAGTATCACCGATTTATGGTCTAGTATCACTGGTAAAATAAAGTCTGTATATAATAAAACGGCAGACTCGGTGGATGATGAATTTTCGATACCCGTCAGTCAGGATCAGGTGAATGCGGCCTTAAAGAAGTTTGTCACTGATAATGTCAGTCAGATACTTGAGATCAGAGTCGAGCTTCATGATGATTGGTTTCGGCTGTTTTGTACCATAGAAGCTGCCGGTATCTATGCTGAAGTTGCCAGTAACTTTGGTTTAGTTCATGTTCAAATTGATAGAGATGTTCAACGCTTCGTCTTTGCTCAGCAAACCAATACCGATGTACTTAAGCTTCATTGTGAGTCTTTTTTAAAGCGTCAAGGTGTTAAGCTTGCCATTTGGTTTTACCATAGTGTTTTACATAAAGACCCTTTAGGCTTTATTTTAAGTAAAATCAATATTGCACGTCCGAAAGACAATATTATCTACTTGGATATAAACCGTTGGTTAAAGCGTAATAAAAAGATTATCAGCACCTTACACAAGGTGCAGGTAAACTATGGCTTAGTAGAAGAAGAACTAATGGTTTTAAAAACTAAGGTTAATGTGCGTGATTTATTAAACAATAGTGGTGTAGAAGACATTATTACACCAGATGATGTTCCTGAGTTAATGAAAGGTCCGACCAATCCAATTAGCGATGCGATCAACCCCAGTCAGGAATAGCTCTGGATTGTTAGAACTGGTAAGAATTGATTAGAACTAGCTAGAACTGTCTGGTACCATTAGCTACTTAAAGCTGCTGAAGGGTCATCACATAAGCTCACGCAAACCACCGTTATACCAAAAAAGCCCCTAAATTTAGGGGCTTTCTGGTTATGTGTCCTGAACTAAACTAACAGCATCTAAAAATCCGTGGATTACGTTTGGTTTCACCACACGCTACCACTATTACTCATTAAAATTTAGTCTTGACTATAAAACAGGCTACCAGTAGTTTTCGACCGCGATATTACCTACCCCGCGCCTATTCATAACCAGACCCATTTGTTTTAGCGTCTCTTTTGTGTCCTCTACCATATCTGGATTGCCGCATAGCATCACATGCGAGTGATCGACATCTAGTGCCTCACCGGCCACACGTTCTAACTCACCGTTTAATAATAATTTAGGCAGTCGTTGATTTAATGTGCCCTCAACTGCCTCACGGGTGATAATTGGTATAAAGGTCAGTTTAGCAGGATTGTCCACTAGACTGCCAAAGTCTGCTTCCAACGCTTTAATTCGTTCGACATAAGCAAGCTCTTGTTGATTGCGGGCACTATAAGCCAAAATGATATGCTTATAGTCCTCCCAAGTTTTTAAATCTTGGAGCATGGATAAGAAAGGTGCCAGACCTGTCCCTGTTGCGAGTAACCATAAGTCTTTAGGCAATGGCTCTTGATAACGCGCTAAGGTTAAAAAACCAAAGGGCGTTGTATTTAATAATAACTCATCACCTTCTTGCAGATGTTGCAACTGCGATGTAAATGCACCATCTGGTATGACAATAGAGAAAAACTCTAATGTCTCATCATAGGGTGACGATACGATAGAGTATGCTCGAAAAATATCCTCATCAGGTACCTCTAAAGTACGGTCTTCATAATATTTTAATCGACTTGGATTAACCCCTAAACGTACAAATTGACCTGCTGTAAATTTAAAGCTTTCTGGACGCGTGACAGTGAAGCTAAATAAAGTGGGCGTCCACGTCTTTTTATCTAGTACCCGTACCTTTTGAATAGTGTCAGAATTGTCCGTCATAAATTATAATCCGCCCGATAATGGTTTAATACCTTTTATATAAAATTAAAAAAAATGCTTGTAAAGCATTAGCCTTACAAGCATAACATATCACACTAAGTAACTCATCTTACTGTATTTAACGAACTGAACTTAACGTACTGAACTTAAAGAATTGTATTTAGAAAACTGTATCTAGCAAATTAAATTGTCTAAATTACCAGATAATAGCTCGTGTTGCCATATTAATAAAGTCGTTAGGTAATACACCGACATATAATACGATCAGGGTCACTAGTATGACCATCAAGCCGCCAACTTGAATACCCCAATGCCACAACGCATCAAATTCAATGGTCTTAGTTGGACGTTTAAATAGCGTTAACATAACCCGTAGATAGTAATAAAGTCCAATCGCACTACCTAATATAATCATGGCCGCTAAAAACCACTCATTTCCATCGACAGACGCTACGATGGCGAAGAATTTAGTGATAAATCCGGCGGTTAACGGAATACCTGCCATAGAAAGCAGCATCACTGTCATTACTCCAGTTAATACAGGACGACGCCAAAATAGGCCTTGGTAATGTATTAATTCAGAGGCTTCACCTGCTTCTTTATAGGTGCTAGACATTAAAGTAATCACACCAAACAAACCTAAAGAAGTAAACGCATATACCGCCATATACATATTGGTAATTGAGTAGGCACCAGGTCCAATACTAACAGCAACGACTAATACATAGCCCATGTGTGCGATAGAAGAATAACCCAATAGACGTTTCAAATTGGTCTGACGTAAAGCCAGTAAGTTACCAAATAAGATAGATAAGGTGGCAATTACCATGAGTAACGTATTAACGGTAGGCAGCGCAAGCACGGCACCGTCTAATAAGAATCGAATTGCCAACGCCATCATTGCCACTTTTGAGACTGAGGCCAAATAAGTGGCAACAGGTGCAGGCGCACCGTGATAAACATCGGGTGTCCACATATGAAAAGGCGCTGCTGATAATTTAAAAGCAATAGCAAACGTCATCATTGCCGCACCTAAAATCATCAGTGGCGACTCAAACACATCAGATAATACGTAGGCAATTTCTTTAAATTCTAGCGTGCCGGTTGAAGCATATATGAACGCCATACCCATTAGTAAGGTCGCTGAAGCAGTCGCCGATAAGACCAGATACTTTAGTCCTGATTCTAGTGAACGATCACGCATAAAGGCATAAGCCAACATACCGTATAAAGGCACTGAAAGTAGCTCAAGACTCATAAAGAATGAGGCTAGATTATGCGCACATACCATCAGTAACGCACCGACAGTGGATAACAATAACAGCAGGTACAGCTCTTCTTTATGATCTTTAAAGGTTCTAAAATATGGATAAGCCAAGGTACAACAGGCTAAAGAAGATAAAAAGATGACCACCATATTAAACTGGGCAAAAGGATCTACGATAAACATGCGGCTGACTATGACCTGTTCAGGCACACCGAACCAACCCAGCATCTGACCTATTAATACCAATAAGCCGATATTTAATCCAAGTACGGATAATGTACCGGTTAAAAAATGTGAACGCTTAAGGGCGATTGCTAGCATAACAACCAATAGCGTGACGACCACAATCAGAATAGGCGCAAAAGGCATTAACACAGGCCAAGTCGTTTCTATAACGTTATTCATTAACGAACCTCCCCTGTGACAACTGTTGACTGTATGGCCTGAGTGGCATCAAAATTGACAACCTCATGATAGTTATAGGCATTATTAATCCACTGCATCGCATGACTAGACGTATCCAACACTGACTGTGGAAATAAACCAAGCCAAACCAAGCCAATGGCTAGTAATAAAAGTAATAGAAGTTCTCGTTTATTTAAGTCATATAGATTGATTGGCTTATCATGGATCTCTTCACCCTCATAGCTCGGGTTTAAGGTATGAGAATTTACCGCACCGGTATCTAGTGAAGTGGCTAATGCAGGTTGCAGATGGTGAGGGTGTTGTTCATTAGTCACATGATGTTTTGGCATACTATCAACACTGTCATCATGAGTTGCTACTGACGTATTCGAATGATTGGCAACCACAGCATACTTAGGGACAGTTTCTTCCCCAAATAGCGCACGGTAAATAATAATCAATGAATAGAGTCCTGCCCATACTAAGCTAAAGGTTGCAATAACAACGAATACCGGATACTGTTCAAACGATCCTAATAATATTAGAAACTCACCGATAAAGTTTCCTGTACCAGGAATACCTAACAGTGCCGCACAGAAAAACATTAAAAATGGCGCATAATAACGGAATTGTCCCCACATGCCGCCCATTAATGGTAATTCACGGGTGTGCATACGCTCGTATAACTGCCCTGCCATAATAAATAGCGCCGCTGATGATAGACCATGCGCTAACATTTGTATCATCAGACCTTGCAGGCTGAGTAAGGTACCTGCGTAAATCGCCAATACCACAAATCCCATATGTGAAATACTCGTATAGGCAAGCAAGCGTTTAATATCCGTTTGCACAAAGGCCATCCATGCACCGTAGAAGATACCGATAGCTCCAAGTGTCATCGCTATTGGCGCAAACTGTTGAGAGGCCTCTGGGAAAAATGGCAATACGAAACGAATCAAACCATAGGCTGCTGTTTTAATCAGAATACCTGCTAAGTCAACGGAACCTGCAGTTGGTGCTTGAGCATGAGCGTCGGGTAACCAACCATGAAAGGGCATGATCGGTAATTTAACCGCAAAGCCGATAAAGAAGCACAGCATGATGGGATATTCCCAACCACCAAGAGGCGTGCCCAAAAGATCATTGTAGTTAAAGCTAAATACGCCTGAGTTTTGGTAATTTATGATGACTAATAATAAAATGCCCACCAGCATAATCAAGCCTGACGCTTGAGTATAAATAAAGAATTTAGTAGCCGCATATTCTTTGGTTTTACCATTGGAGGCATTGTGTCCCCAGATGGCAATTAGGAAATAGATAGGGACTAACATCATCTCCCAGAAGAAGAAGAACAAGAATAAATCGATGGCTAAGAATACCCCGATTACCCCACCTAAGCTCCACAGTAGATTAAGATGGAAAAATCCAACACGGCGTTGAATCTCACCCCAAGAACAACCTACCGCCATAATACCTAAGAAAGCGGTTAACGATACCATCAGTAATGACATACCATCTAAAGCTAAATGGAAGCTAATACCAAATGAATCGATCCAAGGTACCACAAACTCAGCAAACCAGGGCAGCTGTGCATCAGGTGCAATCACCTGCTTACTCATACCTGCAAAGCCACCTTCACGCCATAACACGACCGTCATCGCAAAGGTGATAATCATACCAAGTAAGGCAATCCATCGAGGCAGACGTTTGTCAATTTTTTCTACTAACCAACACAGCGTACCCGCAATAAACGGGGTAGCAATTAATGCTGGCAATATCCAAGCTAATTGAAGTTCTGTCATCTTAAATCACCGTCGTCATGACTAGTATCAACAACACTGCCATCCCCAGTCCAAAACTTGCAGCATATCCTCTTAGCGATCCTGATTGAGTCATGGTCATCACCTTATTACCCGCTGCAGCGATAGCGGGTAAGATGTTCCATGTTTTATCAACAGGGTCGACTTTGAGTAATTTGCCGATGAATAAAAATGGTTTCACAAAAATCAAATCATACAAGGCATCAAAACCAAGTCCATTTAGGCACCAATAATATATCGCACCACCCAAACTTGTTGATTTAAAACGGGTTAAAAGCTTGCCTTTATTAGCAACATACAATAAAAATGCGAGTACTAATCCAGATGCCATCGCACCCATAGCGATATATTCAGCCAAGTGCTTCGCATGGGCATCACCGCTCATTTCAAGCATATGACCCACACTTTCTGGTAAGACACCGTGTAGTGGTGGTGTTATCAATGCACCTACTGCTGTTGACAAGATTAATAGAATAATTAAAGGTAGCTGATAAGATAAACCTGACAGCTTATGTGCATGGGTTTTCTCTTCACCAAAGAAGGTGAACCAAATCATACGGAAGGTATACAGCGACGTTAAGAATGCCCCAAACACGCCCATATAAAACAGAATTTGATGACCCGTTGCATAGCTTTCCCATAAGATCGCTTCTTTAGAATAGAAGCCGACGGTTATCCATGGTATGGCTGCTAATGCGCCTCCACCGACAATAAAGCACCAAAATACTAAAGGTATCTTATTGCGTAATCCGCCCATCTTAAATATATTTTGTTCATGATGCACCGCGGTAATTACCGCACCCGCTGATAAGAACAGTAAAGCTTTGAAAAAAGCGTGAGTCATTAAATGAAAGATAGCACCTTGCCAAGCGCCCACACCAAGTGCCAAAAACATATAGCCAATTTGACTCATGGTTGAGTACGCTAAAATGCGCTTGATATCAGTCTGTGCTAATGCACAGAATCCTGCCACCACTAAGGTTATTGCACCAACAGCACCTACCCAATATAGTAAAATGCCCGGTGTTAACATAAATAGAGGGTGCAGTCGTGCTATTAGATACACACCAGCGGTAACCATGGTTGCGGCGTGAATCAATGCAGAAACCGGTGTCGGTCCTGCCATCGCATCAGCAAGCCAACTGTGCAAAGGAATTTGTGCAGATTTACCCATTGCCCCGCCCACTAACATCATGGTTGCCAATATCAATGTTGGGTTATTGGCTTCAAACATTTGTGGGGCACGGGTAATGATATCTTGAATATTTAAGGTGCCGAATTCACGGAACAGTAAGAATAGCCCGAATGCCAAAAACACATCACCAATACGAGTGACGGTAAATGCTTTCATTGCTGCCCGGCCATTTGCTCTATTTTGATAATAAAAACCAATCAATAAGTACGAGCAAATACCCACGCCTTCCCAGCCGAGATAAAGCAATAATAAGTTATCCGCTAACACCAATAACAACATGCTGGCGACGAATAAATTCATATAGCTGAAAAACCTTGCGAAGCCAACATCACCTTTCATGTACCATGAGGCGAATAGATGAATTAAAAAACCGACACCCGTAATAACGCCTGTCATGGTTAAGGCTAAGCCATCGAAGCTTAACCCGAATGCAGGGGCAAAATCGCCTACTTGCATCCACGTCCATAACGGTAAGTTAATAACCGTACTAGGATCGTTTTGAGACAGGTAGCTGTATGACGCAATCAGAGCACATAGAGCAGATAGACCTAAACTTCCCACGCCAAGCCATTTTGCCGACTGTTCAGATAAATGATCTCGCATTGCCGCTAGGATCAAGAAGCTGATAGCCGGAAAGATAAAGGTCAATGGTAATAAACTCATAATATTAACCTCTCATCTCATTGGCGGAATCAATATCTAAATGACCACGGCGATGGTAGAACTGCAATAAGATTGCTAATCCTAATGAAGCCTCAGCAGCTGCTAAGGTTAGGATAAAGATAAACATAACTTGACCATCTGCACTTAACCAATGACTGCCAGCGACTATAAATGCAAGGCCAGCGGCGCTCATCATAATTTCCAGACTCATTAGCATAAATAGGAAGTTTCGGCGAACCATCACGCCACATAGCCCTATTACGAAAATAATGCTCGCTAATATAAGACCATGTTCCATCGGAATAGGACCTAATACGCTTGTATCAGCAACAACATTGACGTGAGGCGCTTGCACCATCTCAACAGGTTTAATTTCCATTGATTGGGTGGTTGCTACAGTATCAGCATTACTGACAGTATCGACATGACTTAAAGATGTCACATCAGTTTGGTTAACGGTTTCAGAGGTTGCAGCTGCCATTAACTATCCTCCCTATTGTGCAGATGAGCGCTATCATGTCTATGACCTTGTTTGAAGCGGTTGGCATCTAGTTTCTGATATTCGTAAGCCGTATCAGCCTCATCTGAACCCAGAGAATTATCACCCTTGGCATGAGTTACTCTGTCCGTATCATTTGTAAATAGACCATTTGAATGGGCTACTTGACGGCTACTGTGGCTGACGTTTTCATCGTCAAGCGCTTTTTTACCTAAATGATAGGCGGCAACTAGGGCAGCCAATAACAGCATCGCACCGACTTCGACCAATAATAAATACTCTGTGAATAATGCAATACCTACTTGTTTGGCAGATATTGTTTGAGCCCCTATTGTCGCAGCGGTTGTCACACCTTGAACACTATTACCCATTGAAATAATATACATGAGGACAATTCCGACGATGACACTTAATGCAGTAGGTACGGCCCAGACATCTGATGACAACCATAGGCTTTCTCGGCTGTCATTTTCAGAGCCCAAATTGAGCATCATAATAACAAATACGAAGAGCACGAGAATTGCGCCTGCATAGACAATAACCTGTAAGGCCCCAGCGAATGGCGCGCCCAATATAATGAAGATTCCTGCTAATGCCAATAACGATACAATCATAGAAAGGATGGCATGGACGGGATTAGCTAACATAATAACCCTAAGACTTGCGATAATTGCAACTAACCCTAGGGCATAAAAACCTACCAATGCAGTATTATCAAACCAGTGTAGCCAACTCATGGCAATAGACTCCTTAAATCGACAGGATCCGCCTCATTTTGGGCAGCCCCTTTTGGTTTGTCTTTAATCGCCATACCGCTAACACGGTAATAGTTATAATCAGGATATTTACCTGGACCTGAGATTAATAGATGCTCTTTTTCATATACTAAGTTTTGACGAACGTATTCACCCAACTCAAAGTCTGGTGTAAGTTGAATCGCTGTGGTCGGACAAGCTTCCTCGCACATACCACAAAATATACAACGTGAGAAGTTAATACGGAAAAACTCAGGATACCAACGCCCATCTTCACGCTCCGCTTTCTGTAAGGAGATACAGGCAACAGGACACGCCACCGCACATAGGTTGCAGGCGACACAACGCTCATCTCCATCAGGATCACGGGTTAACACGATACGACCGCGAAAGCGTGGCGGCACTGGCACAGGCTCTTCTGGATACAATATGGTATCTCGAGGTCTAAAAGCATGACTGTTAACCATCCACATGGTGCGCACAATGGTAAACATGCCCACGACTGTCTTTTTCAACGTTTTAAACATGTTAACTTCTCTAATTGCTTACTAGTGAAGAACCTGACAACGATAAAAATAGCTTTTAACGTCAGTCGGGTCGTTATTTCTAACTAATAAATAGAAGGTTTTAAACCAAATAACTCTTGTATAGGTAAATTTCTTTTTTATAAGTAAATTTCTTTGCCAAATATCGATCTATACCCTATTGCAAATAACTTTTTTAAGGGTGTAGAGTTTGAAGGATATTTTGCCTTGAAATTAACTTGCTGAAATCAATATCAAAGCAGCGGTTACTAATAAATTAATCAAGGTAACTGGCAAACAAATCTTCCAACCGAAGTTCATAACTTGGTCGTATCTTGGACGCATCAGCGAACCACGAGCCAATACGAACATGGTCATAAAAAACAAGGTTTTGATCATGAACCAAAATGCTGGCGGTAGAATGGTGAATCCAAGATTCATTGGCGCATCCCAACCACCAAAGAACAAACAAGTCATTAAAGCCGAAATAAGGACCACATTGACATACTCACCAATGAAGAACATACCAAACTTCATACCGGAGTATTCAACATGGTAACCTTCAGCCAACTCTTGTTCAGCTTCTGGCTGATCGAAGGGGTGTCTATGTGTCACCGCTACCCCTGCCACAACAAAGGTTAAGAACCCAAAAAACTGAGGGAAGATATTCCAGTTCCAAAAGCCGCCTGTCTGAGCCACAACAATATCACGTAGGTTAAATGAGCCTGTCATCGCGACTATACCCATCAATGACAAGCCTAAGAAAACTTCATAGCTAATGGTTTGGGCGGCTGAACGTAGACCGCCGAGTAATGAGAATTTATTTCTAGATGCCCAGCCACCAAACATCACAGCATATACTGCCATACCTGCCATCGCGAAAAAGAATAGAATACCAATATTCCAGTCCGCTACCCCTAATGTTGGAGAAATGGGAATGATCGCAAATGAGGCTATTGCCGTAAACATCGCCACACCAGGCGCTAATACAAACATAAATTTATCAGCAAACTTTGGCGTCCAGTCTTCTTTAAAGAAGATTTTTAGCATATCTGCAATTAGCTGGAGTGAACCCCAAGGTCCTACTCGGTTTGGACCATAACGATCCTGCCAAAGCGCCAACATACGACGCTCATAGATGATCATTAAGGCTGCAACCATCACCACGACCAAAAATATCATTAAGGCTTGAGCAACTAAAAATAACACCGTCCAAGCATCTGTTGACAGACTTAGGAAGCTTGGGACCTCAGGGATGATTCGAATTGATTCCATATTAACCTCCCTGACCCTCTAAGTTTGGTTGATTATTATCGACATTGGATGGTTCTATTTGTATTTTTGGGGGATCAATTTTAATGACCGATGCCGGTAAATGTCCATGTAAGATAGGCACTTGTCCCACTGGATACCCAATACAGCCTTCGGCAAGATAAGGTACCACTTTGACAGGCAATTCCACGCGCTGCCCATCAACCGTAATAGCCAACCAGTCTTTGTCACTCACTTGCCAATTATCAGCATCTTCTTTACTCACTGAAAATGCTGGCACTTGTAACTGCGAAGCCACTACTGGGCTACGCTGAGCCATTGCAGAGCTGCCGTATAAATTATGAATGGGCACTAATTTGGCCTGCCCTTGGAAAATACTGGTTTTAATAGGCTGATACGGTTCTGGCTGTACATAATCGCGTTTATCCAGTTTGTTATCCTCATCTATTAAATCAAATAAGCGAACCCCTGGATCACCTTGTTTTAGGCTACCGCCAATTTTATCTTGATACTTATTCCAAGCTTGTGGTGAGTTCCAACCTGGAAAATGTGCAAAAGGTATCATAGAACTTGGGGTTTGGGTGCCGGTATAACCTTCCATCGAAAAGGTTAAAGCCGTATCTAAATCTTTGGGCTGCATTGGCTCATGCACTGACAGGTTAGCGCGCATGGCAGTACGCCCAGAATAACGTCTTGGTTCACGGGCAATTTTAAGGCCTGAAATACGAAAATCTGATTCTGGTGCCGCCTGTTTTATACCTGTGAGATTAGGATGCGTCTTGATAAGCTCATTAATCACATCATCAAGCTGCGTCCAGTCTAGTGGCAACGCATTAAGACTGGTTTCGACGGCGTGTAACCAGCGCCATCCCTCTTTGATACAATTTTTATTATTGTAATAACCAGGGTCATAAACTTGGAAGAATCGCTGGGCACGGCCTTCTGCAGACACCAATGTCCCATCTGCTTCAGCAAAGCTGGCCGCCGGTAACACGATATCAACAAACTTATGCCAGTGTAGATTTTGATGATCCAGTGCAATGACCGTTTTGTCTGTCAATAACTTGGCAAGTTTTTCAATATCTAACGCGTCAGTTAATTGGTTTTCAACCACAATGACTGCATCAAAATCTGTGGCAAGAATCTCTTCAACCGACTTGCCGCCTAATAGGCAGACGCCAATGCTATTTGCACTTGGTACAGATAGATATAAGCCAGCTTGTTTGCGATAATTCTCATTAACCTGTTTTAGATCCAACTCTTCTTCTTTTGGATCTCGCTCTACATTGTCTTTAGCCGTTTTCTCAGCGGTTTTGGCATCTAACTCTTTATCTTGATTCGGCTGATCTTCAGCTGCTTGCGCTCGAACTTTTGCATTATGAATGTCAACTTTTTCAAGCTCATAGGCTTTTATTTCATCACGTTTATCGGTTAAAACCTGAGCTATTTGTGCAGCCGCTTCGATAATGGCAACATTAAACTGTCCTGTTCCAGAGACAACTAATGGCTTATCAGCAGTGACTAAATCAAAGGCAATTTGTTTTGCCAGTTGCTGCATTGGATCCAAATTAGACTGTTGATTCTCATCATAGACGGCATCTTGGACTTCATCTTGTTCAACTTTATGCGCATCGTCTTGCGCATCAATATGAGCCCCATTAAAATCGGAGCCTTGAGTCGCTTCTTTTTTAATCTGCTCAATATCATTTGAGAGTGCTTTTACCGCTTCTGCTACCGCAAAGCCTAAACTTGCGATGTCCTCAGGTGTGGCAACACAGCTTACTTTACTAATGTCATCCAGTTTTGTTTGCACAGTGTCGGCAATGTATACTGGACTAAGCTCTTTTTGACCAATACGAAGCACAGGCTCAGCCAGCCATTCTTGAGTCTTAAGCGCCTCTGCCATCTTAATTTTTTTATTTTTAGCAGCCTGACGTACAGCCAAAGCAATACGCGGACTGGTCTGGGTGATATCTTCACCTAAGATAAATACCGCATCGTGCTCTTCAATCTCGGCCATCGTCGGATTATAAATACCTTGAGTGTTTAATAGCTCAATGCACTTTTCAACCAACGACTGCTGATGACTATTCAAACCTGTTGAAAAATTATCAAAGCCCACCAGTTTTTTGAGCGCAAAGTTCGTCTCTAAACTGGCACGCGGTGAGCCAATACCGACTACTTTTTTACCTTTAATACGCTTAACCGTTTCGTCTAAAGCATAGTCAATATTTATTTTAACTTGTTTGTCGTTAATACGCTCAACCGCTTGTACAGGACGGTCTTCACGGTTGATATAACCGTAGCTGAAACGGCCTAGATCACATAAGAAATAGCGGTTAACTTCTCCGTTATAGCGATTTTCAACGCGGCGTAACTCTCCATAACGCTCACCCGCTGAAATATTACAGCCTGCTGAACAGCCATGACAGATGCTTGGGCCATATTGCATATCCCATTTACGGTTATAACGTTCTGAATGTGTCTTATCAGTGAATACACCCGTTGGACAAACTTCAGTTAAGTTACCAGAAAATTCACTTTCAAACTGACCATCTTTGTCACGACCGAAATAAACTCGGTTGTTAGAGGCATAAACGCCTAAATCTTCACCACCGGCATAGTCTTTATAATAACGAACACAGCGATAGCAAGCGATACAGCGATTCATCTCATGCGCTATAAAAGGACCTAGTTCTTGATTGTGATGGGTGCGTTTGGTAAAGCGGTAACGACGTCTACTATGACCAGACATATAAGTCATATCTTGTAAATGACAATGACCCCCTTCCTCACAAGTTGGGCAATCGTGGGGGTGGTTGGTCATTAGAAACTCAACAATCGACTTTCTAAATGCTTTGGCTTCTGCATCGTCAACCGAAATATACATGTCATCGGTAGGTGCGACCATGCAAGACATGACCAATCGACCTTTACCAGCTGCTGCATCTTCTGCATTATTAAACTGCTTTACCGCGCACTGACGACATGAGCCGACTGAACCAAGTGCCGGGTGATAGCAGAAATAAGGCACATCGATACCCAGTGACAAACATGCTTCTAACAGGTTGTCTGCCCCGTTTACCTCGACCTGCTTACCGTCAATATGTATGACCGCCATGCCTGTTTCTACTCCTCTACTTCACATCACTAGGTTTAGAAGCTAGGGTATGATTCCCAGCACCTTTACCTGCATTTGAATCCGAATGTTTGGTGGTATCGGTATCTGCGCTAGATGATGCCGCAGGTTTGCTTTTTACCATAGTTGACATTACTTTTTTTATTTCTGTCTCAGCCCATTGTGAGGTTTCTGAATCTACCTCGGTGGGTGCTTCTACTATAATTTTATTGTCAAACTCATGTCGGAAATATTTAAGAGCACTCATTAAAGGCTCCATCGCCCCTGGCGCATGGGCGCAGAAGGTTTTACCAAGCCATAAATCTTTGGTCAACCCTTCTAACTTTTCAACATCGCCCACTTGACCTTCGCCGTTATCGATAGCAGTCAGAAGTTTCACGCCCCAAGGCAAACCGTCACGACAAGGCGTGCAGAATCCACAAGACTCACGCTGGAAGAAAATCTCAAGATTTTTTAAGAGTGCTACCATATCTTGTGATTCATCCACCACCATGATCAGACCCGTACCCATACGGCTACCCGCATTTTGAATAGTCACAAAGTCCATCGGCAAATCAAGATGATCAGGTGTTAAAAAGTCAGTAGATGCACCGCCTGGTAACCATGCTTTCAGCGTTTTACCCTCAATCATACCGCCTGCTAAATCTTCGATAATTTCGCGAGCTGTATAGCCAAAAGGCAATTCCCAAAGTCCAGGATCTTTCACCAGCCCTGAGCAACCAAATAGTTTGGTTCCTGGTGTGTCACTATTGTCTTTAATTTTGCTCAGTGACTGATACCACTCCGCACCATTCACTAAAATAGCAGGCATATTACATAAGGTTTCAACGTTGTTAACCACCGTTGGTCTACCCCATGCACCAGAAACTTGTGGGAATGGCGGTTTCGTTCTTGGATTGGCACGACGCCCTTCTAAACAATTAATTAACGCCGTTTCTTCACCACAAATATATCGACCTGCTCCGGTATGAACATGAAGATGAAAACTAAAATCAGTACCCTTAATGTTATCGCCTAATAAATTATTAGCGATACACTCATCGATAGCCGCCATTAGACGCTGGGCAGCAACAATATATTCTCCACGAATAAAGATATAACCGTCAGTTGCACCGATCGCATGAGCGGTAATTAACATACCTTCAATTAATAGAAACGGTAAACGCTCCATTAATAAACGGTCTTTGAAAGTACCCGGCTCCATCTCATCGGCATTACAAATCAGATAACGAGGGCCCCCATCAGGTGGCGTCATAAATGACCATTTCAGACCCGCATTAAAGCCTGCACCACCGCGGCCCCGCACATTAGCCGTTTTGACCATATCACCTACTTCTTTAGGTGATTTATTCAAGGCATTTTCAAGGCCTTCAAAACCTCTTAAAGATTGATAGGTTGCCAGATCTAAAATAGCATCATGATGAGCAAGACGCCACGTTAATGGTTTTGTTTCAATCGTCGCTGTTTCTTTATCCCCATAAATAGGGACACGCTGGTTATTTAATTGGCTAGGTGCTTGACCTTGTTTGCGACGTGCGAATTGTTCTGCGATGCTTAATTTTTGGGTCTCAGCATTTTCAGGGGTCAAGGTGTCAACAGTTTGACTCATGGATAGTACTCCAACAATTCAGCAACCTCAGAAGGTGAAACGGGACCAAAGGTATCTTCATCGATTAACACAGAAGGGCCTTTATCACAGTTTCCTAAACAACAAATAGGCAATAGCGTAAACCGACCGTCTGCGGTTGTTTGTCCGTACTCAATACCTAAATGTTCTTTAAATTTTGCAGACAGTGCTTCATAGCCGGTTAAATAACAGGCAATTGAATCACAGACTAAAATCACATGACGACCCACAGGCGCGCGATAAATCCGGTTAAAGAAGGTGGCCACACCCTCAATATCTGTTACCGGTACATCCAATAAATTTGCGATGGCGTTTACTTGCGCGTCATCTACCCAGCCGTTGCGCTTTTGCACGAGTTTCAAAGCGTCAAGAGAAGCGGCTCTTGCATGAGGGTAATGATGGATGTATTCATGTATCCCCTCAATCTCTTGGGCAGTCAAGATGCTTTCCACATCTACTGTTGGGACTTTATCGGTCACAATTTTAATCATTGTCTTATGTTCTCTTTAACGGCTAGTTTGCTTCTCATTTTGCATTAACTAGGTTTATTCTAGTTAACTAAGTGGCTCTAGCTGGCTTAAAACTATCAAAAATTGTAAATTATTCTAGGTGTTTATCGGACTGACTATTTTATGTTTTCTATTACGACTATCTATCAGAGTCCGCCATCACGATATCAATTGATGCCAGATAAATAATAAGATCCGAAACTAAGCTACCATTAATAACCGATGGCATTTGCTGCAAATGGGCAAATGTAGGAGTACGAATACGGGTACGATAACTCATTGTGGCTTTATCAGACGTGATGTAGTAGCTATTAATACCTTTGGTCGCTTCTACCATCATAGAGGCTTCACCTGCCGGCATGACCGGACCCCATGATACGGATATAAAGTGATTAATCAAGGTTTCAATGTCATTTAGCGTACGATCTTTTGGGGGTGGCACTGCCAAAGGATGATCTGCTTTGTATGGACCCGATGGCATATTATCCATACACTGTCTGATAATGCGTAGCGACTGACGTATCTCTTCAATTTTGATCAAGCAGCGGTCATACGCATCACCATTATGGAATACAGGCACTTCAAAGTCGTAGTTCTCATACCCCATATAAGGACGCGCTTTACGCACATCAAACTCTACACCTGTAGCACGTAGACCTGCACCAGTTGTACCCCATGCTAATGCATGCTTCGCATCATATTGAGCCACATTTTGAGTACGACCTTTTAGTACAGAGTTTTGCATGGTGGCTTTTACATACTCATCAAGACGCTTCGGCATCCAGTCCAAAAACTCGCGAACTAAGCGCTGCCAGCCCCGTGGAAGATCAGCAGCTGTACCGCCAATACGGAACCAAGCAGGGTGCATACGATAGCCGGTAACCGCTTCAATGACATCATACGCCTTCTGACGGTCGGTAAACATATAGAATACAGGGGTCATACCACCCGCATCCTGAACAAAGGTACCAAAATACAGCAAGTTATTGGTAATACGGAAAAACTCGCTCATCATGACGCGAATGGTCTGAGCACGTTCTGGTACGGTAATACCCGCTAGCTGTTCAACTGCCATCACATAAGGCAATTCATTCATCACACCGCCTAGGTAGTCGATACGGTCGGTATAGGGAATGAAAGAATGCCAAGTCTGACGCTCAGCCATCTTTTCTGCACCACGGTGGTGATAGCCAATATCAGGAATACAATCAATAATCTCTTCACCGTCGAGCTGCAATACGACTCGGAATGCACCATGCGCTGAAGGGTGGTTTGGACCCAAGTTTAGGAACATAAAGTCCTCATCTCGGCCCGAACGCTTCATACCCCACTCTTCAGGAATAAAACGTAGGTTTTCTTGCTCAAATTGCTGCTTGGCCGCGTTTAAAAAATACGGCGTAAATTCTGTGGCACGGGCATGATACTCTTTGCGTAACGGATGCCCTTCCCAGTATTTAGGCAGTAAAATCCGAGTTAAATGTGGGTGTCCTTCAAAGACAATACCAAACATATCCCATACTTCACGCTCATACCAGTTGGCATTTGGCCAAATCTTGGTCGCAGTGGGCACGTTTAAATCATCTTCAGATAGTGCAACCTTGACACGGATGTCACTATTTCTCTCAAGTGACATAAGGTGATAAAACACCGTAAAGTCACTGGCAGGTAAGCCATCTCTATGTTGACGCAAGCGCTCATCTATTGCCGATAAATCAAGCAACATAACAAAGGGCTTGGGTAAGGTGCGTAAGAACATGAGAACATCAAGTAGGTCTGAGCGTGCAACCCAGATGGTCGGAATGCCATCAAAGGTAAATTGCTCAGTAAACTTACCTGAAAATTTATGCCCAAGCTCGCGCAGCACCGCAGGCTGAGTTTTAGATGCATCGGCACTAGTGCTATTAGCCATTTTGCTATTATCCGTTACCATGGTTACCGCTTACCTCAGAGTCATTGCATTTATTGCGAATACGGAAGAAAGTATCCTATATTGAATCATCTATTTAATTAGCATTTTGGCTGAAAACCAACTAAAACGCTTATATTTGCTCAAACCTAAAGAAACTGTGACAGCTAAAAATACAATACTTAAAAAAAGACTATATTTTAGTTAGATGCTATCTGGACTGCGCAAGTTTTTAACAGCGATACGGTCTGCTTGTTTGCGATCCCTTTCTGGAAGCATCTGAGGCTTATAGACTCCTTGGTCATTGACATAAGCACCTAAAGGACGGCGCTCTTTTGTAATCGACTCTTGTAATAACATCAAGCCTTGAATTAAAGCTTCTGGACGTGGCGGACAACCGGGCACGTACACATCTACTGGGATAATTTTATCCACACCCTGTACCACAGAGTAGATATCATACATACCGCCAGAGTTCGCACAAGAGCCCATAGAGATGACCCATTTTGGTTCAAGCATTTGCTCATAAAGACGCTGAATAACCGGTGCCATCTTAATGAAACAAGTCCCTGCAACGATCATCACATCCGCCTGACGAGGTGAGGCGCGAATAACTTCCGCCCCGAATCGCGACAAGTCATGCACCGCAGTCAACGTCGTCGCATATTCTACATAGCAGCATGATGTACCAAAGTTAAATGGCCACAATGAATTTTTACGTCCCCAGTTGGCTGAGGCATGCACCATATCCTCAAGCTTACCCATGAACACATTGCGATTTACCTCATCTTCAAGAGGATCGTTCACGGTCTGGTGAGTCTGTGCTGGGAAAGTATCCGCATCAGGATTTGCACGGGTTAGCGTATATTTCATGATTTAACCCTTAAGATGACGATTTATTATGGGTAGATGATTGTTTTGATAATTTGTAAGAATGGTTGTCAGAGGGTAAGCCTGCCGAATCATTAGCAAAATCGACCGTCGTCACATTACCAGAAATATTGATATTGTGATCAATTTTAGCAAGTTGGCGTTTGTTGACTTCGATATCATTTGATACATTAACTTGACCCGATGATTGAGCCGGTACTTTACCGGTAGGGTCAGTGTGCAACTCGTCAATGCCGTCAAATTTAGTAATACTGGCCAGATTAAACCCAGCTGGCGCTTGTGTTAATCGCTCTTTTTTACGGCGTTTATCAGAAGGTGCCCAATTCATAGCACCGACGCTAAGCTCATAAACTAAGCCCACGAATAAAATACCGATAAACACGGCTGCCGTGGCAAACCCAATCCAACCAACTTCTCTAACAGAGACCGAATAGGCATATAAATAAAGGGCTTCAAGATCGAAAATGACAAAGAAAATAGCCACTAAGTAGAATTTTGCAGACAAACGAATTCGGGCATTGCCAGCTCCGACAACGCCCGATTCAAATACTTCTTCTTTTTCTGTACCTTGCGAGCGTCCCCCTAATAGGCGTGGGACGGCTAACATAAATATCACCAAACCAATAGCAGCCAAGATGAAGGCTAACGCTGACCAATTAAAGGCGGATGTCATTTATAAATCTCCTCACTGGCTAGTACCCGCTGATGCAATATTAATATCTATTAATATGATAAAAGCAGCTTTTTTATAAGATACATTGGCTGGAAAATCGAGGTGTTACTATACTTTTTTTAAACATTAAATGCCAGTTTAAAACTGAATGAGAGGGTCATTATTCTGCATTATACCCCTCAACCTTTTTATTGACATTTTAATTTTCTTGAGGCAACTCATGCTATATGAGTCTATCAAAGTCATAGTTTTCAAGACAAATAGCTCTTAAGATAAATAGCTCTTAAGATAAATAGTTCCTAAGAAAAATCGCTCTTTAGATAAACGGTTAATATACGTTTTATTTTAAAGGGCGTTAAGAGCATAATGACAAAGCTATGTACGTGGTAAGGTGACCCCTTTTTGACCTTGATATTTACCACCACGATCTTTATAACTGGTTTCACAAATATCATCAGCATCACTTTGGAAGAATAACATTTGAGCGACCCCTTCACCGGCATAAATACGAGCAGGTAACGTAGTGGTATTACTAAACTCTAAAGTGACGTGTCCTTCCCACTCCGGCTCTAGCGGGGTAACATTTACGATTATACCACAGCGGGCATAGGTTGACTTACCTAAGCAGATGGTCAACACATCACGTGGAATTCTAAAATACTCAACCGTTCGTGCTAACGCAAAAGAGTTGGGAGGGATAATACACTCATCACCAACAATATCAATGAAGCTATTGTCATCAAAGTTTTTAGGATCAACTATAGCAGAATGCACATTGGTAAATACTTTAAATTCGCGAGCGCAGCGTACATCGTAACCGTAGCTTGATGTCCCATAACTGACCAGCTTTTCACCTGCCTGATTAAAACGCACTTGACCGGCTTCGAATGGTTCGATCATACCGTGCTCTTCAGCCATTTTACGGATCCAACGGTCAGATTTTATAGACATTTTATACCCTTAATATTTAGATTCAAACTATTGTTTAAAAATGTATCTTTTTAATGATGATTAAAACTAGTGGCAATGAAATAACGAGTGCTTCAATTAATAGTGCCTGCTAGTTTAAAGTTTTTTAGCAAATTAAAATATGACTATTTTATATGAATACAAATCATCTCAACGATGTTTGAAAATTAGAACATTATAGAAGATTAATTCGCTAATTTATAGCTTGTTTATTGAATTGGGTTAATCATCCATTACAATCATCTAAGAACTAGAATATAAGCAAAGATAAGGGCTAAGACATATCATTAAACCTTTTAAAAAATACGTCCATCATCCCGTTCTTTGGCAAACTTGGCGATATTCGCCTCAATTCTTTTAGCAATGTCAATATAGAAGCTTGCATAGTCGTCCCCTGCCCCATTATTGGCGATGACACTCGGCTCACCTTTATCGGCTTGAGCACGGATGGCACTCGCTAGTGGCAACTGACCGAGTAGCGGAACTTGATATTCTTTGGCTATATAATCACCGCCTCCTTCTCCAAATATGGCTTCGGTATGACCACAGTTAGTGCAGGTATGTAACGCCATATTTTCAACCACCCCAATAACAGGAATGCTTGTTTTGTTAAACATCTCAATACCCTTCTGCGCATCCATCAAGGCAATATGCTGCGGCGTGGTGACAATGACTGCCCCTGTGACTGGTATTCGCTGAGCCAACGTTAGCTGGATATCACCAGTACCGGGTGGCATATCGATCACAAGATAATCGAGCATCGGCCAATTGGTCTGATTAAATAATTGCATCAAGGCACCCGTCGCTTTAGGTCCACGCCATGCGACGGGCGTATTATCACCATCTAATAGACTGCCAATAGACAGCATTGCTAAACCGTGTGCGTTAATCGGTACAAACTGCTCGTTTTCAAGTTGTGGTTTAACGCCTTCAACGCCCAGCATAGTAGGCATAGAGGGGCCATAAATATCAGCATCTAATACACCCACACGATTACCGAGTTTTTGTAGCGCTAAAGCAATATTAACCGTAGTGGTTGATTTGCCAACGCCGCCTTTACCCGAAGCCACAACGATAATGTGTTTAATACGCGGATGCGGCTGCAAGCTTGCTTGTGTCGGTGCTCGTTTAGTAATCGGTGGCTCTGGCTTGGCCTGAGAGCTGGCTTGAGAGCTGGCATGAGGGTTAGCTTGGGATTTGGAAGCGGCATCTATGGTCTTAGGTAGCTTACTGCCTGAGCCTTTTGTGGAGACCGCTGGCATGTCATGCTGAGATATGGTTTTTGCAGATGATTTTGGTGGCAAACTAACATTGAGATTCACCTCATTAATGCCATAAGGGTGCAATGACTGACCCAGCTGTCTATGGATATCCTCAGGATTTGCGTCAGCACTTAATCGCAAATCAATCGTTATCGACTCGCCAGCACGCTTAAAATCAGTCAGAGTATTTTGTTGATTGCCATGACTACTTTTAGCCAATACTTGCGTAATCGTTGTTTTTAGTTGGTCTAAATCAGCATTTATGGTGCTGTTGTTATCGTTATGACGGTTTGATTTTTTTATAAAGTTAAACATAATAGCCCTTGTTACCCTAAAACATGACGACCTAATTTCTTATCGTTATAACACCAATCAATAACACCCTATCCAGATAATAGGCGCATAGGTTTCAATATCATCCTTTTTATTTATGACAGGGATAGGTTGTTCACTGATGTATAACATTGCTTAGGCTAGTGTAACTGACTTATGACTTTAAAAAAACCACATTAATGGTGATACTTTATGTCACATATCTCACAAATTCTGACAACTCAACCTTCTAATAAATTGAACGCTTATAGCGATCTGAACCAATCTTATCTATGTCCTTAATTCATAAACCACCCTTGACTGGCCACAATAGACTGTCCTGTAAACACATTCGTCGGAAATGCCGCTAAAAACAAGGCCAATTGTGCGATATCTTGGGTCGTGGTAAACTCCTTATCGACGGTATTAACCAGCATAATATCATTGACCACTTCCTCCTCTGATATCCCTTTTTCTTTTGCCTGTTCTGGTATCTGTTTTTCAACCAACGGTGTTTTTACAAAGCCTGGACAAATCACATGAGCACGCACATTATGCTCCGCCCCTTCTTTAGCAAGCACTCTACACAGTCCTAACAATCCATGCTTGGCGGTGACATAAGGCGCTTTATACAAAGACGCTTCATGAGAATGCACCGAACCGGTATAGATAACCGTCCCGACTTTGTCATTTTTGTACATATATTGCAGGGCGGCTTTGGTGGTTAAAAATGCCCCATCCAAATGGATGGCTTGCATCTTTTTCCAATCCTCAAAGCTTAACTTATGAATGGGATTAATAATCTGAATACCAGCATTTGAAACCAAGATATCAATGCCACCGAAGTGATCGACCAGTGCCTTAACGCCATCATTGACCGCTGATTCAGACGACACATCCATCTCAATCGCCATTGCTTTACCACCTGCCGCTTCAATCGCTTCGACTGCCTTTTGCGCGGCGTCAAGGCTGATGTCAGCGATACCCACTGCCGCCCCTGCCTTTGCATAAATCTCAGCAATATCCCGTCCAATACCACTTGCTGAACCCGTTACTAACGCTACTTTACCGCTCAAATCCTGATTTAATTGAGTCATTATCGCTGCTTCCTTTATTATAGTTATAGTAGCCGTATTTGTAACACATCAGGCTTTTTATAGCTTAGAGTTTGTAGCTTATCCTGCCAACCGCTTGTATCTGCCGAGTCAATGGCGTGCAGACTACCGTGACTTGAGTCATTGCTGTATTCTCGACACTGCCACAAGCCACAGTCTGCATCGCCATTGTCCTCGTCAGGATACCGCTCATGTCAGGGCTAAACCGCTCTACCTTTTAGGGCTCAAGTAAAGGTAAAAGCTCAAGTAAACGTTAAAATTAAAGAATGTTGTGAACTTCCCTTACTTATATGAATCTCATTCTATTGGGTAATAGTGACAGGAGTGTTGCGCTGTAGCTCTTCAAAGCTCACGCCGTCTGCAAGCTCCACCAGTTTAAGACCCCGCTTTCCATCACCAGTATCTGTGATATCTAATACCGCCATTTCGGTAATGATACGATCGACAACTTGTTTGCCTGTCAGAGGCAACTGACATTCTGCCAATATTTTTGGTTCGCCATGTTTATTAATTTGCTCCATCAACACAATGACACGCTGGACACCCGCTACCAAATCCATCGCACCGCCCATGCCTTTGACCATCTTGCCGGGTATCATCCAGTTGGCTAAATCTCCCGTTTCAGAGACTTCCATCGCCCCAAGTATGGCCAAATTGACATGACCACCGCGGATCATGGCAAAGGAATCTGAACTCCCAAAAAAACTGGCGCCCGGCTTAGCAGTTACGGTTTGTTTACCCGCATTGATCAAATCAGGGTCAACCTTGTTTTCCGTAGGAAACTCACCGATGCCCAATAAACCATTCTCTGATTGCAACCAAACGTCCATACCCTCTGGGATATAATTGGCAACCAATGTGGGAAGTCCAATACCTAGATTGACATAATAGCCATCTTGTAATTCTTGCGCCGCTCGTTGGGCCATTTGCTCTCTTGTCCATGCCATGAGATTACTCCTTATTATTTTTAGTCTTCATATTCGTATTAATATTTAGCGTGCGAAAATTGTTGGCGTTGCCAAAATTATTGGCGTTGCATTAATGATTAGCTTAAATGATTAATGTTAATAATTAGCGTAAAGTTAAGCTCAGTTATATAAACGACTGCTGATTTAAACTGGCTATTTTTTGACGGTTACTTTCTCGATACGCTTTTCAGGATGGGTATTTAAAATCAAACGCTGGACAAAGATACCCGGCAAGTGAATGTCATCAGCATCTAGCTCGCCAATCTCCACTATCTCTTCCACTTCTGCCACCGTAATCTTGCCTGCCATCGCACAGTCGGGATTAAAGTTACGGGCAGTTTTATTAAAAATTAGATTACCGGCTTTATCTGCTTTTTGCGCTTTAACAAGGGCAATATCTGCGGTAAGGGAGTGTTCTAACACATAGGTTCGTCCCTCAAAATCACGGGTTTCTTTGCCTTCGGCCACTTGCGTCCCAACGCCTGTCGCAGTATAAAAGGCTGGTATACCGGCACCTCCTGCCCGCAACTTCTCGGCTAGTGTCCCTTGAGGCGTCAACTCGACTTCCAGTTCACCGCCCAAATACTGACGTTCAAACTCTTTGTTCTCACCCACATAAGATGAAATCATTTTTTTGATTTGACGGGTTTGTAGCAGTAATCCTAAACCAAAGTCATCGACGCCAGCGTTATTACTAATACAAGTCAGCTCTTTGGCACCACTATCTCTTAAGGCAATTATTAAGGCTTCGGGTATTCCGCACAATCCAAAACCACCTATGGCTAAAGTTTGGCCGTCCTTAACAATATCCTTTAATGCAGACGCTGCGCTATCATAAACTTTTGATTGACTCATATTTATCTCCCTGTTCGAATCAATGTGAATGAGTATATTTTACCTGTCGTTTTAATTATGGCATGTGTTGAAAACTTATCAAACATAACTTTAATACTTATGTTAATAGTTACATGGGTAGTTAAATAAATAACCCCGCTCTCAACTTATTTAAATTTACTGTAGGCTGGTGCTTTTAGCCCAGCATATAAAGATATTTAATCAAACATGCTAGGCTAAAGCCATAGCCTAGGTTAAGAGTTGAGAATGAGGTATAGAGTCTTACTTAGAAGTCCGTCTAAGCTTGATTATTAAGATGGATTAGCAAGTTAGACCAATAACCAAAACCCACCGGTAATAATGACCCCTGAGACGGCTAATACAATCAAGCAGTAGCCCATAATTGCTCTAGCATCTAACCCTGCGATCCCTAATAAAGGCAACGCCCAAAACGGCTGAATCATATTGGTCCAAGCATCACCCCAAGCAATTGCCATCGCCGTAACACTCGGGCTAACCCCTAGTGCAACACCAGCTGGCATCATAACAGGACCTTGTACGGCAAATTGTCCCCCACCTGATGGTACGAAAATATTCACCAGTCCGGCACTTAAGAAGGCTAAGATAGGAAAGCTATCGGCTGACGCATTATTCACAAAAAACTGAGTAACTTGAGTGCTGATAGAGATACCATCAGCATTTGCACCCGTCATGATACCCATGATACCGCTATAAAAAGGGAACAACAGTACAATACCTGCGATACCAATAATCCCAGTTTTAACCGCGCGGTAATAGCGCTCCAACGTTCCATGTGCCATTAAACCTATAAATAAGAATAGACCAATGACGATATTTAAACCCAAATCAAAGCCGTTAGTATTAACATAATTGATGTAATACAACAGTGCCAATATCAGTAAAGCAATCGCTATAATACGGCTGTCGTCTAATTTTTTTGCCGGGGTATTTCTCTCAGGCAGCTCATACGTTTCAAGCCGTATTAACGCAGGGTCTACCGTGGTAGGATTTTTGGGATGCATAAAGCGATTTAATAGTGGCAATATGACAAATAAGGCTGCCAAGATGATTAAGTTATAAGAGGCAAATATGGTTTGCGACAAGGGCACCGCTTCTGTTAAGACTCCACCTGACAGCGTGGTCAAATTTTCACCGCCCGTGCTTAGGGTCAAAGGTATAGATCCGGAAAAGCCGCCATGCCAAATGACAAATCCTGAATAAGCAGCGGCCACCAATAGCGGATAATCCACATTAGGTACTTTTCTGGCTAAAGACTTTGCAAATACCGCGCCCACGACCAAGCCAAAACCCCAGTTAATCCATGAGCCAGTTAGACCAACTAGGGTTGAGATCATAATGGCCATGGTTGGTGAAGTTACCTTTGATGCTATGCCGTCTAACACCCGTTGAACAATAGGCGCATTAGCAAGCGCGTAGCCAGTAACCAATATAAGCGCCATTTGCATTGCAAAGCTGTGTAAAGACCACAGTCCATTGCCCCAATGACCCGCCATAGTTAGGACATCTTGGCCAGTCATTAATATACCAGCTGCAAAGGCGATAAAGGTTAATACAATTGAGAAGACGAAAGGTGAGGGTAAATAGCGATTGACCAGTTGTACACTGGCATTCGTGATAAATTGAAACATAATAACATCCTTGTTAGAACGAAATGTTTGGTCCATCAAACTGTAAAGTTACACCAAATCTAGAAATTAACCTATCGAAAAGACTAGTCCAAATGCAAAAAATCAAACGCTATCAATAGTAGGTTTAGTGAGCCTAACCGAGACTAAGAAGAATACGTTAATTTGTAGAAAAGGTATTATGAGTGTTTGAATGTCTATGGTATCGTAAATGACCAAATTATAGTACCGGCAATCAGTCATGCCATTTGAATTATTGAAAAAGTATAATTTAGTGAGTGACAACTGACGTATTTACTGCTATTTCAAGTCAGTTGCCTATAATTATTATATTTATCAATAAAAAGGCTTGCAATACCGTATAATTTTGCTAAAATACCTCACCTCAATAGGCGTATAGCTCAGTTGGTTAGAGCGCTACCTTGACATGGTAGAGGTCGCTAGTTCGAATCTAGTTACGCCTACCAAATATTTAAAACCCCAATCTTAATGATTGGGGTTTTTTTGTGCTTGTAGTATATGAGGTTCAGCCCTCTATACTCTCATTTTTAATTCATTTAACATCACAATTTTATAACTTATTTTTTTCCTGAAAAACCATCGGTGACCAAATAGTGACCAAAACGTGACTCGCATTAAATATCATTAACTGAACATTCCTAATTTTTGACCTCTACCTTAAACTTGGTTTAATACTTATTAGTCTTCTTCATCTATCTCATTTGGTTCATAAGTAAATAGATCACCTACGCCTATATCTAATGCTTCACAAATTTTGTCCATCGTTTCAAAATCAATTCTTGACGTTTGCTCATTATAAATCTTGTGCATAGTAGATTTGCTTATGCCTGTGATTCTGATCAAATCAGCAACCTTCATTCTTCGCTCTGCCAATAAAACAGGCAAGTTACAAATAATCATAAAAAATTCCTTTATTGGACTAAAAAGTACTTGCATCGAACTAAATATACTTGTATAGTACTTCTATCGAATAACTAAGTTATTCTATAGAAGTACTATACAGTTCAATCAAATGCTAAAATTATTTTATTAACCTACATGGAGACTATTATGTCACAAACTTACCTAACAACCCAAGAGCTTTCTGAGCGTATTAAGTATACCCCGCGTACAATCCGTAACGAACTTAAAGATAGCGTTTTAATTGAAGGCATTCACTACATCAGACCATTTGGTGGTAGAAAGATCCTTTATGTCTGGGAAGAAATTGAAAAAGATATGCGTACTGGTATAACAGGCAGCATTAATGCAATGGCGATTCAATAAGGAGAGGCATAATGGCTAGCATTAGAACTAGATATAAAAAACTGGTAGTCGATTTCCGCTACATGGGCATACGTTGTAGAGAAACTACTAACTTAGTCGATAATCCAGCCAACCGTAGAAAGTTACATAAAATAGTAGAAAGAATGGAAGCTGAAATCACCTTAGGAACGTTTAACTATGCGGCCTATTTTCCAAAAAGTGATAAAGCGGAAGAAATGATGGCATTGAATGACCGTAAAACATCCATTCAAACCGATGTGCCATTATTCAAAGAATTTGCTATGCAATTTACCCAAGAAAAGGAGATTGAATGGCGTGAGACGTATCGTAATAAGATAGCCGATACATTAAGGTTATATTTAATACCCGCTTTTGGATCTAAACCTTTACATCTTATAAAAAAGACAGATGTATTAGCTTTCCGTTCATCCCTCGCCAAAGTGACTTACGGAAAAGCTAACAAACATCTGTCAGCGGCACGCATCAATTCGATAATGGTACCTTTAGGTATGATACTAAAAGAAGCGGCAAAACGCTACAAGTTTGATAACCCTTATGAGGATATCAAATCATTAAAAGAGCCTAAAGTAGATATAGCGCCTTTCACACTTGATGAGGTTTGGAAGTTTATCAATGGTGTAAGACAAGATTATCGCAATTATTACCTTGTACGCTTTTTTACAGGTATGCGTACCAGTGAAATCGACGGTCTAACTTGGGATAGTATTGATTTTAATCGAAGAGAGATTGTTATTAATCAGGCTTTAGTCAAAGGCAAAATAGTACCGCCAAAAACTCAAGAGTCTTATAGAGCAATACAAATGTCTCAATTGGTTTATGATGCACTGAAAGAGCAACACAAGGTCACATTTGTCAAATCTGACTATGTGTTTTGTTCACATACTGGTGAGCCTTTTGACTATAACAATGTTAACAAACGAGTTTGGCACCCTACTCTTAAAGCTCTTGGTTTAAAGAAAAGAAATGCCTATCAGACACGTCATACGGCTGCCACATTGTGGCTAGCAGCAGGTGAGAGCCCAGAATGGATTGCATACCAAATGGGTCACTCAACCACTAAGATGCTATTTAATACATACAGTCGCTATGTACCTAACATGACCCGTCAGGATGGTAGTGCTTTTGAAGCCTTGGTTAACCGTAGTCAAGCGCAGTTTGATAAGAGCAATACTAATATCGACAAGGAGGTTAACAATGAAAACGATTGATTATGAAGCATTATTAGCTGACTACAAACCTCTAGGACATATTAGTGCTGAGGCAGATAGTATTGCGAACGCATTAATACGTGATAACTGCATTCAAGCAGGCAACGGTTTAGCTAGATTCCTTAATATTGATACATGCTTTAATAACCATATGGCGATACGTGTGTGGGTACAAGGTAAGTTAGATAATGATCCAACAGGGTCAGTCGTGATGGAGGAGATGCGGGCTCGGTTAGAATGTGAATTACGAGACTTATTCACCAATCCTGGTTATGGCTATTAAGTGAGGAGTTTAGTATGAGTTTAAAGCTTCAACCTAACATAAATCAGGGTATTCGAGAACTTAAAATGTGCGAAGACTACTGGGCATATGACCGCAATACTGATTATATAGAGCATGTTGAATCCGTTTGCCGTAAACATAGCATTAGCGTTCAAGAATTGTTCAAAGAAGTAGGGAAATGTTTTGCCTACCTTGATGATGTACAATGCATATATTGTGGCTATATTTGTCCTGTTCAAATCCCTGCTGATATACCTTATATGCGTTCCAAAGTAGACTGGTGCTGTGAGCTATGTGAGTATGCTACTAGGCAGGAATATCAACATAATAGATAATTAATCACTCTTAACGCTATATAGCCAGACAGCTTAGGTTGTCTGGTTTTTTACTATAAGAAACACATCTGGTTAGAGCATCTTTTAAATAAATATTACTCATGGCAGCTTCAGCCTTACTTTTATATAATGATACAGTGAAGATTTAGAGGGCAATAAAAGATGTTTATCAAAAACCATAAAAAAGCATTGAATGAGGCTGAAGCTAATGTAGCACCATATATGAAAGATGGTATGGTAGAAGATGCTGAGGGCTACCTCTCGGTCATGCTACCCCTATTAAGGGGAACTATTGCTATCAAATTTGCAGAGAACGACTCTGTTATCGCGGAAATGGTAGCTCATGCTCTTACCTTATTTGAACGCTTATGTACTCAAGAGCAAGCTTATCAATTTTATGAAGAAATGATGAGCTCTGTAACTCTATTCGATCGGGTTATGCAGTTTATAACACTAATGATAATGGTTGAGAAGCCATTAAGCACCCTGGATATTAGTAAAGCTGTAGATAAGAATCATGGGAAGTTGTTAAGAGATATACGTTTAATTGGTGATCATTTTGGATTCTATAACATAGAAACTAAGACATATTCAGAAGATATCATCAGAACGAATCATCCAAATGGAACAACTAAAGAGCTAATATTACCTGCTGAAATTATCGGTTTATTGATGTGCTACTATATAAATGGTCAGAGGGTGACGGCCAACGTCCCATGGTGATGAACTAAAAACTAATCAGTTATGAGTATTATAAAAAATAATCCAATAAGCAATTAAACACTTACTTTAGAACAAAGCAAAGCTTTTAAAAGCTTTGCAGAATATCACGCATTTTTCATTTGATTAATATAACCTATGTATTTGATCCCAACTGTTTTTCTAATGCCTGTCTAATTAGACCTATCACGTAAGGTAACTCAGATAGATTATTTAACACAACCTCAGTATCCCCATTACCCCATTTTCCAATATTAGAAATATCCCTAGCCATTTCTTTAGGATCATTAATCTCATAGTAAGGTATATTAATGCTAAGTCTTAAGCGATTTTTTAAAGGAACAACATCAACAAAATTAGTATCAACTTTAAAAGCTATGTAAAGTTTTAATATATCCTCTGTGACACTTGGGTCAAGAGCTAAAACTTCTTGCCTTAGTTTATCAAAAAGATTTCTAACAGCGGTTCCTTCATCTAAATAGCGGTAATCTTTTAAAGTATATTCTTTTATAACTTCTCTTTTATCTTGATATTTCATCATCACTTCATCAGAAAGTGATGGGAAAGACCATACTTGACTTGCCGTATCAGCTAACCGTTCAGCTCTATTGATAATCGCTTCTTCATTCCAACAGTCAATTGTTTGCAGCCCTTCATTAACTTTAAGTGGACTGTATTTAAACCCACCTTCCATATCTCGCTTATCTTTAAATGGTCGGTCACTATATTCTGAGTTATAACCTGTCAAGGTTAAGTTCCCTAATGTATGAAGGTAAGTCTCATGTACTCTCTCCCATTCAGAACCCAACTCATTCCTCCATTGATTCGATAAATTCTCATTTTGAGGCATTATATGTTCAATTGTATATTCATTTACTGGTACCCGCTCCTTACGATTAAAGTTTTCAAGCCTTCTCAGCCAATAGGTACGATTTCTAAAGTTATATAAGTCCCGAGTGATTAAGTCTCTTTTGAACTCATCATCACTTGGAAAACGCTTATAAGTTTTCAAATTAATCAGATGTGCCTGTACGCTTTCTAAATAATTGTCTTTATCAATCGATTTATTAAATGTAGCAAAGGTTTTATTTAATGAGTTAGTAGGTATAGAACAAACAGCACGTCTAAAAACATAAGCTTCGATTAATCGCATAACTTCATAAAAATCATATTTATTTAAAATATTTTCACTATAGTCATGATATAGTTCAAGTAAAATCGGATATGCTACATCTACTTTTAACTCTCTAAAATCTTTAAACGCTTCAGAAAGTTCATTATCAACTTCTTTACCTAGAGCTATTGCGCAATAGTATTTTGCAAAAGTATTAATATCTGCAACTAAGCTATCAATACCTGATCCAGTCGATTCAACATTTAATGCGTGTTGTTTGAATGCATCATACACATTGTTTATTTTAGGAATCTCTCCAGTTTTAACAGTTAAATAGTGTCTCATGAAACTATCAAAATGTTCGCTATAGCCTTTTTGTCCAAACTCAACCTCCATTGGTCTCCAGTGATCAAGATAGAGTCTTTTTTGATGCTCAGGTTCTAATCCCATTAGAATATAATTTCGAATTAAGTCAGCCTGACTTAATGCCTTACCGGTTGAGTTCATACTTTCAAATATCAGCTGAGGGTTATCCTGCTCTCGATTTAATGCAATATCCACTATAATAAGCTTCGCTAGCCCTCGGCATACTCCTTCTAAGTCACCTTCTAGTTTAGAAAGCTTCTTATAAAAAAAATTGAAGTTATCTTTAATACGGTTCGAATAGTTTTCAGGTAAAGGCTTTTGATTAACAAGCGCTAATAAACTATCTTTGTCTGTATCAGTTAGTATTAACTTATAACCTCTTTCTTCTTCCTCAAGGGGATTAAGCAAATAGTAATGACGTATTTTTTTTGCTGAAAACCCATCAACCGGCTGAGAGTCACCTAGTTGTCTTGCTAATGCTTCTAGTAATAACATAGCTGTCGTTATGCGCTGTTGACCATCAATTACTAGAAGGGGAGATTGACTAGAAACTTGATATAGGCCTTTTTCAATATATACAACTGAACCTATAAAATGAGCTCCTATTTCTTCATTACTTCCAGCACGAATAATATCATCCCATAACTGCTGACATTGCTTTTCGGTCCATGAATATGTACGTTGATAAATAGGAATTACGAATTGAGGTGATTTATTTAAAAAATCAAGTAATTTAGCTTCAGTTGCTTTCAATTTATACTTACCTTTATTTCTATTAAAACTTAATTTTTGATGACAAAATAATCTTGAAGACGCTTAATTTCAGTCTGGAAAATACTCAGGAACCTCTTTCATAAACTCCTTATGTAAATCCTCTAAAATCTCATCAATAATATCACTATTCAAAGCTTTATCTTTAAACTCATCCAAATCTTCGAAATCATAAATACTAATATCATCAGTAATTTGATCCAAACTCATCTCGTCGACTAATGAAACTTTTTGCTTGAATTCTAAGGTAGATATCTCTTCCCATAACTCTCTACGAATCTGATCCTGAGTCATTTGATAAAGGCCATGGTCTTGCCCATGATATTTAATATAGCCCAAGTTTTCATACATATTATTAAACTGTTCACCATCTATAGGATCAAGAGATTTATATAAATGAATCATATTTTTGATAATTTCACCTCGTAATCTTTCTCCTTCTTCATCATCATAGCAATCCCAAATATAGCTGTTCAAAAAATCTGAAAACTTGTCTGAAACCTCATCTAATGTTTCACTATCCGATTGCCGTTGACTCCTTTCAAAACTTAAATCACTTATTAAATAACTTAGACTATTATTTATTTCATAAGCAATTTGTTCAATCTGTTCAAGAATATTCTTTACTTCAGGGCGATCTAATACTATAGAACCATTATTTCTACGATATCTATCCGAGGTGTGACCTAATTTAAGTAAGCTAAATTCAATATAGCTAATGTAAGCTAAAATTAAAATACTATCCCATGAATCAAAAAAGCCTTCATCCTCTAAAGAAAACTTTAATATTTGTATTCTCTTAAATCGTAATTCAGTTTCATCATCTTTATAGTTTAAAGAGCTTAAATGACTGACTATAGATGCTAAAGTACTAGGTAATCTATATTTTTGAATAATATTTAGTTGCTCAGGCAAGTCTATATTATCATTGAAAAGATGCTCTAAAGTACGTTTATAAAAATTAAGCCTTTCATCTAATTTTATATATGAAATCATATAAGCCTTCTTGGGAAACGCAAAGTTTTTAAAAATATCAAAGTATGTAAGTTATCTTTTGTGAATTTAAATACTTTATAATACTAATAATAAATAATATTTGTTTTATCCTAAAATCATTGAACACAATTTCAAATGCTTTTAACTTACTTTTTGTACTCTCCGAGTCGCTTGGACAAAATCTTCCTTAAGTCAGTCAACACTTCAGAAGCAACCTGCTTATTAAGTTGATCTTTGGATTTCATGTAAAGCTTAGGATGCACCAAATTTCTCTGCTGTCTAATTTTATGAGCTGCATCTTTCAGATAGGCTGATAAGTATTTCTCTCGATTCAACTTTTCAATTACATTAAATAAATCTATGGTTTCTTTTGAAGTTAGATAATTAATTCTACTCACTTCTGATAGCCAGTCGAGTAATATAGCCTCAAGTATTGAGCCTGATAGCACCACAACGCTTTTAAAAGCTTCAACTTGGAAGCATTTATCAACTTCATTTAGATCATCTTCAATTATCTCTTGGATCAATTCAAGCTTTGAACTCTTAATTCTAGCCAGCAACTCCTCAATCAACTCTTTTTGAACTGCTTGCTCAGGCACTTCTGTGTTAAACAACTGCTCGTTAATTATTTCAATATGGCTTGGCTGTTTTGTGAGATATAAAGATTCATAGATACTAGATGCACGCTTTAGCACCTGTTTAGTAGGTATAATGATTGGAAGTTGAAGCAGATCTTTTTTAGTCAAAATTTTTGATAATACTGTGCTACGACTATACTGCTCAAAATATTTTTGAGCAGTATCACTCATCATAAACAAAATTAAGTATTCAGCAGTGATTTCATAAGATTTAGGCCGAATAATATACCAATTATGTGAGGCGTAAACTTCACCTTGAAAGTTATTACTAACCAGTACAAGCTCTGAATAATTAAGCTTAGGTATTATAATGTCATTGGGCTGAACTAATACATCTGTTGCATTGCCTTCTCTATAACTATCACTATCTTCAATGGTCTTTAAGTTTTTCGCAAATTTACCCTTTCTTTCTTTAATAGTTTTTGGAGTGATAATATCTGCCAGTTCTTGTAATGTCTTTGTGTTTTCTTCTTCTAACTTTCTTCTATTTTCTATCAACTCAGGTTTATAATAATCTATACATAGACGATTTAAATTAAGTATCTCATATGGATGCTCAAAGAAATAATCACCTAATTTTGTGTCAATAAGCTTTAAATCACCCTTGTTGATTACTAAATTAATTGCATCTAAATATTTCTTGTATTCTTCAGTGATACGACGGTTTTTAATAACTTCGTTTAAATCATTCTTAGAATTAAACTTTCCTGTATAACACCTATCCGACTCATAAATTGAAAATACAACCTTATCAGGCTTCTCTCGCTTTAGATAATAAAAATAGCACTGTATAGCACTAAAAGGGCTTAGTAAGGCTGACAAATCAAATATACCGGCTATATACCATTCGGAACAAATGATTTCACGTATAAGCGTTTCAGATGAAGAACTCCTATTGAGTCTTTCTTTTATCTGAATTATTCCAGTTTCCATTGAGATAGTGTCTAAAGATAACTCAGTATAATCAAAATCATTACCTTTAGAATCAAGAAGCCCTTCATGAAATAAAAGTCTACTCTCTATTAACTTATAAATATCCATTGAAATAGATCCATATGCATTAACTTAATGTTTATTAGCTAAGCCTTTATCAACCATACGCCTTAAACTATCTAAGAACGTGAGCTGGAAGTTTTCGTCCTGAACAAACTTCTTATAAAAGTCGATTTCTTTGCGGCGATCTTCAATCACAATTTCTTTGACTATCTTAGTAAATTCCAAAGCTTTATGGTGCTCATCATTGGTATTCAAATACTTATGCTCGAAGTCAGCATGTTCAGTAACACGTTTAGCGAGCTCCACGAACTTATATCTCTGTTCTTCTGGCGTTAAATGCCAGTCCTTAAACCAACGATCATTGAAACGTTCAATAATCTTGGTAAGCTCATCTTCCTCCACTTCTGGATTATGAATGGTAATCGGATTAGTATTTGTACCCTCTAGCTCACCATTTTCACCAGACAAGGTTAACTTTTGACCAAGCTGAGTTCGTTCTATCGCATAGGTATTTAAGTTCACAGACTCTAATAGCTCATCAATCGTATCTTGCTCTTTAGTATCCTTAACATTTAGCTTTGGTATAAGAGGCTTCAGAGTCCAATACAGTCGCTCCCAATCAGGCATGTTAAACGGCATTATGGCAGCTATACGACCATATACCTTAACAAACTGTTTGGCTTGCATCTTGAATTCGATTTTTTCATCATCAGATAAACCCAACTCCTCGTTGAATCTATGAGCAAACACATCGGTCTTAGGCTCTAATACTTCCATAGAGGCATTATTAAAGAAGAGCTCTGCATATTCTTTTACCTCATGTATTTCATAGACCCCATAGTCATCTAAGTTGTCTTTAATTTCATGAAGGACATTGACGTTTGTTGCTTCGCTTAAAGTGGTTGTTGTGTAGTACTTATCAAAGGAAGCTTGTATATCCGACGCTTCGTTATAAAAGTCCAAAACGAACAAGTCCTCTGTCTTTTTACCATACTTATTAGCAGAGCGATTTAATCGTGATAAAGCTTGAACAGCTAAAACATCCCTCAACTTCTTATCAACATACATAGCTGCAAGCTTCGGTTGATCAAATCCTGTTAGGTACTTATTGGCAACAACTAATAGTCTATATTCATCGTTATCAAACTTCTTTTTGGTTTTAGATTCTTCAAAGCCATTGATCGAGCGTTCTGTATATTCAATACCATCCACTTTTTTAGTACCTGAAAATGCGATGAGTATCTTAAAAGGATTATTTTTTTTATCTAATATCTTAGATAAGGCTTGATAGTATCTGATAGCCATTTCAATGTTTTGAGTCACAACCATGCCTTTTGCATGACCTTTTAATCGCTTTTTGGCTACTACATTGGTCATAAAGTGATCTAACATAATCTCAGCTTTAATACTGACGGTATGTTCACTCTGCTCAACATAAGCTTTAAGTGCTTTTTGAGCTTTATTAACATCAAAACGTGGATCGTCACTAATGGTTTTTTGAATTTCGTAGTAAGATTTGAAAGTCGTATAGTTACTTAATACATCAAGAATAAACCCTTCTTGAATAGCCTGTTTCATTGAGTATAGGTCAAAAGGTTCAAAGCTACCGTCTGGCTGTTGAATACCAAACTTTTCTAAAGTGATATTCTTAGGCGTAGCAGTAAATGCAAAATAGCTGGCATTACCTCGCATTTTTCTTGCTTCAATTGCTTTGATGATCTTGTCTTGAGTGGTATCTTCATAATCCTCATCCTCTTCTTCATCAGAACCAACACCTATTGCTCTATTTAAGTCATCTGCAGAAGATCCACTTTGCGAGCTATGTGCTTCATCTATGAGGACGGCAAACTTCTTATCTGACATATCGCTCATATCATCAACGATTACGGGGAACTTCTGGATCGTCGTAATGATAATCTTTTTACCCGTCTCCATTGCTTCTCTTAAGTCGCGCGATTTCTCAGCATGAGCGACAATACCTTTGACTTCATTAAACTGTTTAATATTATCTCTGATTTGCTTGTCTAATAATCGGCGATCAGTAACGACAATAACTGAATCAAAGATAGGTTTAGCGACATCATAAATATTGTCATCATCAGAGCTTTGTGGATAAGTCTCTATGAGTTGATACCCTAACCAAGTAATTGAGTTAGACTTACCTGACCCTGCTGAATGCTGAATAAGATAACGCTTACCTGCCCCATTTTTTTCAACATCTGATACCAAGCGTCTGACTACATTCATTTGATGATAACGTGGGAAATAAAGCGTCATATCTTCTAAACGAGGCTTTTTAATATCTGGATCATCACAGCCCAGTCGCACAAAGTGACTGAGCAAGTTGACTAAGCTATCTTTAGCCAACACCTCTTCCCAGACATAGGCTGTCTTAAACCCATTTGGATTAATCGGGTTACCACTACCGCCATTATTACCTTTGTTAAACGGTAAGAAATGCGTTTTTTTACCTGCAAGCTTAGTGGTCATATAAGCTTCTTGGTTATCCAAGGCAAAATGAACCGCACATCGAGCAAAGTTAAACAGCGTCTCTTTAGGATCGCGATCTTCCTGATATTGTTTTAGCGCATTAAAGCGTGCTGTCTGGCTCTTATGCGTACTCTTTAGCTCCATCGTTACAATGGCTAGCCCGTTTATAAACAGCACCATATCAATCGATTTATTTGGATCAACGCTGGAGTAATGAACTTGGCGTGTGACACTGAAGCGGTTATTTTTATAATTTAATTGTACTCTTTCACCACTACTAGCTAAAGGTAATGGGTACAAGAATTGAAACGAGGCATCATCTACTTGTAGCCCTTTTTTCAGGATGCTTAGCACCCCGTTTCTTTTGATCTTACGATCTAGTTGTTGCAGGATAAACTGCTTCCAGTCAGCAGGATGGAACCTGATAACTTTATCAAGCTCCTCTTGTTGGGTATCCTTTAAAAAGCCCCAAAATAGCTCTTTATCAATAGCAAACTGCTTATCAAAGTTGGCAGGGTTACCTTGTATATATCCGCTCGCTATCATACGAGCTTCAATATGCTCTTCTAACTCTATTTCAGTATATTGAGTGAATCCAATATTCATATCTATCCCTCACCCTTATTCCTTTATAGTTATTAAGTAATAAACGACTTGCAGTATTAGGCAACTTTAATCTTTCCTGTTACCGCCTCATTGATTAAGATAGTTTTGTATTCCTTTAAACATTGAATTTGACTTAAATAACCTTCTACTGACTTATTAACTAAAGCAATATCAGAGTCAAGCTTCTTGACAATTTGCTTTTGCTCATTTATTGGCGGTAACCATATACATGTATCTTTTAATATAGCTTGAGTAATACTGTAAACTTTAACACCTTTTACCCTTTGCCGGACCTGTCTTCTAAAAGCTTGTGACTCAAACAAGTAGGCAATATATCTTGATTCAAAGCTGACAATAGGTTTAGCTACTAAAGTATGGTAACCAGCAAATACTTGTCTACTTCCGTTCAAATAACTAAAATTACCTGAACCCTCAATATCTTCTGAAGTATCAGCAAACACAAAGTCTCCATTTCTCAATAATGACTGACTATTTGTTTTAATATATTTATCTTCAACATGCTTCAAAGGGTGGTGAGGTAATAACTCAAAACCGTATTTTGAATGAATTTCTCCATAGTTCAAACAAGCAATACCAGATTCTCTTAAGCTATCTTTAGTAATATTCAGACCTCTTTGAAACTTAAAACAGTATTTAAATCTTTCAACCTCCCAATGCTCAGGTATCTCCACAGTCCAATCAACACCACTATTTTTCATAGGCACATCAGGATTTAAGCCTTTAGTCACTGCATTTTGAATAACTATTTGCTTATACTCTTCTAGCTTAGAAATTTGCTCTTGCTTGAGCTCAATAGCTTTTTCAATCTTATTAGCTTTATCGCTGATAAAATCTACAATTCTTCTTTGAGTTTTAAGAGGTATATCAATTAATGGAAACCGCTTAAAATTATTAAAACTTAGGTTTTGTCTTAATCCAGTTCCCATTTTATAGATAGCTTTCGAAGTATCTAAACTATGTAAGTAGTAGTATAAGAATTCAGATGAGTACTCATCATTAACTTTAAATCCTAAATAGGCACTTGTTATGATTCCGTTATCTTCTACCAAACCAACACGTAAACTAGTCCTATCATTTTGTAAGTCGGTACATCTGATAATAAGATCATCAGGCTCTACGATCTGATATGTTTCAAAGCTTTCAGGAACCAACCCAAATAACTTTTCTTCAGGCTTAACTACGATTTTCCCATAGCTTAAAGATAAAACTGTCTTAACCAATAACCCCTTATTCTTCCTTTTATTTTCCTCAATAACTTTAAATCCGGGAACCAGCTCCCATTCCTCTGGAATCTCTCCCAACCAGTCTACGCCACTATCTTTATAAATTTCATAACGAGGGTAGCTTTTAATAATTGACTTATCCATAATTAACCCTCCAAATTCAAGGTGCTTTGAACACTTAAAATCTGTGCAATCAGACCGTCAGCTTGTTGATCAAGCTCTACCAGTTCTTTAGCAACCTCTTCAAGTGAACGTAACGGCTTATGCTGATAAAAGTACTTATTAAAGCTAATCTCATAGCCAATCTTCACACTATCAATATCTATCCATGCCTCCTTAACGTGTGGCTTCACCTCTTGTAAATAATAGTCATGAATATCACCTGCTAACGGCACTGACTCGTAGTCACGTAGATCACTACTAGATTCGTATACCACATATTGGTTTGGCTTAGCATTCTCGATACCGACACTAGATGCAGGGTAATAGCCGTAGTCTGGTAACTCATCGACTTGACAGCCTAGGTGCTCGATCAGCTGATCAAGCTTATCCTGCTTGAATACGGAGACAGATTTAATAACTTTAGTGCCTGTTTCATCGTACCAACTTACCGCATCAAGAACTTGCTTAAGCTCATTGGCCTTTAGCTTTAAGCTTTTAGCCTTGATGGTCTTTTTAACTAAGTCAGTAAATAGATTAAAGTCAGTAAACAGCTTGTCCTGACCATTTTCTTGAATAGCTTCACGAATCAACTCGGCATACTCAAGTATCGTTAACTGATCTTTCCATAATTTATGGCTAACCAGCTTTTTGCGCTGATTTGGCGACAGTCCATATTCTTCTTTTTCAGACCACTCTTTTAGCTCTTTTTTCTGACTATCAAAGAACGCTTTGTCATAAATTTGATCGCCATGTTCCTTATAGATATCGGCCATAACTTCGTTTAATTGATTGTCAAATCTTAGACTAGCGACCAGTTCAGCCGTCATTTGAGCATGGCGACGATCTGGGCGCTCAATATTGAATTTGTAATAACCAAAGTCTTTGTTATCAAAGATTTGACTAGCGATACCGATAGGATCCCCTTTTTCATTAAAGTCATCTGGCTTTCTTTCAACAGTTGCCATATCTAAGTAAGTGGTGGTAATAGCTTCAATATCTTCTGGAGCAAACTCACAGTTTTTATCACCTAAGTTCTTACGTAGCTTGCGATACATTTGGCTTGCATCAATAAGCTGTACCTTGCCTTGTCTATGTGCTGGCTTTTTATTAGATAATAGCCAGATATACGTGGTAATACCTGTGTTGTAAAACAGGTTATTTGGCATTTGAATAATCGCTTCAAGATAATCATTTTCGATAATATGACGACGAATATTACTCTCACCTGAGCCAGCATCACCTGTGAATAAGCTTGAGCCGTTATGAACAGAAGCGATTCTAGAGCCTACCCCGCCCATGCTTGTCGATTTCATTTTATCGACCATTTCCATTAAGAATAGAAGCTGACCATCACTCGATCTTGGGGTTGCCTTTTCACTGTGCTTCTCTCCCCAGTAATCTGTCAGATCGACTATAAAACGAGGGTCAATAACTTCTCCCCCTTGTTCAATGTACTTTTTCTCACTAGACCAGCTTTTGCCATACGGAGGGTTCGATAGCATAAAGTCAAAGTCCTTGCCTACGAATGTATCCGTAGATAATGTTGATCCTACCTTGATGTTTTCAGGGTTATTGCCCTTAATCATCATGTCCGACTTACAAATGGCATAAGTTTCATCATTAATCTCTTTGCCGTACAGGTAGATGCTACGCATAAACCCTTTAGCCGGATATTTTTGATGAATGAAGTTCTGAGATTCAGTCAACATCCCACCACTACCGCACGCTGGGTCGTATACAGTGATACTGTTAGGTAGATCATCTTTAACAGGATCAAATACTAAGTGAGTCATCAGCTCAATGACTTCACGTGGTGTAAAGTGTTCACCAGCCTCTTCGTTGTTTTCTTCATTAAACTTCCTAATAAGCTCTTCAAACACATAACCCATACCTAAGTTACTTAGTCCAGGAAGTTTATTACCATCTGGATCTACCTTATCGTTAGGTGAGAAGTTTTGATAAGGTGATACGAACTTCTCTAGCACGTCTAATAGAACCTGTTTATCAGCCATATGTTTGAACTGAGACTGTAGCTTAAAACACTTGATAATTTCTTTGACGTTATCGCTATATCCATACAAGTACTCTTCCATATTAGCTAGAAGTATCTGTTCGTTGTCACTGGCTGTTTCTTTTAAGCTCTTTAATGTCCATTTACTGGTGTTATAAAATACAAATCCTGACGTTGCCTGCAACGCATCATCATCTGGCTCAGTAAAGCCATTTTCTTTTTGGAACTTAACCTCTTCTAAAACCTGCTCTTTAGTAGGCTCAAGAAGGCTGTCTAATCGACGTAATACCACCATAGGCAAAATAACATCACGGTATTTTCCTCGAACATAGACATCTCTTAGATGATCATCTGCGATTGACCAAATGAATGCTACTAACTTATTATGTGCTGTAAGCATTTTTTGTTTTTCAGTATTTTCTAAACTCATCTTTTTAAACCTTCTGTTAAATATACAAATATAAATCTTGTGCGTTGTTATCTTCTCATGAAAATAAGCTATCAAGTGAGGTGCTTATATAACCCTATTAAAAATCTGTTTCACCTTAGTTTCTAGCTCAGCGATTTCAGCCTCAATGGCCTTGATATCTCGTGGCTGGCTGTCATCAACAAAGAAATAACGGTTGAATGAAATGTCATACCCAATGCGAGCACGATCATAATCTATCCATGCGTCTGGCGCGTAAGGCAGTACTTTACTTTTTAAATATTGTTCGCTGTAAGGCTTAATCATTTCTACAAACTCCTCTTGCCCTTTGTCATCTTGATAACCAAGAGCTAGCGGTAGCTGTATCCCACTTGGTAGAGGTATCTGCTCATAATCACGAAGATCATAGTCTGCTTCGATATTACCTTGACTATCAATACATGTTTCAGCTGACGGATCTTTTTCAGATAAAGCATTAATAATTGCTTTTTTTACAGCTGACGATACCTTGAAGTTAAGCTCATTTAGTATTGGACTAAAAACCTTTTCAAACTCATCTTTGTTTTTAAATACCTTATTGCTATCAATAGTTTTTAAAGCTTTGTTTAAGCCTCTTAAATACTTATCCGCTCTAGTAAGGGTTGTGCCTATTCCTAACACTGGATCGTAGATCTTGAGCTTACCTTTTAACTGTTGTAGCATCTCTAGGTCAAGCTCAAATGTTACGCCGATCATTAGATCAATGATATCTCGAGGAGTAGAGTGCTCACCAACCGTCTCATTAGACAGATCATTAAAGCGAAGAACAATTTCTTCAAATACAACCGCTAAATTTTGAGTTATTTTAGGTAAGCTTTTTGCATCAATATCCAGTGAATTAATTTTAGATACTAGTCCATTTAAGATTTTATATAGCAATTTGTTTTTAGACAGCTTTTTAAAGTCATGGACATTAAGGAATAGACTAGAGTTTGATATATTTTTAATTTCTTAGGTGATCTGCTTAATATCAGGGTTTGAGTGTCGCAATTTATCGGTTAGTAGTTTTCAATTGAAATAAATAATAGCTTGTACATTTTAACAATAATATAGATAATTAAATGAACGTATTTAATTTTCTATACTAAGGATATTGTAATGGCATAAGTTCTCTTCTGGGTGTTTGTTTAGCTGGGATGGTTATATTCTTTATATTGCTAGTTAAGTTTATAACGAAGATGTTTTCACCAGTACCTATAGAATAAGAAAAGCTTGACGAAATAAACAAAGAACATGGCATAAATTTTGTCGATAATCACCATCTTGAGCTATTCATTATACTTTGATGTTGATAAAAAAAGATTTATCTCTTCGATGTACAATGTCTGAACGGAATTAGAGACTATAGCTTTTTTTAGAAGGTGGACCTCTAGAAATTCTGATAGTAAGAAATTTATACGTGAAATTAACATCTATACTGGTGACATTGACACCCCTTTAATCAGGATAAATTATAAAACTACAATAGAGGCAGATAAAGATTTTGCTAAACTTGATACATTGATGAATTCATAACTTTATTGCTTGATAACTAAAAACTAAGAATGATTTTTTAATCAAGTTGCATTGTTAGTACTCCCCATATTCAAGATATGTTATCTGGTATAGCTTCAGCTATCTCTGCAAAATAAATGCAAAAATGTTTAGGGTCAGATGATTCAACTACGATACAGGTATTGATGCTAGATAATATAATGATAGAAATATGGTTAATATTCTTAAAAATTAAGGACTGCATAGTCTAATAACTCTCAATATGGGCATAATTAAACTACTTTAATAGCATACATAAATCCCTTTAATGAATGTTAATATGGCCTATTAAAAAGTTAATAAATGATTTTATATTGTTTTTAAAACGGAGAATTTAATGATAAAGAACCTTTATTTTGCACCATTATTAATTTTTACTTTAGTAACACCTACATTAGCCGATACAAATCAAAAAACTCTTTTAGTTGAAAAAATGTTTCAAGATGCCTATATAAATGAGATTTTTAATGGTGATAGTAATAACTCAATATCATCTCTTTATAAATACGCTGATTCTGCATTTCAAAGTTCTCTAATTTCAGCTTTTCAACAAGCAAACTACTCTGACGGTAGCTTAACGTCATGTGGTGAAAGTTTATATTTTGCGAGTCTATCGGAAGGTAACTCTTATTCGTTAAATGAGATTGAAGACTTAAGAGTAGAAACTTTAAGTAATGGTCGAATTAGAGCTATAGCTAAAGTAAGTAATATGGACGGTTATGGTATCAGAGACTATACTGTCAAATGTGATGGTAACTCATGTTTAATTACAGATGCTTATCAGGCTGATGGCACATCTACTAAAAGAGCTCTTGAAAAATATTGTAATTAAGCATTGGTTTCAAACGCACCAAAGCTACCTAATATATTAGGTAGATTTTTAAATGATTTTAAGTATTACTGTTATTTATCAAAATTTTTACATGAGAATAATATGGAAGTGATAAAAACTATAACTGTATTATTAATATCACTCATGCTTTTCTCATGTGACGTTAATGACAAATCTATGATACCCATAACGTCAGTATCCAATAACAAGCCAGCCCTTAATACTAAAAAATGTGAACCTCAAGGTTCGGTCTTAAAGGCTGAACGTCTCAGAGTAATAGATGGAGATACAATTGAAGCTATCCCCTACGATGGCAAGTCTGAGCGCATTAGATTGGTTGGTATAGATGCACCTGAGTACAACCAACCATTTGGAGAGGCAAGCACACAAGCATTAATTGAATGCGTTGCAGACTCTACTGTAAAAATACTGTGGGAAGGTCAAGATCGTTATCAGCGTTTACTAGGAACAGTATTCGCCGATGATAAAGATTGTAATCTTAACCAAATTGAGAAAGGCTTTGCTTGGCACTACAAGCAATATCAAGCTAGCCAATCAGAGTATGATCGAGTAGCATATTCAAATGCGGAAGTAAAAGCGCGCTTAAACCAAAATGGATTGTGGTCAGCAGAGATAGTAACTGCGCCATGGGATTTTAGAAAAGATGAAAATCCTAGGTATAGATTTAACGATACTATCTATGACTTAGATCAAACCAGTTGCACTAAAGATGGTATTCAACCAGTTAATCATCGAACTTTATATTAAAGCTAAACGAAGCCTATAAGAGATACAGGTATATTATTACTTATTCATCAGTCTTAGAAACTGCGGATTTTTAACCTGCATCTGTATGTTATTTTTATAATCTTCAATCTTACCATGCGCACAAAACCTTCTTCCGATATAGTCATCAAGATTCCCAAAACGGTCTTCAAACCAGCGGTAGTCTTTATTCCATACTAAGATAGTTAATGTTTGATTAGGATAGCGTTTATCAAGATTTAGATAGTGCCTACTTGAAAGGTGTTTAACTTCAGCTAAGTTTCCGCACGCCATTACAGATTGACCTACATGAAAGGGTGCTTTGTATGCTTCAATTTTAGGCTCTGCTGCATGCGCTATTGAAATTGAAAACGCAAAGCTAAAAATAGCAGTTGATAGTATTGCTGCTGTTTTCTTATACATAGTTCATCCTAATGAATTTAATCTAAATACAGCATTTTGAAATAAAATACAGTACCAACGGTTAAGAATAATAATAAGATTAGGCCAACTAAGACCTGTTTGGTAGTTAAGAAATCACTTGAGCTTTCGACATTAGAGATTGATTTAGATACCTTTAAGTTTTTATTATGCTCATTTACGAGTGCTAATTGTGCATTTTTTAGTTCTATAGCCTTGTTCTCTACCCTCTTTCTTTCAAGTTCATCTTGCTCTTTCTGTGCCTTTTCAGCTTTTTCCTGCTTAATTAAATCATTTCCATATTGAATTAATCCACAGAAAAAGATAAAACCAATTATAGCTATTGTCCCGGTTACCAAATTTAATTCCTTTTAGTTTAATTGATTTATTGAGGCTAATTTAATTTGTGGTGTCCCTTTATATGATTTCACACTTCCTTTAATACACAGGCTTTGACCTTCATACTGACTAAGATCACTAAAGTTACCAGCGTCTTCATTCCAGACAACTATTGTAGCGTCCTGATTAGGATAACTAGCACCTAAATTTAAATATGTACCCCTACTAAAACTTTTAACCTGCGCAACATCGCCACATACAATGCCACTTGAGCCAATATACTTATAAGCTTGTGAGGCAGGAATAGTACTAGGCTCTTGATAGCTTGGCTGCTCTACTTCGTTAAATTTAGACTTTTCATCTTTAGGCTTAGCTTGTGGCTCGAGCTTATCAGGTTCTATATTGCTAGTGACAACTGATTCTGTGGCTAATTCGGGTAGTGATTCAATATTATCCTTCTGCACAGGCTCTGAGCCACTCTCCGTATTATTCTCAACGATCGTAATTTTATCGTCTTTAATATCGTCACTATCATATAAGTTACCAACTAAAGCTTCTGGATTATTAGCGTCTTTGTCACTATTATCTTTACCATAAAATGAATTGGCACCCAATGCCACTACTATAAGAGAAACTGCACCTATACCTAGCATATGATTAAGTGTTATTTTAGTCTTTTGCTCTTTAAGTGGCTCAGTAAATACAGGTATAGGTTGCTCAATCTTAGCCTGTAGTGCGCTTATAGTAGCTTGTAACTCAGCTATATCTTCTTTAGTAATCGTAGATTCAGCAGTGTCTTTTTTCTGCTCTTCAAGAGTTTTAACCTTTAGTTCTTGATTAGCTTGTTGCTCTGCCATTTGTTGCTTGTACCATGCAAGCTGACTTTGATACTCATCGAAACGCTTTTTATTCTTCTCTTCAATCACTTTAGCGGTTAATTGGTTCGTACTTTGAAGATGTAGCGTTTGTCTAATTTCATCAACAATAACTTGAGCTTCGTTAAGCATTTTTTTATTAGTATATCTAAGTAGAACGCCATAGATTTTAACCAAATCATTTTGACGTTTAAGCATATCGTCAAACTCTTCATAACTTTGCACTTTCCACATACCATCAAGCTCAATTGGGAGTTTGTATCCTTTAGTTTTATTGATAATCATGAAATCAATATATCTATTTTTTCCAGTTGAATCTTTAAAATGATATTGTGTGGTGACATCTTGTGGTTCAATCTCAGGTATCTTTGCTAGGATAGTTCTAACAAACTTTTCCTCAAAACCTGCGATATGTTCTAATTGCTTTTTATTAGCGACTATCCACTCTTCCCAGTTCATCTATCTATCCTAATAATTAAATAAGAACTATTTTTTATTTAATAGTCAATTACTTATGAGTTTACCTCATTTGTAACCAAAGTGTAACTAATTATAAACTTTACTCTTGAACTTTAAAATAGATAGATACTTTGAATGATCAACTAAGCACCTCTAAATTACTCACACATGTCATATAACATGGGCTTAATAATTTATAACTCATATGCTACCTTTGAATTTCCTTAATGCACTCACAAAGGATAAAGGACCGCTGGCAGCTGATTAAGATCAGGTTTAATCATACTGTTTAGCTTACCCATTAAGTTTCACAATTATGTGCGTTTCTTTTTTCATCATCTGTTTGTAAACTGATCATATTAATTAGCAACCTTTCGATCTTCCGCTTCCACTTTTCTAGTATCAACTGGCCGTATATTAAAATGACATTAGCCTCATATGGACGCATATTTTTCACTATTATTAAATGAGCTATTTTTGAGAACACTGACATAAATCTTCATACGTTGTTTTGTATACTTAGTTTGATAGTTTTAAAGCCGGTAAACGATAGCTTACGTCGCATAGTTTGATTTATTAGAACCCGATAGATTGGTTGAACTTTATAAGCAATAATAGACTAAAGTTAATTAATAAAACAAAGAGGGATAACTACGATGTGCTCAAACTTTGAACCAGCAAGTCCGAAGCAGATTGAGGCAATTGTTAACAAACAGCTTAAGTTTGATTTTGAATATAAGAAGCGTGTCTATCCAAAAGACTTCTGCCCTATTATTATTCAAACAGATAATGGGCTTGAGGTGGTTAAAGGCCAGTTCGGACTTAGTCCATCGTGGGCAAGTGATCCAGTGGATTACTCTACCTATAACGCAAGACTTGAAACTATTGAAGGTAAAAAGACATTTGAGCCTGCATTCACCAAAAACCAGTTTTGTTTAGTACCAATGGCAGGATTTATGGAGCCGTACTATTTAAGCGGAGATAATAATAAAAGTGAATGGAAGCGTATCCATAGGAAAGATAAAATGGCGTTTACCATCGCTGGCATGTACGAGTATAACAATCACTTTAATGAGCCAGTACATAGCTTTACGCTACTAACGCATAATGCGGATGATGAGCCTTTTATGAGTCAGTTTCATAAGCCCGGTAAGGAGAAGCGTTCGATTTACTTGGTAAGTCAGTACAATAGAGATGATTATTTAAAAGCCGAGCACACTAATATTGAATGTTTGATGAGTGTTATTGATGGTAATTCTTTTAAATCTAATAAAATTTAAAACACACTTATATTGATGGTATATTATATTATTAATCAACAAGGAGAGTGCAATTTAATATATTAAATAAAGTTTTAGCTAGCATCGCTTTAGCAGGTCTTATTACTAGCACCCCTGCTATTGCAAAAATTAAGAATGCTAATGACTTTTTTGCGACTGGAGAAGTTTTGATTTACGATCAACCTGCTGGTGACGGCGTAAGGTCTACATCTTGGACTGCAAAACCTTTCGTTATCATCTCACCATCTGATAGAAACCTAAAACCCGAAGTTATGATGGTGTATGTATCAGCTACAGGTTTTAGGGGTGCATTTGAAAATACTTTAGAAATCAACTGTAAAAACCCAGTAAAATCCCATGTCGTGAGCAACACCTTAAATGGCAAAAAAATTAGTTTTAAAGAGTCGATGGCCTATTCTAATAATCCTTAGGATGAAAACTTTGTAAACCGTATTGATAGAAAAGCTGTGGAAGGGTTATTTAGACACTTCTGTTCATAGTATTCCGAGGGGGTGGTTTAGTATGCAAGACTCTCAACACTTATGACTTTATTCAGCTTAATTGCGAGTATAAAGTTTTTTAGGCTTAGAGCTGAATCAACTAGAATAGAAGGCCTTTATAACTTTGGTAGTATATTTTGGCAATAATTAGGTTCTTTATTATTCAAATTTATTCTAGGGGTTTTCGATGAGTTGCAACAAGACTAAGGGTATGAAGTAGTTACTTAGCTACTAATAGCTTTAGCTATTCGCTAGAAAAGTTTTATCTAAAGCAAAATTACGTCTGTATGAAAGTAAACATTAAAGTTGAAGGCACTATAGCTAAATTATAATAATACCATTTTTCCCATTAAATAACTTTTCATAAAACTTTAGACTAGCTTAATGATTAAGAGTGATCTAATAATGACTTCCGAATAGATATGAATTTTAAGAACTGATTCTTAAATGATATTCGATATAAATAAGTTTAGTCTATTACATATGCGTATAAGGGGTAAATCCTAGCTTGATCTTAGTTAATAGAGACTCTTCTGACGGGCTTGCGGTTCGAAATGGCAGCTTCACCTCAAGCCATGGACCTTTTAACAGGTTGTTTGGGCATTCTGGATCTCGTAAAAACTGCCCCATCAAACCTTGGTCACCCTGACCTTGAAATCCAGCAGTGGTCATTGGAAAACTGCTTGATAAGAAGTTCTCCAATTCAGTTTTTATTTCACAGGCAACTAACGAGGGAAGTATTAATGGTCCTTTTTACTGGCTTTTTATCAGGTAGGTATCGAACAGATAGCACTTTAATTAGATATAAGTAGGCGTATAAAATCAGCATTTAAAACCCACAAAATCATCGTTCAATAAGATAGTCAGGTATATTTAATATGAATTGATATATTACAACTATTCTGACTCTCTCATTCTTGATAAGGCATTATCTAAAGCAGTATCTACTGCTGCTCCATATTTTTCACTTTCCTCTAAAGTAGATTTAGATGCTTTGAGTGCTTCTCGAGACTGTGTGATTTTCTTTACTCGGCCTATGCAGTGCAAAGTATCATTGTATCCTTGCTCTATCCATGATGGAATTTTACTTGCATCAAAACCTAATAAATCTTTAGCCCCACTCATCAGGCCTGTAGCTCTAGCTATAGTTGACTGAGGACGAATTTCAAGAATTGTTGCGCTAGGAAAGTCATCACGGCTCCAAAAAGAGCCATTACTAAGGTGCGTTACTATTATTAGATTACAACCTGCATCTATCAGGGGTTGTATTGGCGTATTACCTTGTGCTTTTGACCAGCCACCTTGCCCACCATCAGTATACTTATTACCTGACACCTCTCTTGCTTTAAAAAGCTTAGGCAGTGCCGCTGAAGCTAATAAAGCGTTACGCTGCTCATCTTTAGGCAATGACTGCACATGTAAGAACTCAGAATCTGGAGTATCTTTTAATTCAGTTGCTGCCAAAATACAGCGGCCAATATCTCTTGTCGCACCTAAACTCTTATAAACTGACACATAAAGAGGCATACCTTTAGCGAGCTCATTGGTATCAAGATATTCATCCATTAACTCTATTAAAGGCTTATCTGATAGAATCGCATCCTCACTTAATCCAAGAGCTAAGGCTAGAAAGCGGGCACTAGGTGCTAATACAGCTCCTGCAGATACTGCTAGCCTAATATAACTCATTGAATTTACCTGAATAGGAGAGGTTTCAGCCAAAACACTCCAAAGTTTTTCAATTCGCTTAATACCTTCATTAAGTGTTGGCGCACTGGCTAATATCCCTCCATTAAGCGCTCCAATACTAGCGCCTGACACCATATCAATCTGCGTACCTAACTCTTGTAGAGCTCGCAGAACTCCAACTTGATAAGCTCCTTTAGCACCGCCACCAGATAGCACTAAACCTACCTTCATTTGTTCAGACATAATGTGCCTCCGCAAACACCTCATCCATAATTGTCTCAGCTATTCGTGATGCATTTGCCAGTAAAGGAACATCTCCTAGCCTTTCTGATGTTTTTTGCGTAATAGTTGTAATTAAAGGTGCTTTATCCGTAGTAAAGTCATTCGCCAAATATCTTAATGCCTGATGCCAGTCATCATCCTGATTAGTATTATGAGGCAACTGCAACCATCCATTATAAAAACTCAATCTAGTACCAATACTAATTTCTGCATCTGCTGCTAGCTGTGCGGTTGCACGATCTACTGCTTGCTGCATAAAGCTATCTCGATCTAAACCTGTATGACTGCGGCAAAAATCACCAAAAGCACCCCAACGTAACTCTTCTATAGCGGCGTAACAGCGACCAGCAGGTGAATAACTTGCTAAACGACCAGCTCTCCATTTATTAAAAACTTGGTCAAGATGTAGTATTACTTTTTGATTAAAATCAATTCGCATTACCTCTTCATCTAAACGTAGTATGCGAACATCAAGCTCTTGTGATAATTCCTTTAACATGAGACGAGTATTCTCTGAATACTGTGCAAGGTATGTCACCTGACTGGTTAACTTAGTAACTCGTTCATTGACGCATGTTATAGCATAATTAGTATGAGCTAAGTCTTGGGTTAGCTCTGTTAGCCACGTCAATGAACATTCAACAGCATTAGTTAAGTTAGAATTAATTTCATTTTGACGCCTTACATCTTTACCTGTAAAACCGTCAAAGCAGCGAGTGAAAAATTTATTTCTCTCAATTTGTACCTTCGAGTGATCCCGAGTAACATCAATACTGTTTGCAAAATCCACTATGAATTTTTCTGGTATTGAATTTAGGGTTTTTAATAAAACACAATCGGGAGTTATCGGTTGTAAATTCTGGCTCATTTTACTGTTCCTACGCTGAGTAATAAACCACGTATATCTTTTAAGATAGCCTCGCTATCCTCCAACAAATGAGGGATAGGTTTCTCCAATTTTTCTAAACTATTTAATAGTATTCTCTGCTCTTCTTGACTCTTTTTTCTATCTTCTATACTAGCGATTAAGTCGCCGCGAATATGCTCAACCTTTTCTCTTAATGTTAAAAAAAAGCTATTTGCTTGTTCATTTAACTGTGCTTCAACTGTTAAACTAAGAGTGCTCTCCAATTCTTTAAAAGCTATTCCAATGCCATCCTCAACTTGCTTCTTGATGGATTTTATATCAACATAATATACGTCTACATTGACTGAATAATCCTCCCAGCCCCAATCCGTTGTGCCAAACCAGCTACAAATTTTTCCCCATACTCCACGTTTTCTACGATAGCGAGTCTCTTTTTCTTTTCTTTTCTGTGTTGCATCACTTAATACTTCATCTATAGCAAAGCCTAGCTGTAAGTCTTCTACATCTGGTACACGGATAATTAAGTCAAAGTCACCCATATCTTTTTTGATATTGTCAATTACCTTTTTAGTTTCATCAACATAACCTTGAAACCTTTCACTAAAAAATTGTATTTGTTTATGGATATCCTTACGTAAAGCCTCTTCAGCATCTTTACTTATTTCCTCAAGGGATTCTTCAATACGATTGAGTAGCTTTTCAGCTTCATTTTGGTCTTCGAACTTAAGTGGTTTATCACTAAACTTAAAGTCTTGAGCGTCTTCTTCCCTACCTGAATCACTAAAAATGTTACCAAAGTCTGTTAGCATCGGACTTTTAATGCCTTTTTTTTTAGATTTTTTGCTAAGCTCTTGCTCTTTTTCCTTCGTCCTCTCAATACGTTTACCTTCTTTAAAGTACTTATCAAGCATAGACAGGGTTTCTTCTTGAGCTGTTTGCCCTGCGCTTTGAATACCTTTTCTTACGTCATTTAGAGCAGAATTAGCATCCTTACTAACCTCCTTTTCCTGATTCTGAATAAAGTCTATATTATCTTGCAGCGAGATAATTTTATATTGAAGCTCATCAACACTCTTCTTAAAGGCTTGTTTACGAGTGCCTAAGAAATTTTTCGCAGTCTCTGCAGTCTCAACCAATTTTGATGCTGTGGAGTCAATAGTAAGAATAGCTGCTTTACTATAAGCTTGACGGATCACATGTTCTAGAGGTTCGTTGAATTGCGACTCTTCCCATAAATATTTAGCTGCAGCAGTAACTGTCTCAATATCATTAAGTTGGTCTTTCCAGCGAAAGCCACCTATTGCTATTTTAGCAAAGTCAGTAACCCAATCGTGAGTGTCGTGACTAGGTATACATCCATTTACAGCAAGCTCATTCTTAGCTTGACTTGCCAAATAACCATATCTTGCTGATACTGGATAAACACGATTAATAGGGATTAGGCCTTTCATTAAGTTACTCGACACATATTTACGCACTTCATCCGAACTATCACTGTTTCTATCTTTTTGATCAAATCTATTAACTAGTGCGTATAAGCGTTCACCACTTACACTTGCCACTTCTTCTAAGTTCTCACGTATTTCATTATCTGCATCAGATTTTAGTTGCGTATAATCTAGTACAGCCAAAATAGCAGACGCTTTTTTTAGTTGATCACGAAGCATAGGTCGTAGATGACTTTGACCAGCTTCATTAGGGCCTGGAGTATCCAATAAAGTTAAACGACCTTGCATATGACCCATCTGGCTTAAATGAGTAAACTCAACCTCAATAACAGGCAAGCTCTCAATACTGCTATAAGCCGAAAATGGAAAGTCGACTTCAAGCTCTGTGCATAAACGAACTAAGTCATTTAAGCTCTTAAGAAAGTTAAAAATTGCATCGCTACCTTCGTGGCTTTCCGAAAAATTCTGATTTTTTCTAACCTGGTCTAGCAAATCTTGCATGTCATCATTTTCATTAAGCCCATTTAATAGACTCTTAGGAGCACTTTTTAATTTTTTACTCAACTCATTGACTAGGGTATTAACAGGTGCTGTATTCTGGAAAAATAAACGCGGCTCAGTAACTCCTTGAGTGTGTCGAATCAATGTGGGTAAAGCGGTCATTGGTCTGTTGCGATTAGGCAAGACTTCCATGCCGACAATGGCATTGATAGTAGTTGACTTGCCCGCCTTCATTGTTCCCACTACAGCTATAACTAATTCAAGGTTATTAAGCTTATAATTTTCATCCTCCAAACGCTTAATAGCTTCCATAATTGATTCAGAATCAAGGGTTTGAATATTTTTCTGCTTTGTTTGAACTAGTAAGTTCGGTGTACTTTGAATTTGCTCTAATAATTTAATCTCTTGTTTTAATAAACGTTGTGCTTCATCGCGTAACTCATTAATATCCAGTTCGTACATATTTAGTTCAATCCTCAAATAGTTGAATTTATAAGCATTTAATACATAATACTTCTTATAGTTATAGGAAAGCTACTAATTAAAAATTTTACAATTTGGCTTTTATTTTACGGGCTATTAACGAAGGAAGAATACAAGGTCCTTTTTTTGACACTGGACCTTATATCTAATATAACATGGTTGGCTCTGTACAAAAATTAGCAAAAAACGAATTAATCAAATACTAGCAATTAACTAAAAAAGTAATCAACTACATCATTAATTTCTTTTAGAATCTTATCCTCATCAACACCATAAGCCTTAGCAAGTTCAATAGTTCTAGATAGCAGACTTAAGTTAAGATCAAAATAAAAGGCCGTAACGGTTAAATCACCTAACTTTCTATACTCCGTATAGGTCAGTTATCGTCTCTAAGATTGATTGATATGAGAGGCACTCAGGTTAAAGAATTACCTGAATCATTTACTCAGTTAAAACAGCTTAGAAGTATTACTTTTTGTGTGAATCCATTGGAATATCTTCCTGAGGATTTCGATAAACTATCAAACCTTGAGTATATTAATATTAGAGCTTCACAATTGGATAGACTACCCGAATCTTTTGGTAACCTGCCAACATTAACTAGCTTAACATTATATGAAAATGGCTTGAAGTCCATACCAGATAGCTTCGTTAATTTAAAATCCCTAAGACAATTAAAAGTTCAAGAAAGCTCGTTGTTAGAGGTATCCTCTGCCGTTAAAGAGTTTATTAGTCATTATGATGAATAAGAGCATCTAATATTGATTAACAGTTGTATATAATAAAATGTTTAAAAAATTAAATATTTTGAAACACTCTAATGATGAATATACTATGATTCAAAGTCTGATGAGTGATATTAGAAATATATTGGTTTTATTTGCCATGTGGAGTAATACAGTAGCTATGACAGAGATCAATATAAAGAGGCTATCTTATCTGTATGAAGCAGTAAGTATGGGCACAATACGTGCTGCTGCTGACAAGCTCAATATAGCTCCCTCAGCAATTAGCCGGCAAATATCTCTATTAGAGTCAGAATTAGCATGCACACTTATCGAACGTCATCGCAAAGGAGTGACGCCAACAGAAGCAGGTAGTATTGTTTTACAGTTTTATCGGGAGTCATTATCCGCTGAAGAGGCCTGTGCTTCCAAATTGAAGGCATTGTCAGGTCTACAGCGCGGGCATATAAAGCTAGCAGTCGGTGATGGTTTTGTTGGCGATCTGATGCTGGGGCCAATACCAGAGTTCTCTCGCTTATATCCAGAGTTAACACTTTCAATCAGTGTTGGTGGATCAAATGAAGTAATTCGTCAGGTTGAAAAGGATGAGGCGCACATAGGACTACTATTCCATCCGAATAGTCATCCACGTATCCGCTCTCAGTATATTAGTTATCAACCCTTATGTATTATTATCGCACCTCAGCATCCATTAGCAAGCAAAGATAAACCTGTGCAGTTGAAAGAGCTGTTAGAATATCCTGTTGGATTGGCCGAAAATCGTTTTGGCGTGCGTCAGTTGTTAGCAATGGCTGAATTTCAACAAAAGATTAGGTTTAACCCTATTTTAACTACTGACTCAGTTGCTGTCTTGATAGACTTTGCTAGATCGAATATGGGGCTTACCTTTCTACCCTATTTTGTCGTATCTAAAGAGGTAAAGGATGGTCATTTAGTAGCAATACCTGTAGATAATTCGCTACTGGCAAGCGGTGAAGCCCATATCGTGACCCGATTGGGTCGTTACCTCTCGCAAGGTCCTAATGAGTTGTTAAATCATCTAAAGTTATGGATGAAATCACTATAAATATTTTATATATGAATGATGCCAAGCTTTTTATTAAAGCTTTCTAACACAACCTCAAAGTTATTGTGCGAAGCCACTTTACCATGTTCTGGTACAGCGCCTCGCACAATTCATCCTATATCCTTAGCTTTGAGCATTGAGTTAAAAAAAACTGTTATAGGTTTAAAGTAAAGCTTGAGCAATCACTGCAGAACCTAAGAAAGTCCCAGTAAAGGTAAGCAACGCGACCACTGCAATCTTAAACCCAGACTTCTTAAATAACTCAACTTCCATTTGTGAAATTGCGAAACCTGCATAAGCAAGTACAGGAGTAATGAGCTGTAAAACTCCTAATTTCTCCGTTTCTGCTAGGATGTACTCATTCATAGGAAACTGAGGTAAAGATATTATAATAGCTACAATAGATATCCATGCGATCGCCGGAATGTTACCAGGAATAATTCTTTTTAATAAGATACCAACGATACAACAAGCGAATAGAATTAACATACCAGGTAGACCGGCTATTGGATTAACACCCTGTCCAACCCAGTTACTTAATAATAGAATCATACAGATAACAGCAAGCAAAGATACAGACTGACTTACAGATAAAACTGATTGTTCTTGTAGCTTTATACCAAAATCTTCTTGCTTGGATATATCAACAGCATCATTTTTCTTAAGTTTACTGGTAACTTTGTACAGAAACTCTGTGAACGGTAAAGCCACAAACAAACTAATGAAAAGCCCTGTCGCATAAGTTAGTAAGTTAGAACTTGCTGCAAATGCAGTAATCGTTTCTTCTTGAGCAGGTACTGTTTCTGCTAGTGCTGCTGAACAAGCACCCATCATACTTCCACTACCAATACCACAAGCCATCGCTAGGGCACGGATATCCATAATATCCATAGATGCAATGACGCCTGCCATTAACGAAAAGTACACGGCGCCAAATAAGGTACCCATGACATAAACACCCATGACACCAATACCCTCAGCACTCTGAAGTCCATACTTATCTGCAACAAGCGCAATATTTGGCTCCCGAGCAATTGAGTGGGTAGCACCAATAGCTTCCCTTCCCATCCCAAATACTAATACGGCAACAGGTAAGGCTATAAGAGCAGTAGCTATATTACCTAGCTCTTGAAGTAATAAAGCAGGACCTGCTGCTATAATTTCTTCTACTTTAGGACCAATACCCACACCAAATTTTGCAATAAAAGGCATGATACTTAGAAGAACAGCATAGCTTGCAAATTTAGCTTTATCCTTAGAAATTATTGCTCCCATTGAAGGTATAACATTAGGATTTAAAAGTATCGTAAATATAAAGGCATACAATAAAGGCAGTAAGACTAATGTACCGATACCAATTGGAATCTTAATAATTCCTATCCACTCTGCAATTAGTGATGTAATAATTACGAGTAAATGTAGTCTCCAATCAAATAGATGTTTAGTCATGGTACTTGAAAGTACACTGGTATTTTTCATAGCAATTCCTTTTACATTTTAAGTTTTAGACATTTTCCATACGTAAGATTATGCAGTAGTTTTTGGTAATTTAGTCTCAACTAACGAAACCCATACTTTGATACCAGTTTCAATAGCGTCATCATTAAAGTCATAAGATGCATTATGTAATGGCTTTGAAGGGCTTTGTCCATCTACACCTAACCAAAAATAAGCACCTTTGGCAGTTTGACTCATGAACGAAAAGTCTTCAGAAGCCATTGAAGGCTCAACACCAGTATGCACCTTATTTGAGCCCAGTACTTTAGTAGCTGCCTCCTTCACTTCAAGATAAGCATCACTGTCATTGATAGTGACTGGATATCGAATATGATAATCAATCTTACCTGTCACTCCATATAATGGCGGTAGCGTATTAACCATATCTGTGAGCATATCCTGCATTGACTGACGCACATCCATATCAAAGCTTCGAACAGTTCCTTTGAGAGTAGCGTAATCAGGAATAACATTCGTCGTATCGCCACTATTCATCTGAGTAACGCTAATAACTCCTGACTCAAGTGGAGATATTCGACGCGAAATTATAGATTGTATATTAGTAATCAATGCTGCTCCTGCTGCTATAGGATCAGCACCTAGATGTGGCATAGCCGCATGCGTACCTTTACCAGTCAGTGTGATTTTAAAGGTGTCGAAAGATGCCATCATAGGTCCATCATTAACTGCAATCTCACCTATAGGTAATCCTGGCCAGTTATGTAACCCATATACAGCATCTACAGGAAACTTATCGAATAATCCATCATCAATCATTGACTTAGCGCCGCCTAAAACCTCTTCAGCAGGCTGAAATATAAAATGAATGGTGCCATTGAAATTTCTATTTTCGCTTAGGTATTTTGCTACTCCAAGCATGATTGATGTATGACCATCATGACCACATGCATGCATACAGTTAGCGTGAGTAGATTTATGGTCAAAATCATTTTTCTCTTCTATTGGTAGCGCATCTATATCAGCTCGCAACCCAATAGTAGGTCCTGCACCGTTTTTAAGAGTGCCGACTACTCCAGTTATACCGAGACCTTTATGAACACTGATACCAAAAGACTCAAGCTTCTGCACAATAAGAGAAGATGTCTTAACTTCATTGAATCCAAGCTCAGGCTGGCTATGTATTAACTTACGCCACTGCTTCACTTCTTTTAATAGCTCTTTACTAACTGACATTTCGCTTCTCCTTTAATATATACCGTTAACACGGTGTTATACTGTTAGATTCCCTGTAATATTTCAAGCGATACATTACATGTTCTAAATTCAAACTAATAAAACCGCCGGTATCAAAGTTAGTTATTAGATATAGTTTTTGGGCAGATATATTGATTAATCTCTCTGCCTTTGCTTAATACTAAACCGACTACTGGATTGAGTAGCCGAATTGAATCGCAGAATCTTTTGCAGTTTCAATCCAAACACTTTTCGTTTGCGTATACTCAAGCAAGCCTTCATAACCACTAGATCGACCGTAGCCACTTTCATTAAAGCCACCAAATGGAGACATTACGTTAATTGTCTTATAACCATTTACCCAGAATGTTCCTGCATTTATCTGAGCGGCCATTCTATGAGCGCGTCCAACATCGGAAGTCCAAACAGCTCCAGCTAAACCAAACCGACTATCGTTAGCCAAAGCCAAAGCTTCATCCTCATCTTCAAATGGAATCGCAGAAACTACAGGCCCAAAAATCTCTTCCTGTGCTACTAACATATCATTATTTACATTAGCTAATACTGTTGGAAGATAAAAATAACCGTTTTCACCGTCTTGAATTTCTCCTGGCCTTCCACCAGTAGCAATAGTAGCACCTGCTTTGATACCATTAGATACTAATGAGCTTACGTGATTGAACTGTTTTTGATTATTAATTGGTCCGAGCATTGTGCTGTTATTCCAGGGTAAGCCAATTGGTAACTTACTGGCTGCTGAAGCGACGCGTTCTACTACTTCTTGATAGATATCACGATGAACTAACAATCGTGAACCTGAAACACAACTCTGCCCTGCAGCAGAGAATATCGCTGCCTGTGCACCTACCACCGCACGATCAATATCTGCATCAGGGAAGATAATATTAGCTGACTTTCCGCCCAGCTCCAATATACATGGAATAACACGTTGCGCGGCTGCAGAAGCAATAAGCGCACCCGTTTTTGGAGAGCCTACAAAAACAACCTTTTTAGTTGCTGGGTTAGCAATAGCGCTATTAGCAGTCGTATGACCGAATCCATTAATGACGTTTACTAAGCCACGAGGGATACCTGCCCTCTCAAGTAGTTTAGCCAACACGGTTGAGCTGAGGGGGGTTAATTCAGATGGCTTTAGTAGAACTCCATTTCCTGAGCAAATAGCTGGAGCAATCTGCCAGCCTCCAGTAAATATAGGGGCATTCCACGGCGTAATCTGAGTAACTACGCCATAGGGCTCATGGCGAGTATAGTTTAAATGACTCGTTGGCACCGGAATGACTTGCCCTGTTATTTTGTCACACCATCCAGCATAATACTCAAACATTTCTGCAACTTTGGATACCTCAACTCGGCAGTCTCGAATCGGCTTACCGGCAGAGATACATTCTAAACGTGCTAAACTCTCAGCTACTTTACGTATCTCAACACTGCATTTCCACATTAACTGACTTCTTGCACTGGCTGTCATTGACCACCAGACTTTTTGAGCTTTTTTTGCAGCCTCTGCAGCGGCTGAAACAAGGCTTTCCCCTGCATCTCTATAACTCATAAATACCTGTCCGGTTGCCGGATTAGTCAGGTCAATTTCATCACCAGTACCGGTAACTAGCTCACCATCTATCCAGCTGCCAAACTCAGACGTACCTATAAGCTCATTAAGCAGTGCTTTGACTTGCTGCTCGCCGCTCCCTTCTACTAAAAAAGCCATAACTTACTCTCCTAAACCCAAATTTTTGATAATGCAGTTAAAGTCCGCCTGATTAGGAATGTTATCTTCGCTCTGTGCCCATATGTCAGCTACTTGTTTAGATAAAGGCAGCTCTACTCTCATCTCATTAATCATATTATTTGCTAGGCGCACATCTTTACGCATCAGTTCCATAGTGAAACCGGAGTTGAAGCTATTGTTAAGAATCCAACGAGGAAAGTTCACTTCACTAACGGCACTACGACCTGAACCAGCATTTAAACCAGCGATAAGATCCGCCGAATCGAGTCCTACCTTAGTACCTAAAGAGATGGCCTCAGCTGTTGTCACAAGATGTGCAGCACACAGTAAGTTATTGATTAGTTTTGCTGCGTGTCCATTACCAGATCTACCCATGTAGACTACTTTTGAGCTTAAAGAGTCCAGATACTGCTGAGCTCGATCAAGAGCACTTTTTTCACCCCCAACAACCATCACCATAGTACCAGCCTCTGCGCCTGCTGGACCACCACTGACAGGACAGTCCAAAAACTGATGACCTAATTGCTTAAGCTCTGTTGAAAGTTCTCTCGTTACTTCTGGCTCTGATGTAGAAGTATCAAGAATGAGAGTATTGGGTTGGGCACTTTCAATAATACCACCCTCGCCTTTTATGACTGCCTGCACATGTTTTGCCATAGGTAAAGATAGGATTATTGTACTAGCCTCTATACATAAGGCTTTAATATCTAGAACAACCTCCACACCAACTTCCCTAGCTGCTTTACATTGTGCCTCGCCTATGTCAGTGCCATATACTTTAAAACCGTTACGAAGTAAGGACTTAGCCATACCATTACCCATACGGCCTAACCCGATAATACCTACCTTTTTATTAATCATGTCTATTCCTTTAATATCAAGCTCCTGAAAGTTTATTCTAACTAATCAGACCATAAGAAGAATTATAATGAATAAACTTTTTTGTTCTAAAAAAGGCAACACAAATTTTATTAATCAAGAAAATCGATGCTTGGTATTAAGTAAAATATATACATTGATACCTGATATCGCTACGACTAACTTACTTTAAAGTTAGTAATTAATATTTCAGGAATACCTATGCGTGATTAACTGATAGGTTGAGCCGTTAGAGGACATGTCAGTTGCAAATTTTTGATTTTGTTTAACTGAAATAAGCGACGACATATATTGCCTAAAATTAATTCACGTTACATTAATCAATTCATCTAGCAGTAAATGTTTTAATAGTGAATAATGATATTGAAGATATGATTGATAACCAAAGGGATAACAAACATGTGCTCAAACTTTGAACCAGCAAGTCCGAAGCTGATAGAGGAAATTGTTAACGAACAGCTTGAGTTGGATTTTGAATATAAGAAGCGTGTTTATCCAAAAGACTTCTGCCCAATTATTATTAAAACTGATAATGGATTAGAGGTTGTTAAAGGCCAGTTCGGACTTAGCCCATCGTGGGCAAGTGATCCAGTAGATTACTCTACCTATAACGCAAGATTTGAGACTATTGAGAGTAAAAAGACATTTGAGCCTGCATTCACCAAAAACCAGTTTTGTTTAGTACCAATGGCAGGATTTATGGAGCCGTACTATTTAAGCGGAGATAATAATAAAAGTGAATGGAAGCGTATCCATAGGAAAGATAAAATGGCGTTTACCATCGCTGGCATGTACGAGTATAACAATCACTTTAATGAGCCAGTACATAGCTTTACGCTACTAACGCATAATGCGGATGATGAGCCTTTTATGAGTCAGTTTCATAAGCCCGGTAAGGAGAAGCGTTCGATTTACTTGGTAAGTCAGTACAATAGAGATGATTATTTAAA
>NZ_JBXYJH010000043.1:0-1064 GCF_057396215.1 Psychrobacter sp. CX18 | reverse complement strand
CAGCTAATGGCACCACCGTACCAGAAGGCGTCACCGTTGACCCAGCCACAGGGGAAACCAACCTACCTGCAGACGCTGTCAAAGATGGAACGCCAGTGAACGCGACCAACAGTGATGACGCCGGTAACGAATCAAGCGGCGAAGCCACCTCAGGTAGCGAGACGCCAGTGGACACCACACCACCGGCTAGCCCAATCGTTGATGCCAATGACGACGGTTCAGTGGCAGTCACCCCAGCGGATGACGCCACTAGCGCCACCATCTCTTACACCGACGAGGCGGGTAACCCACAAACCGTTGAACTAACCAAAGATCCAGAAACCGGCAATTGGGCACCAGCTAATGGCACCACCGTACCAGAAGGCGTGAGTGTTGACCCAGCCACAGGGGAAACCAACCTACCTGCAGACGCTGTCAAAGATGGAACGCCAGTGAACGCGACCAACAGTGATGACGCCGGTAACGAATCAAGCGGCGAAGCCACCTCAGGTAGCGAGACGCCAGTGGACACCACACCACCGGCTAGCCCAATCGTTGACGCTAATGACGACGGTTCAGTGGCAGTCACCCCAGCGGATGATGCCACTAGCGCCACCATCTCTTACACCGACGAGGCGGGTAACCCACAAACCGTTGAACTAACCAAAGATCCAGAAACCGGCAATTGGGCACCAGCTAATGGCACCACCGTACCAGAAGGCGTCACCGTTGACCCAGCCACAGGGGAAACCAACCTACCTGCAGACGCTGTCAAAGATGGAACGCCAGTGAACGCGACCAACAGTGATGACGCCGGTAATGAATCAAGCGGCGAAGCCACCTCAGGTAGCGAGACGCCAGTGGACACCACACCACCAGACGCACCAACTGCCGTGACGATCGGTAACGGTGATGAGTTTATCACCGCTGATGAGATTGATGCAGACGGTAAGGTTGTGGTGACCGTTGGTCTACCAGCTGATGCGGTAGCGGGTAACATCGTGACCGTCAATGGCGTTGAAACCGTCCTAACAGCAGACGACATTACAGCTGGTGAAATCATCACCAAAGTGACTGCCCCAGCC
>NZ_JBXYJH010000042.1:0-1628 GCF_057396215.1 Psychrobacter sp. CX18 | reverse complement strand
AGCATTGAGGTTGACACTACGGTACCTACACAAGCCACACAAATTACGACGGTCATTGATGATGTTGCCCCAGGTCTAGGCGACGTTGCCGATGGTGAATTCACTAATGATGACACGCCTGAGATTAAAGGGACTATCGATGCCGAACTTGGCGACGGTGAAGTGGTCGCGGTTTATCGTGATGGCGTACAAGTGGGTGAAGCCGAGGTTACGGGTACTGATTGGAGCTTTACAGACTCAAGCTTATCAAGTGGTTCAACCTATGAGTACACTGCACGGGTATTAGACGGCGCAGGTAACCAAGGTGCGTTATCAAACGACTACTCAATCTCAATTGATACCAGTGGTTCAAGTCAATCTGTACAGATCTTATCAGTGGTAGACGATGTTGATCCGCAAACGGGCGTAGTCGACAATGGCGGCGCAACCAACGATATAGCACCGCAAATCACTGGCTCTATCTCAACTGCTTTGACAGGTACAGAAAAAGTTGTTGTGTTACGTGATGGTGAAGTGATTGGTAATGCCACAGTAGACGGTACTACTTGGACCTATAACGATACTGGTTTAGAGAATGGCAGTACGTACAAATATACAGCACGAGTTGAGACAGCAGGTGGTAACCAAAGTGTTACCTCGCCATCTTATAGTATTAGCGTAGACACTTCTGTACCAACTCAAACTACTGAGATCACAACAGTAATTGATGATGTAACCCCAGTTGTAGGAAATGTTGCAAATGGAGGTTTCACTAATGACGCAACACCAGAAATTCAAGGTACTATCAATGACGTCTTAGGCAATGATGAAGCGGTTGCAGTTTACCGTGATGGCGTTAAAGTTGGTATTGCCACAGTTACAAATCAAAATTGGAGCTTTAAAGATAAAGATTTACTAGATGGCAATGATTATACTTATACAGCACGTGTAGAAGATAGTTCAGGTAATACAGGCCAGTTCTCATCAGACTATGTTATTAATTTAGATACTACAGCTCCTACAACTAACACCATCAACATTACCAGTATCACAGAAGATACGGGTAGTGAGACGAATGATTTTATTACTTATGATCAAAGCTTGGTGTTTGCCGGTACCTTAGCTAATGAACTGGCCGAAGGTGAAACGGTTCAAATCAGTGTAGATGGCGGCACAACTTGGGTTGATGCCACCACCACAGTCACAAACTGGACGTATGACAACACCACTAACGACTTAGGCGAGGGCGTCACCAACGTACAAGCGCGTATTGTGGATCTAGCTGGTGATGTGGGAGCAGTTGATGCACAGACTGTTAAGGTTGATACGACAGATCCTGAAACCAATACTATTAGTATAGACAGTATTACCGAAGATACTGGTAGCTCATCAACCGATTTTATAACCAGTGACCAAACGTTAGTATTAAGCGGCAGTATAGATAAAGCACTAGCAACTGATGAGAAAGTTCAAGTCAGCCTAGATGGGATTAACTGGGATAATGCTGAATATACAGCAGGTACAACAACTTGGTCATTTGATAATACAGCTGAAACTTTGCCGCCTGGCGATTACACAGTATATGCTCGAATAGTAGACACCGCAGGTAATGTAGGGGCTACTGATAGTCAAGACGGTAAAATTGATAA
>NZ_JBXYJH010000041.1:0-1716 GCF_057396215.1 Psychrobacter sp. CX18 | reverse complement strand
CTGGACGTATGACAACACCACTAACGACTTAGGCGAGGGCGTCACCAACGTACAAGCGCGTATTGTGGATCTAGCTGGTGATGTGGGAGCAGTTGATGCACAGACTGTTAAGGTTGATACGACAGATCCTGAAACCAATACTATTAGTATAGACAGTATTACCGAAGATACTGGTAGCTCATCAACCGATTTTATAACCAGTGACCAAACGTTAGTATTAAGCGGCAGTATAGATAAAGCACTAGCAACTGATGAGAAAGTTCAAGTCAGCCTAGATGGGATTAACTGGGATAATGCTGAATATACAGCAGGTACAACAACTTGGTCATTTGATAATACAGCTGAAACTTTGCCGCCTGGCGATTACACAGTATATGCTCGAATAGTAGACACCGCAGGTAATGTAGGGGCTACTGATAGTCAAGACGGTAAAATTGATAACGCTGTACTACAGCCTAATACTATTGAAATCACTGGAATTACCACTGACACAGGTAGCAGTACAACTGACTTCATTACCAAAGACCAGACATTAGTATTCAATGGCACTTTAAAGAATGCATTAGGAGCTGATGAAAAGGTTCAAATCAGTTTAGATGGTGGGACAACCTGGACAGATGCAACGACGAATGGTACCAGTTGGTCATATGATAATACGGGTAATACTTTGGAAGAAGGTAATTACACAGTGAAAGCTCGTATTGTAGGTACGTCGGGTATTGTTGGTGCTACTGATACTCAGGTTGTTAAGATTGATATTACCGATCCAGTGGCAAACACCATTGAAATTACCGGTATCACTGAAGATACAGGTAGTGCATCAGATGACTTTATTACCAATGACCGTACTTTAGAGTTCAAAGGTACCTTAGCCAATGAACTAGGAACTGAGGAAAAAGTACAGATTAATATAAATGGAACATGGTTGGATGTCACGACCACAGGAACAACCTGGAGCTATGATAATACAGATATACAGTTGGCAGAAGCTAACTACAATGTACAAGCACGTATTGTAGATACAGCAGGTAATGTGGGAAAAACGGATGATCAATTGGTTAAGATTGACCTCACACCACCAAAAGATAACATTATTGACATTTCAAGCATTACTGAAGATACAGGGCTTGATGCTAAAGATTTTATTACTAATGATTCCACTTTAGTGTTTAACGGAACATTACGAGATGCATTAGTTGATGATGCGAAAGTACAAATTAGTCTTGATGACGGCGCTACGTGGATAGATGCTGCTTATACTGCAGGAGAGACAACCTGGACGTATGACAACACCACTAACGACTTAGGCGAGGGCGTCACCAACGTACAAGCGCGTATTGTGGATCTAGCTGGTGATGTGGGAGCAGTTGATGCACAGACTGTTAAGGTTGATACGACAGATCCTGAAACCAATACTATTAGTATAGACAGTATTACCGAAGATACTGGTAGCTCATCAACCGATTTTATAACCAGTGACCAAACGTTAGTATTAAGCGGCAGTATAGATAAAGCACTAGCAACTGATGAGAAAGTTCAAGTCAGCCTAGATGGGATTAACTGGGATAATGCTGAATATACAGCAGGTACAACAACTTGGTCATTTGATAATACAGCTGAAACTTTGCCGCCTGGCGATTACACAGTATATGCTCGAATAGTAGACACCGCAGGTAATGTAGGGGCTACTGATAGTCAAGACGGTAAAATTGATAA
>NZ_JBXYJH010000040.1:0-1729 GCF_057396215.1 Psychrobacter sp. CX18 | reverse complement strand
TATCTACTGTGATTGGTCCTGTATTTGCTGTAGCAGTATTACCCGCAGCATCACTGGTAGTTACTGTGACATCAGTGTATTCGCCTTCTGGTAGCACATAGTTACCTTCTGCGTTCTTAACGGCGTTAACTGTCGTGCCATCTGCTAAGGTACCAACCACTGAGTCAATGGTGTCGCCATTGTCATTAATGGTTAGGATACCGCTGTTGGTAATGCCATCGGTTGCATCGGTACCTGAGTCAGTGGCAAGTTTAATCGTCGGATCAGTAATAGAGCTGTCTACGGTAATGGCACCAGTGCTTGCTGTCGCTGTGTTACCTGCAGTGTCCACGGTGGTGACAGTGACATCAGTGTACTCGCCTTCTGGCAAGACATAGCTACCATCAACTAGGTCAATGGTTACTTCACTACCGTCCGCTTTGGTCGCTATCACTGATTGAATAGTATCGCCATTGTCGGTGATGCTTAAGGTGCCATCATTGGTAATATCATCATCTGTGACAGCGCCTGAATCAGTCGTTAGGCTAATAACAGGCTCATCAATTGCTTTATCTACTGTGATTGGTCCTGTATTTGCTGTAGCAGTATTACCCGCAGCATCACTGGTAGTTACTGTGACATCAGTGTATTCGCCTTCTGGTAGCACATAGTTACCTTCTGCGTTCTTAACGGCGTTAACTGTCGTGCCATCTGCTAAGGTACCAACCACTGAGTCAATGGTGTCGCCATTGTCATTAATGGTTAGGATACCGCTGTTGGTAATGCCATCGGTTGCATCGGCACCTGAGTCAGTGGCAAGTTTAATCGTCGGATCAGTAATAGTAGTATCAATGACTATTTCATTACTGCTTAAATCTTCAGTACTATTATTCGCAGAATCAATGATGGTTGCTACAACTTCATGATCACCTTCCGTAAGAGGTGTGAATTCCCCTGATACTGGCTCAGCAGTCTCAGTGTCTAAAGTCCATTCATTATTGGCATCCGGTATCACTTCATAAGTTGCACCACCAACAAATACCTGAAGAATATCGCCCTCTTCAAGGATTGCCGTTCCAGTAAGTATTGGAGTAGTGTCGTTTGTTTCAAGTTCGTCAACAGTTGGTGCATTACTAGGCTTTGTAGTATCAACTTGTGCACTCTCATCAACAGGCGCACTCTCGTTACCGGCTTTATCAGTAATCGTCGCAGTCACATCAAGAGTATCACCATCTACAGGAGCAGCTACTTTGGTGGTTACCTCACCGGCTGTGATAGCCTCTTCTGTTACTTCAACCTCAGTACCATTAATCGTGACGATGTCACCTGCTTCAACGCCTGCAGGTAGCCCAACGGTCACCTCAACGTTACCGTCTGTGTCAATCTCATCGGCAGTGATAAAGTCATCACCGTTACCAATGTCAACTTTGGTCGGTACTTTAGGTGCGGTAGTGTCTGTATCTGCACTGTCTGTCGCTTCGGCGCTTGGGTTGCCTGCTTCATCAGTGATGGTCGCGGTGACGTCAAGGGTGTCACCTTCGGCTGGGGCAGTCACTTTGGTGATGATTTCACCAGCTGTAATGTCGTCTGCTGTTAGGACGGTTTCAACGCCATTGACGGTCACGATGTTACCCGCTACCGCATCAGCTGGTAGACCAACGGTCACCTCAACCTTACCGTCTGCATCAATCTCATCAGCGGTGATAAACTCATCACCGTTACCGATCGTCACGGCAGTTGGTGCGTCTGG
>NZ_JBXYJH010000039.1:0-1973 GCF_057396215.1 Psychrobacter sp. CX18 | reverse complement strand
AGCATTTGTACCTACTATGTAAGTCTCAAGCGTATTACCTGCTTGGTCAGTAATGGTAAGCTCGTCTCCTACTTCTGCAGTATCCGGAATAACAACATCAACAGTAAGTTGCGTTTTGCCTGCAAGCTCTTCTATGTTGAGATACTCATCATTATTCGCATCATCTACTATGTTGATGGTTGGCGCATCTACCGTAGTATCAATCACGGCACTGTCCGAAGCTTGAGATGAATTACCTGTGGCATCAGTCAATGTGGCAGTAACTTGTATGGTCTCATTCTCGGCCGGTACAGGGACTTGTATTGTGACTGTACCTCCACGTAAAACGGTATCACCAACTTCATAAGTATAGCTAGTACCTAAATAGTCGGTAACTGTTAAGACGTCTCCGATTTGCGCATCTGATGGCACAGCTATCTCAACGTCTAGCTCAGTTTGACCATTTAACTCCTCAGCATTGATAAAGCCATCGTCTGGACTGCTGTCCGAAATAATAGTAACTGTTGGACGATATGATAACTCAGTCGCTACTTCATACTCCTTAGTAGCGGTTACAGGACCGGTATTGCCTGCCTCATCAGTGGCGGCAATAACACCATCAATGGTGGTGTCAGGATCCGCTGCTAAATCAGCGCCTGATACTTCAATACTAAAGGCGCCATCGGCATCTACAGCACCTGTGAACTCATTGCCATTTATCGTTAGTGTGACGATATCACCGTCAGTGAATTCTCCTGTCACAGTTCCTGTTAGGGTTACGAGACTCTCAGATTCTGCTGCGTTGACAGTGTTGTCGTCTGTAATATCATTAATAACTAAAGTGGTTACACTGTTCGTCGGTGGGACAGTGTCACGAGTGGCACTGTCTGTACCAGGTTCGCTTTGGTTACCTGCAGGGTCAGTGATCGTTGCTTCAACGTCAAGCGCTTCACCTTCTGCTGGTGCAGGTATGTCAACCACTACTTCACCGGCGTCTTTGTCTGCTTGGGTAATTTCTTGCTCAACACCGTTGACGGTGACAACACCGCCCACTTCGGCGTCATCCGGTAGGGTCACGGTGACAGGAACATTACCATCGGCATCAATCTCATCGGCGGTGATAAACTCATCGCCATTACCTATGACTGCAGTCGGGGCTGTCGGTGCGACAGTGTCACGAGTGGCACTGTCTGTACCAGGTTCGCTTTGGTTACCTGCAGGGTCAGTGATCGTTGCTTCAACGTCAAGCGCTTCACCTTCTGCTGGTGCAGGTATGTCAACCACTACTTCACCGGCGTCTTTGTCTTCTTGGGTGATTTCTTGCTCAACACCGTTGACGGTGACAACACCGCCCACTTCGGCGTCATCCGGTAGAGTGACGGTGACAGGAACATTACCATCGGCATCAATCTCATCTGCGGTGATAAACTCATCGCCATCACCTATGACTGCTGTCGGGGCTGTCGGTGCGACAGTGTCACGAGTGGCACTGTCTGTACCAGGTTCGCTTTGGTTACCTGCAGGGTCAGTGATCGTTGCTTCAACGTCAAGCGCTTCACCTTCTGCTGGTGCAGGTATGTCAACCACTACTTCACCGGCGTCTTTGTCTGCTTGGGTGATTTCTTGCTCAACACCGTTGACGGTGACAAAACCGCCCACTTCGGCGTCATCCGGTAGAGTGACGGTGACAGGAACATTACCATCGGCATCAATCTCATCTGCGGTGATAAACTCATCGCCATCACCTATGACTGCTGTCGGGGCTGTCGGCGGTTGGGTATCCACTTTTGCACTGTCTGTGCCTTCTACTTCGTTCCCTGCAGGGTCTGCAAGAACAGCTGTTACTTCTAAGGTGTCGCCGTTAGCAGGTACTGCTGCGGTGACGGTGACGGTGTCTTCCGGATCGACATTGGTGCCTACGGTGTATTCGCCAAGCTCATTACCTGCTTGGTCGGTGATGGTCAGTACGTCACCTTCTTCAGCATCGGCTGGGA
>NZ_JBXYJH010000038.1:0-2140 GCF_057396215.1 Psychrobacter sp. CX18 | reverse complement strand
ATAGCCGGGGCTTTTAGAGCGTCACTGACGGTAATCGCTGTAATTTTCTTAGCATTCTTCCCAAGCTCCTTCTGCTCATCGATAATCTCATCTCGACCCGCCTTGGTAAACACTCTCGCATCAATATTGGCATCGACATCAAGCCCTGCGGTTTGCTGATCTTTGATGATAATTTCGGTATTGAGCGCATCACGGTTGACACCCGCTAGGCTATCTTTGCCAGTTATCGAATCACTGGTGACGATGACACCTTCGCCTACGGTCGCCAGCGTTTTACTTTCAAACTCATTGGCATTATTGGCAACTTGTATGCCAAGGTTGTTAATGCTTTGATCTTGTTTCCCTGTACCTACGCCGATACTTCCGCCTAGGTTACGCTGCTCATTGGTAGCAGTGTTGGTGATATCTTGGGTCGTTAAGGTCTCGGTGGTGAAGTTAAGTGTGCCATTGCTTTGGTTGCCATCGCTATCAGTTTGAATATTGGCGATGATACCGCCTATGTTGGTGGTATCGCCTACTGTGATAGATTGATTGTTACCTCTATCGATGATGCCGCTTTGTTCACTGGCTATGCTGCTTTGTGAGCTGCCTTTTGCTTTATTGGCCCCTAGACTGCCCCCTGTCGGTATTGGTGTGCCTGTGGCTATGTTGGCATTGATACCGATATTAGCTCCTGAGCTGTTGTTACTGCTGTCAGTGGTGTTTTGTACGGTTTCAATGTGAAGTTTATTTGTGGTATAGCTACCTTCACTTGCGCCACTTATGTCAATACGTCCGCCATTTAAGGTGGTGGTATCAGCATGACCCTTTAGGCTACCAACATTAAGGTTAGTATTGGTTTGGGTGGTGCTGAGACTTTGTGAGTCGCTCTTTTGGGTGCTTAATCCTAAGCCTACGTTGCCTGCGGTGTTGATGCTGGCGGTTTGGGCGTTGGTTTTGCTGTTGCTGCTGGTGGTTGTGGTTTTTAATTTTAAGGTTTTATTGTTTGAGGATAGATGACCGTTTTATTTGCTACATATTGCTTTATTCAGACCTAAAAAAGCTGGGCTAAAATCCCAGCCTACGCTTGCTAGCCATCCGTTGTATGATTCCAACCCTCTGTTTCAATCTCTTTCACTACTTCGCTGTAATGCTTTGGTAGCTTCCTATCTCTATAGTATGGTGTTTCCCAAGCTTCTTCTGGATCTAGACCACCTCTAAAACTATCTATCATACGGTCATAAGGCTCTCTAACTTCTGGCCATGATAACTCATCACCTAACACTCGACCGACATAACTCATCATATAACTTTGAAATGCGAATGGCTCATTAATATCTCCCCTTATAGCCAAACGATAAATAGGCTCAAATGCTTCTAAGACTGGCTTGACTGTTCGTGTTTCTTTATTTACAGCTTTGATAACATCTTCTTCAGTCCATTGATCACGATATGTAGAAAAAGCGTCTATAATTCCTTCTCTAGACTTCCAATTAATAAGAGCTTGCTTAAATTCAATCGCTGCTTGTTTGATTTCTTCTTTGTCCATTTTAAATTGCGTCATCTTAACTTCACTTGGCTTAGGTGAGCTTAGTTCTACCTTTACTCTTGATTTAGATAAATTTGCACTACTAAAAGCAACTAATATAAGTAGAAACAACCGCGTTTTAGCCATCCGTTGTATGATTCCAACCCTCTGTTTCAATCTCTTTCACTACTTCGCTGTAATGCTCTGGTAGCTTCCGATTTTTATAGTATGGTGATTCCCACATTTCTTCTGCAGTTAGTCCCCCTTTTAAACTAGTTATTATACGATAATATGGGTCTTGTACTTCTGGCCATGATAACTCATCACCTAACACTCGACCGACATAACTCATCATATAACTTTGAAATGCGAATGGCTCATTAATATCTCCTCTTATGGCTAGGCGATAAATAGGCTCAAATGCTTCTAAGACTGGTTTAATCATTCTTGTATTAAATTCAATTGATTTTTTAATATCCTCTTCTGTCCATTCTGGACGATGTATTGCAACAACTCTTTCAATTTTCTCTCTCGATTTCCAATTAATAAGAGCTTGCTTAAATTCAATCGCTGCTTGTTTGATTTCTTCTTTGTCCATTTTAAATTGCGTCATTTTACTTTACCTTTATGATG
>NZ_JBXYJH010000037.1:0-2289 GCF_057396215.1 Psychrobacter sp. CX18 | reverse complement strand
TATAAAGCACAGTTTAAGTTTACTGACGATGACGATATTGCTTATGCGAATACACCTTATGTTGCGATTAATGAACGAACTCAAGAGACTTATGAGGGTGTGACTGATGATGAGGGTAAAACACAAATGTTCTTTAGTGCTAAGCCTGATGAGATAAAGGCACATTTGAAGTTAGATAAGTATAGTGCTCAGTTTAGATTTGTAGATGACAATGATATACCCTATAGCTTTGTGGATTATATTGCTCAAGCTCAAAAAACAGGTGAATTGTTTGAAGGTACGACTGATGCACAAGGCTATACTGATTATATGTATACTTCAATTGAGCAAGAAATTAAAGTTCATTTAAAATTATGATAAAGGAGTAATTATGCCTAGTTCAAATAACACTAGAGATCCATTTGAGGGACTTAGAACTAATAGAACAACAAGTGCCAAAAGTGAAGAAATCCAGAAACTAACAAAAGCTAATATTAGTCGCTTTACACGATGCAATTGTAATCTACCATATGCTGAGGAGTTTAAAAAACACTATTTAAATTATGATGATTACAGTGGAGCACAAGTTTGGGAAAAAATTGGAGGTAATATCGGACAAGCTTATGGTGTGAATGGTCCTAATGGTCTACAAAACTCTTGTGCTGCAAGAGTAAGTTATGGATTAAATAAAGCTGGAAGACCTATACCTAGTGGAGCACCTTCTGCAAATAAGAATTTCAAAGATAATCAAAGATATATTATCAGTGCTGCAGAAATAAATAGATATTTGCATACATTAGGAAAACCTGATTATACTCTTACTAGCGTTGATGACTTTAATAAATTAAAAGCTGCTTTAACTCATGAGCAAGTTTTTATTATGGCTAAAAGTGGCCATGCAACAGTAGTGACTATGAATTATCGAGACCCTTATGCCACATCTTATCTTGGAGATGTGTGGTTCCTTCCTACTAGAAGATGCTCTTGTGGATAAACTATGAAAAAAATATTTATTATAACATTATTTTTATTTTTGGGATGTGGTTGTAAAGAAACAGCTGTAAAAACATCGACTAGTGAAAAAGATGTTATTCAAAAAAAAATTAATAATGAAAAAATTAAATCTAAAGACATCATAACTAATGACCATAATTATGCTGATGACACAGATAAACTACCATCAACTTCTCGATCATCAATCACTATAAATTTTAACGCTAAGGAAAGCTTAGAAAAATTAATTAATGATAATGATTCTAGAGAGTTGGTTTACTTACTACATCCATCAAACAATATGCTTGTTTATTGTTATCATGCTATTAGGTCAGAGTGTCATATTGAGGGGATACACAATAATGAATATTTTAGTTATGACATCTCTCAAGTTGAAGGGCAGAATATTGGGAAACTAACTATTCAGTATGACAAAATTCAATCAGCTAAAACATTTCCTGTTCAATGGATGACAGTAAACGATGAATATGCGATGGTGCAAATGACATCAAAAATTATGAAAAATTCACAGCAACATACCTTGCATGAGCCATTAATTATTTACTATAAAACAGGTATGATGGTTAGATAATTCATTTAAACTAAGTTTATAAATAGCATAAAATTAATTATATAATGTTATTTGTTAAAATATAGTAACTTCGTCAAGCCTTCCTCCTTATTAACCCGTTTAATAAAGCGATTTTACTGATGCTCGCTAGGCTCGATATATTCATTGATAATCTTTTATATATTAGGCCACTTATTTAAGCCATTATTAACAATAATATCTGAAAATCCTAAAAAAATTAAAGAGACTGTAGATTAAACTGACTTAACTATAGTTAAGTCCCAACACTAAGACAAAAAAATAGCCTCGACACTGGTTTTTTTAGAAAGCTTCAACCACGCCCACCCTAAGCAAGAATACAATCTAACCGCTAGCCCCGATTGTAACGGTTATACTTGGTAAAGCACAGGGTTGCAGGCGCTTGGCTAGTGGCAGTATCGTAGCACAGGAATGACACTCGCCTTAGCGACTGCCCCTGTGCAAGCCAAGATAATAGTGTAAAGCGGGAAATGCTCCACAGGCCACACAGACAACACAGGCGACGCAAACGCCAACCTATTACTATCCAACCAGCGGGCAGAAGCCGTCAAACAATACCTTATCGGACGTGGTATTGACGCCTCTCGACTAACCACCGTCGGTAAAGGAGACACCGACCCCATAGCCAGTAACGACACCCAAGAAGGTAAAACCCGTAATCGGCGTATCGAATTTACCCTAGGTGAATAACAAGGACTGTATTCATG
>NZ_JBXYJH010000036.1:0-2371 GCF_057396215.1 Psychrobacter sp. CX18 | reverse complement strand
CCATCACGTAACACAACAACTTTTTCTGTACCTGTCAAAGCAGTTGAGATAGAGCCAGTGATTTGCGGTGCTATATCGTTGGTTGCGCCGCCATTGTCGACTACGCCCGTTTGCGGATCAACATCGTCTACCACTGATAAGATCTGTACAGATTGACTTGAACCACTGGTATCAATTGAGATTGAGTAGTCGTTTGATAACGCACCTTGGTTACCTGCGCCGTCTAATACCCGTGCAGTGTACTCATAGGTTGAACCACTTGATAAGCTTGAGTCTGTAAAGCTCCAATCAGTACCCGTAACCTCGGCTTCACCCACTTGTACGCCATCACGATAAACCGCGACCACTTCACCGTCGCCAAGTTCGGCATCGATAGTCCCTTTAATCTCAGGCGTGTCATCATTAGTGAATTCACCATCGGCAACGTCGCCTAGACCTGGGGCAACATCATCAATGACCGTCGTAATTTGTGTGGCTTGTGTAGGTACCGTAGTGTCAACCTCAATGCTATAAGGTTGTGATTCTGGACTCTGGTTACCACCGGCAGTGTCAACACGTGCGGTATAAACATAGGTTTCACCGTCTGTTAGGCCACTGTCATCAAACGTCCACGTCGTACCGTCTACTGTGGCATTACCAATTACTTCTCCATCACGTAACACAACAACTTTTTCTGTACCTGTCAAAGCAGTTGAGATAGAGCCAGTGATTTGCGGTGCTATATCGTTGGTTGCGCCGCCATTGTCGACTACGCCCGTTTGCGGATCAACATCGTCTACCACTGATAAGATCTGTACAGATTGACTTGAACCACTGGTATCAATTGAGATTGAGTAGTCGTTTGATAACGCACCTTGGTTACCTGCGCCGTCTAATACCCGTGCAGTGTACTCATAGGTTGAACCACTTGATAAGCTTGAGTCTGTAAAGCTCCAATCAGTACCCGTAACCTCGGCTTCACCCACTTGTACGCCATCACGATAAACCGCGACCACTTCACCGTCGCCAAGTTCGGCATCGATAGTCCCTTTAATCTCAGGCGTGTCATCATTAGTGAATTCACCATCGGCAACGTCGCCTAGACCTGGGGCAACATCATCAATGACCGTCGTAATTTGTGTGGCTTGTGTAGGTACCGTAGTGTCAACCTCAATGCTGTAACTGTTTGATGTGCCGCCTGGTAAGCCTGCTAAATTAACAACATTTGCAGTGTACTTATAGGTTTCACCATCCGTTAGACCACTGTCATCAAACGTCCACGTTGTACCGTCAACAGTGGCATTACCAATCACTTCACCGTCACGTAGGACAACAACCGTCTCGCCAGATTCAAGCGCAGCACTAATAGTGCCTTGAACTGAGGGAGTTACATCATTGGTAACATTACCATTAGCAACTACACCTGTTTGCGGTTCGAAATCATCTTGGACTGCGGTAATAACTGTACTTTGAGTAGGACCACCCGTATCAATATCTATACTATAAGATGATGAGCTATTACCTACATTACCAGCAGCATCCTCGACTTTTGCAGTGTACTCATAGGTTGAACCACTTGCTAAACCGCTGTCTTCAAAGCGCCAAGTAGTATTGTCAACGTCTGCTGTACCCAAACGTTCGCCATCACGATAAATAGCAACCACTTCATTCTCACTAAGAACCGTACTAATCGTACCTTGTAGTTCAGGTGTGGTGTCATCAGTGGCGCCGCCATTATCTACTTGACCCGTTTGCGGGGCAACGTCGTCAATAATCGTGGTGATCTCTATCGTTTGAGTCGGGGCTATGGTGTCAATCTCAATGCTATAGTTAGAGGAGATGGCACCGCGGTTACCTGCGGCGTCTTCAACGCGAGCAGTATAGATATACGTTTCACCGTCTTCAAGACCGCTATCAGCAAAGCTCCAGTTTGTACCCGTTACGTCTGCTGTGCCTATTGCTTCACCATTACGTAGAACAATGACGATTTCACCCGGTTCAAGTTCAGCACTAAGTGAACCTACAAGTAGTGGCGCAGTATCATTCGTGATGTCACCACTTGTCACAGTACCTGTCTGCGGAGCGACATCATCTTCGATACTGTTAATCACTACAGCTTGCGTTGGTGCCGTGGTGTCGACATTAATAGCATAGTCGTTAGAGATAGTGCCTTGGTTACCTGCTGCGTCTTCAACACGTGCTGTGTAAGTGTAGTTCTCACCGCCCGTTAGACCCGTGTCACTAAAACTCCAGGTGTTGTTGTCAACTGTGGCGGTGCCCACACGTTCGTCGCCGCGGTAGATAACAACTTCTTCACCTTCTTCTAATACGCTACTGATAGTGCCTTGTAGGGTTGGGGTCACGTCATTGGTGGCGCCGCCATTATCTACTT
>NZ_JBXYJH010000035.1:0-2746 GCF_057396215.1 Psychrobacter sp. CX18 | reverse complement strand
AGGGGTGGTGATGACTTTATGTTGTCCGTCATCACTAATCTGTGAGTCATAGCTTGGGGCACTGGTGTCGCCACTACGTGCTTGGGTAAGACCGCTATAGATATGTGAGGCAAACGATAGTGGGCTTGGGTAGCGGGTATAAGGGATGTCAGCTGCAATCAGCTTAGCCTCTACCCATACGCCAGAGTCAGCAGCAAGCTGACATTGATCAGCGGATACCGATTGACGCATCAGCCAAGTATGTATTGAGTGTTGGTTATGATAAGAGACACTGTCACTAGCAGGCTCTATGCCAATTAAGGTTGAGGCAAGGCAGTAAGCGGATAAGGAATGAATAGTGGGCAAGTGACTGAGTGATTTGAATGCTGGTAGTGAATGGCTTAGATGATGTTTTATTATTGTAGCTATTCACGCTTTTCGCTGCTATCTGTCCGCCAGCATAGGGCAGTGGTAACGGCTTGCGATGTCACTTGCTTCGCGCGCCATCTCAAGCCTGACCACAGCAGCCTATGTTGCCGTTCAGTATATCCGCTGCAATCGTGGCTAAACCGCATCCTAAGTTAACCACAATGCGGGAAGTAAACATTTAATAAAATTGCTATTTGATAGTGGTTAGTAATTAACAAATTTTGTTACTATTTGAATATTGTATCTACAAAAGGGGGTATGGAGGCATTATTATCAGAATCAATATAAACCTCAGGGACCTCTTCAATTTTTCCAGTTTCGGGATCTATTGTATATCTTCTCCATGATTTAACAAATAGTGTATCTTCTTCTGAATAAACATCTAATAACCAAATACTTAAATCATTATCAATATAGTATATCCTTTCTACAAAATAATAATCCCCTAGCTCTAATAAATAAATTTTTAAAGAATCGACGATTTTTTTATTTTTGATTGAATTTAAGGTTATAGATTTGCTGTTATATTCCCCTTCATTATTTTTAGGACCTAAATGGTATTGCTTAGAAAGCATAATGTTATTTTTATAATTATAATACTTAAGCTCATTATTTTTTATATATTCTGGAAAATAGGAATCTGTATCTAAAATAGTAAAGTATTTACAGGTAGTTGATTGTATACAGCTTTGTTTAATATCAATTATAAAAGACTCATCGTTTAGTCTATTTAAACCTTCCTCTTTAATAAAGATAGCACTTTTTGAATGATATATATTATCCGTTTCACTTGATTCAGTAGGTAACTTACATGATTGCAATATAAATAATGATAAACATAACCAAAAAATTTTAAACATCGTTTATTCCTTCATAATTATTATACGTTTATCATCGAACATTGAGTGAAGATGATCATTATGATAGTCTGCAGGTGTTGTATTTTGATATCTATGAATATTTTAGCCCTGAAGCTGTTTTTAGCACCCAAAATTTTTCATAGCGTTAATATATTTTTGCTGATTTGATTTAGAGCTTAGATATTTCGTATAAATGCTTCTGACCCCTGCTGTCAAATCCGTACACCTAAACTTGGGAGATTTTAATCAGGCAGCTTGACGATAGAAATCCATCCAAACTTGTCTTGGCGATCTCATACCTAAACTCTGCTGAATCCTGACTTGATTGTAATCTAACTCAATATATTTCAAGATGCTGTTGATTGCTTCAAATCGAGTTTTATAATTATGATGATATACCAGCTCATTCTTTAAAACGCCCCAGAAGCTCTCTATTGGCGCATTGTCATAACAGTTACCTCTCGCACTCATAGATCCTTTAAAACCGTGTTTAGTGATCATTTTGCGATAATCATCGCTGCAATACTGACTACCTCTATCTGAATGCACAATAAGTCCTTGGCTAGGTCTTTTATCTTTGATTGCTTTATTTAAGGCCTTACAGACTAAATCAGTCTTCATGCGTTTATCGATAGCGTAGCCAACCAGTTCTTTGGTATACAAATCTTTAACGCCTGCCAAATAAAGCCAGCCCTCATCTGTCCAGATATAGGTGATATCACTGACCCAGACACAATTAGGACGATTAACGCCAAACTTCTGTTTAAGCAGGTTAGGATAAACACGCTTGTTATGCTCTGAGTCCGTTGTCACTTTAAAGCGCTTATGACGTCTACATTTGATACCATGTTCTTCTTTGATACTACGTACCATATACTTGCTGACATCGTGTCCTTGTTCATTTAGGTGAGCATGCAGACGCTCATAGCCATATCGTTCTTTGGTCTTCCTGTGCGCAGCTTTTACAAGCAGCTCACAGTGATTGCGATGTATTTGCTGAACACTGATGTCACGCTTTTTCCAGTCATAGTAGCTTGATGGTTTGATATCAAGGTTTTTGCACATGGCTGTGATACTAAATTCATATTTGTGATGGTCAATAAAGGCGTACCTTACTGATCGTGTTTGGCAAAGTACGCCGTAGCCTTTTTTAATATCTCTCGCTCTTCTTGTGCTATTTTTAGTTCACGCTTTAAACGCTTAATTTCTTCAAGGGCTGAAACAAGCTCTGGATCGTATTGCTTAGTACCTTTGAGTTTGCCTTGATTGGCTTTTCGTTGCCAATTGGCTAGTGTCTGCATTGGTAGCCCTAAATGCCTTGCTGTGGCACTGACATTGCCACCATTATTCTCTATTGCTTTGACCGCTTCTGCTTTAAATTCTTCACTGTATCTTTTAGCTTTCTTTGTCATGGTAAACTCCTAATTGTCTTCCTTAGTTTACCAAGTTTTTATCTACGGTTTTTTCAGCATAGCTCA
>NZ_JBXYJH010000034.1:0-2904 GCF_057396215.1 Psychrobacter sp. CX18 | reverse complement strand
TAACACTCGACCGACATAACTCATCATATAACTTTGAAATGCGAATGGCTCATTAATATCTCCTCTTATGGCTAGGCGATAAATAGGCTCAAATGCTTCTAAGACTGGTTTAATCATTCTTGTATTAAATTCAATTGATTTTTTAATATCCTCTTCTGTCCATTCTGGACGATGTATTGCAACAACTCTTTCAATTTTCTCTCTCGATTTCCAATTAATAAGAGCTTGCTTAAATTCAATCGCTGCTTGTTTGATTTCTTCTTTGTCCATTTTAAATTGCGTCATTTTACTTTACCTTTATGATGGTAACTTCATTCCTGCTTCTAAGATAGACGCTTTAAGCCAACCTTGCCCGTCAATCCAGAACGGATGCTCTTCGGTCGTGTTAAAGTCAACTTATATAAACAAAAAAGCTACGATAGGGTTTGTAACGTAGCTTCTGAATATAGTTAAACTAAAACAAGGTACTTGTGAGTGATTAGCTAAAGATTTTCTCTAAAAACTTATCTTTATTCACACTTCCATCAGAATTTAAACAACTTTTATCAACAAAAATATAGTTCATCCAATTTATATCTGGTGATAACCTATTAATTTCGTTTACAACCTCAACTTCGCTAATTTTAGAGAACTCCCTACTAAGAAGAAGGCTGACAAGTTTTATAATACGTTCTTTTACTTTAAACTCATTGGAATTTTTATAGTCAAAAACTTTCTCAAAAAACTTATCATATTTTATTGAACCATCAACATTGACATAGTCTTCACTCCAAAATATATAATCACTCCATTTAGGGTCTGGTAGTAATTGATTCAACTCTTGTACAATCTCATCTTCTCTTTTCTCAGAGGCTACGTTGCTTAGTAGTTCTTCAAGTAAAAGATACAATCTTTTTCTTATATCGTTTTCCATGATTATCCTTATCTATTCCCTGTTTTATTAACATGATTAGCTGGTGTTCTAATGACTATATTATCAAGGTTATAAACTGCTCCACCATCTCTTATTTCTATATGATGATCTAGCTCGTATCTTATATTTTTTCCATTATGTTGTGCAGGTATTGCGATTGGAGCTTTTCCTGCTTTCATTTTTGTAAGGTTACTATTACTAAAGTTCTTAGCTACTGCAGGATCATTTGCCATCTCTTTCCAGAATGCACTTCTAAATTGATCAAAATTGTTAAAACTTCTACCAGACAATCTATCGGCAACTTGTTTAGGTACTTTAGCCGAGTTTCTACCATTAAATAAGCTTTGCCCAACTTTGAGCTCTGTTAACGTATTAGAAGAAAATGCTTTACCAGGGCCATTTCTAATTTGTGCAGCTGTTCTAGGTGGTGCTAAGGGTTTTGATTTTCTTACAGATAAAATAGCTTCAGAAAAATTTCTTTGACCTTTAGCAATTAATTTATTAACAGTATTATAGTCAAATGTGAATACTTCACCACTCCTAATAACTTGATAAAATTTTCTACCGCCTTTACTAATAACTTTTACACTTCTACCTACTGCAACACTTGCAGAAGATGCTTTTCCTCCTGATGCTCCATCAAGGGTGTATAAGAAAATATCTTCATAGACATATTCTAAGAATTTATTAAATTGTTTATTCCTTTTTGCCCATTCTTGTGGATTCTCACGTGCCCATTCTAATTGATGGGGGGCATGCAACCAAATACTGGATCGCATTGATAATACGGCTGATCCTCAAACACATCCCCAGCCTCCTGCTGAGTCTCTAACCGCTCCTTATTTTCAGCCAGCATCTCCTGTTGCTCTTGAGCGGTATTGGCATTATTAATAGCAGTCGTGTCAATACTGCCCTTAGCCTCAGCGATATCATCACTATTCGCCCATTTACCCACGTCATAAGCTATCTCACCTAAATTGCCCATTGTCGAGGCGGACGCTTCGCCTTGTCCATTGGTATGTGCTATCTCTTCGTTTAATACATTAATCGTGCTTGGTGCATTCAGTATTGGCTCTACCTGACCATTGGCAACTGTGACGCTATCGCTTCTATCAAGTGCACCCCTATCTAGATAAATATCTTGTTGTGTGGTTTCATTGGCTGAGCCTAATACTATCGTTCCAAGTTCGCCACCTCGAGACTCGGTTAAATCAGGGGTGACATAGACATTTGCATTTTGTGCATCAGTACCAGAGGCTATCTCACTTGCTAGTTGGTTATAAGTATCTTGTACAACAACATCATTGGTAATATCCCCTGTTACAATAAGCTCTTCCGTTGCAACTAAAGTGGCAGTGTCATCACTCATACCTGTTCGATTGTTATTACCGATTTGGGTAATGTTATCTTTAACTTTATCTAAGGTTGATTTGTTGAGACTGTCAGGGTTTTTATTGCCGTCATCGGTTATAGCAGCAATGATAGCCGGGGCTTTTAGAGCGTCACTGACGGTAATCGCTGTAATTTTCTTAGCATTCTTCCCAAGCTCCTTCTGCTCATCGATAATCTCATCTCGACCCGCCTTGGTAAACACTCTCGCATCAATATTGGCATCGACATCAAGCCCTGCGGTTTGCTGATCTTTGATGATAATTTCGGTATTGAGCGCATCACGGTTGACACCCGCTAGGCTATCTTTGCCAGTTATCGAATCACTGGTGACGATGACACCTTCGCCTACGGTCGCCAGCGTTTTACTTTCAAACTCATTGGCATTATTGGCAACTTGTATGCCAAGGTTGTTAATGCTTTGATCTTGTTTCCCTGTACCTACGCCGATACTTCCGCCTAGGTTACGCTGCTCATTGGTAGCAGTGTTGGTGATATCTTGGGTCGTTAAGGTCTCGGTGGTGAAGTTAAGTGTGCCATTGCTTTGGTTGCCATCGCTATCAGTTTGAATATTGGCGATGATACCGCCTATGTTGGTGGTA